>DASYTM010000222.1:0-9691 GCA_036002345.1 Candidatus Methylomirabilota bacterium | reverse complement strand
TTCCACCGACTTGCGGTGCAGGTGCGGGACGAGGTCCTGCCAGCCGTGGGCGGCCAGCACGGGCTCGTAGGTCCGCGTGGAGGCGTAGAAGGCGATCTGCTGCTTGACGGCCTGCTTCTGCTGCGCGATCTCCTGCTCGGTGTCGCCGACCACGACGAACGACGAGGTGACGTAGGCGAAGTCCTTGGGGCCGGTCTTCGCCATGCCGTCCTCCACGGCCGGCCGCACCAGCTCGCGCAGGTACTTCGGGCTGTTGAACGGGTGCACGTGCAGCCCGTTCGCGACCTCGCCGGCGACCCGGCACATGGCGGCGTTCACGCCCGCGATGTAGATCGGCACGTGCGGGTGCTCGATGGGGCCGGGATCGAAGAACGGCGTCATGAGGTCGAAGCGGAAGAACTGGCCCTTGAAGGCGAGCTTCGTCCCGTTCTGCCAGCAGTCCCAGATCGCGCGCAGGGCCAGCACGATCTCGCGCATCTTCGGCGCCGGCGACTCGAACTTCACCGAGAAGCGCCGCTCGTTGTGCCCCTTCACCTGCGAGCCGAGGCCGAGGATGAAGCGCCCGCCCGAGGCCTTGGCGAGATCCCAGGAGATGTGGGCGAGGATCATGGGGCTGCGCGGGAAGGCCACGGCGATCGAGGTGCCGAGCTTGATCTTCGAGGTGACCGTCGCGGCCACCGCCAGCGGCAGGAACGGATCGTGCTGCGTCTCGGCGGACCAGAGGCAGTCGTAGCCGAGCGCCTCGACCTTGCGCGCGTAGTCCGGCAGCGTGCGCAGATCGTGCGTGAGCATGCCGACGTCGAGCTTCAGCGGCGGTCTCCCATGGCGCGCCATCTTACCAGCACGGCTTCGGCCTCGCGCGCGATCCGCTCCACCACCTCGGCCGCGCCGGGGAGATCGTGGACCAGTCCCGCGCTCTGCCCCGTCGCGAGCGGCAGCCACGCGGCGTCCTCGCGCTTGGCGGCCTCGTCGAAGATGTCCTGGGCGAAGCGCGTCTGCGCGTGCACGGGCAGCACGGGCGCGCCGGTCTTCTCGTACTCGTCGATGTAGGCGTTGCGGATGTAGCGCGACCACAACCCGCTCACGACGTCGGAGAGCGCGGTCTCCTCGCTCTCCGCCTCGAGCACGGCCTTCTTGCGGAAGTCCGCGGCCGTGCCCTCCCGCGTCACCACGAAGCGCGTGCCGATCTGGGCGCCCTGCGCGCCGAGCACGAGCACGGCGGCCAGCCCGCGGCCGTCGGCGATGCCGCCCGCCGCGATGACGGGCACGCTGACCGCGTCCACCACCTGGGGCACGAGCGCGAGGGTGCCGATGCCGGCCGCGGCCACGCGGTCGGGCTTGACGCCGAGCGAGCGGTGGCCGCCCGCCTCGCTGCCCTGCGCGACCAGGGCGTCCACGCCCACGCCCTCCACCACGCGCGCCTGCCGCGCCGTCGTCACCATCGCGATGACCTTGGCGCCGCGCTCGTGGCAGCGGCGGACCATGTCGGGCGTCGGCTCGCCGACGGCCGCCGTGAACACGGGCACGCGCTCCTCCACGATCACCTCGAAGGCGCCGCCGACGATGTCCGGGCTCGTGCTCGGCGCGGCCGTCGAGGCGGGCAGCCCGAGCCGCGCGCGGATGCCGTTGAGCGTCGCGCGCACGGCCGTCACGGTCGTCGCGGGGACCTTGCTCACGTCGGCGGGCGGCCACATGTCGCCGTGCAGCCACAGGTTCACGCCGAACGGCTTGTCGGTGAGCGTGCGGATCTTCCGGATCTGCTCGCGCAGCCGGTCGGGCGGCACGTTGAGCCCGGGCAGGATCCCGAGGGCGCCGGCGTTCGAGACGGCGGCCACGAGCTCCGGGCCCACCGCGCCGGCCATGCCTGCCTGGAGGATGGGGTGCTCGATGCCGAGCAGCGTGCACAACGGGGTGGAAAGGCTCATCGGGCGAACTCCTTGCACGCCATCTCGCGGAGCTTCACGCGCTGGACCTTGTCGCCGTGCGGGCTGGGCGTGCGCGGCACGTCGTCCACGAAGCGCACGCCGCGTGGGATCTTGAACGAGGCGATCTTGCCGTGGCACCACGCGCGCAGCTCGTCCTCGCTGACGCGCGCGCCGGGCTTGCGAATGACGTAGGCCACCGCCGCCTCGTTGGTCTTCGGATCCGGGACGCCCACCACGAAGGCCTGCGCCACGTCGGGATGCGCGAGCAGGAAGTGCTCGATCTCCCCCGGCGCCACCATGTGGTGGCTGATGCGGAGCGTTTCCTTCAGCCGGCCGCTGAAGATGATGCGCCCCTTGGGGTCACACCGAGCCAGGTCGCCGCTCCTGAACCAGCCGTCCGCGGTGAAGGCCGCCTTCGTCTCCTCCGGCTTGTCGAAGTAGCCCGGCGTGACGAGCGCCCCGCGGAACTGGAGCTCGCCTTCTTCGTCCACGCCGGCGGCCGCGCCCGTGTCCGGATGGGCGACGCGCGCCTCCAGCCCCGGGGCGGGCCACACGCCGGGCAGGAGGCGGTCGGCCGCGGGCTCGTCCAGCTCGTGGAGGAGCGACATCGCGTTGACCTCCGTCATCCCGTAGGGCTGGAACGCCAGCGGCAGCAGCCGCTCCAGCGTCTCCTCGAGCAGGCCGTGACGGCCGCCGCCCACGGCGGCGATCCCGCCCGTGCGCAACGACGAGAGATCGCGCCGTCGCATGTCGGGATGGTCGAGGACGGGGATGAGCATGCTGTCGACGGCGTTCCACACCGTGCAGCGCTCGCGCTCGATCAGGTGCAGCGCGCGCGGCGGGTCGAAGACGTCCATCAGGATCAGGCAGGCGCCGTGGCTCCACGCCGTGAGCGGAATGTTGACGCCGCCCCACGTGCCCGCCGCGGGCAGGGCATGGAGCACGCGGTCGGCCTCGGTGAGCCGCAGCGTCTCGCCGACGTTCCAGCCGTGCGGCACGCAGTTGGCGTGCGTGATCATCGCTCCCTTGGGGAACGACGTGGTGCCGGAGGTGTAGAGGATCGTGAACAGGTCGTCGGCGCCGACGGCGGCCGGCGTCGCCGCGCCCGTCTCGAGCAGGTCACTCACGCGGTGGCAGCCGGCGTAGACGTCCTCCGCGTCCACGATCACGTGACGGAGGCTCGGGAATTTCGCGCTCGCCAGCTCGCCGGGCACGGCGTCCGCGAGCTCCGGCAATACGTCCTCCAGCGTGTCGAAGTAGTCCACGGCGCCGAGGCGGTCGGTCAGCAGCAGCGCGACGGCCTTCGACTGGCCGAGGATGTAGGAGAGCTCGTGGGCGCGGTAGCGCGGGTTGAGCGCGACGACGACCACGCCGAGGCTGGCCGCCGCGTACTGCGCGACGAACCACAGCGGGCGGTTGGGCAGCCAGATGGCCAGCGCGTCGCCCCGGCCGAGGCCGAGCGCGGCGAGGCCGGCCGCGAAGGCGCGGGCGCGGTCCCGCAGGCCCGCGAACGTGACGCGCTCGTCGCCGAAGACGATGGCCTCGCGCGCGGGGTGGCGGGCGGCGACGCTCTCCAGCAGCGACCAGGCGGTCGCCCGCGCGAAGGGATTGGCGGCCACGTCAGTCGATCTGGTAGAGGACCGAGGCGTTCTTCCACGCGACGCGCTCGGCGGCGTCGGGCGGCAGCTCCCCGAGCACGCGGCGCGTCCAGGTCATGAGGCGATCGAGCATGGCCGGCTCGAACAGGCGCGCCGACCACGCGTCCAGGCCCATCACGAAGCGATCGGGCATCTTGGCGATCAGCGTCTTCCACCGCGGGTCGAGCGGGCCCTTCTCCGTGGCGAGCGAGGGCTTGCGCTGAAAGTGCATCCCGGACAGATCGACCATGAGGTTGACGTTGCGCGCGAGCAGCCGCTCGAGGTCCGCGGGCTTCGCCGCCCCTCCGTGCGCGAGCACCACGGTCGCCGCGCGGTGGGCGGCCAGCGCCGCCTCGAGGTTCGCGGACGCCGCCGGCGTCAGCTCGTGGTGGACCACGATCGGCACGCCGCGCTGCGCGCACAGCTCGAGGATCTTCATGAAGGCGGGCGAGGACGGGTCGCGCTCGATCTTCAGGTTGGCCTGGCGCAGGTGGACCTCGCCGACCACGCGCGCCTTGGTGCGCGCCAGCTCCACGTCGAGCTGGCCGGCCGCGGCCATCTTCGTGGGGTCGGGCACGCGCACGGCGGCCACGACGAGGTCGGGATACTTCTTCACGGCGGCCTCGATCCACTCCGTCTCGTCGGGCTGCACGCCGCCCGCGCCCAGCAGCACGACCTTGCGCACGTTGTTGCGCTTCATGGCCGCCGCGTAGGCGTCGATGGTGCCGGCGTTGGGGAGGTGAGCGTGCGCGTCGATGAGCGGGCCCGTGTAGTAGTCGGCGGCGGCCGCCGGCACCGCGCCGAGCAGCAGCGCGGCGAGCGCCAGGACCAGCCCGCGGCTCATATGACCCCGTCGCGGGTCAGGCTCTCCAGCTCCGGGTCGCTCACGCCGAGCGCGCCGTAGACCTCGCGGTTGTGGGCGCCGAGATCCGGGCCCGCCCAGCGCACGGAGGCGGGCGTCGCGGCCAGCCGCGGGGTGGGCGCCGTCATCCGCACCGCGCCGAGGGCCGGATCCGGCACGTCGATGAGGATGCCGCGCGCGATCACGTGGGGGTCCTCGGTGATGTCGGCGATGTCGTAGACGGGGCACGCGGTGAGGTCGCTCCCCTCGAAGAGCGCGCGCATCTCGACGAGCGTCCGCTGGCCGATGGCCCGCGCCAGCGTCGCGTCCACCAGCTCGTTGAACTCGACGCGCGCGTCGTTGGTGGCGAAGCGCGGGTCGTCGAGCAGCTTCTCGAGCCCCAGCGCGGTGAACACGGCCGTCGCCGAGGCGGGCGTGGACGCCGAGAGCGCGATCCACTTGTCGTCCAGGGTGCGATACGTCCCGCGCGGGCTCGCGTTGTCCGAGGTGTTGCCACGGCGCTGGCGGACCGTGCCGTCGAGCGCGTAGCCGGCCGCGTCGGGGCCGAGCAGCGACAGGAGCGGCTCGTAGAGCGAGATGTCCACGACCTGCCCGCGCCCCGACACCTGGTCGCGATGGCGCAGGGCCGCGAGCACGGCGTTGCACCCCGCGAGCGCCGCCACCATGTCGGCCATGGGGAACGAGGGCAGGGTGGGCGGCCCCTCGGCTTCGCCCGTGGTGTGGGCGAAGCCGCTCATCGCCTCCACCATCGTGCCGAAGCCGGGCCGGTCGCGGTACGGACCGTCCTGGCCCCAGCCCGAGACGCGCGCGAAGACGAGCCGCGGGTTCTCCGCCGAGAGGGCGTCCCAGCCGAGGCCCCACCGCTCGAAGGTGCCGGGCACGAAGTTCTCGACGAGGACGTCGGCGTCGCGCACGAGGCGCTTCAGCAGGGCCTGGCCGCGCGGGACGGTGAGGTTCAGCGTGACGGAGCGCTTGCCGCGCGCGTAGACCTTCCACCACAGCTCGCCGCGCTCCCGCAGCCACGTCCGCAGCGGGTCGCCGCCCCGCGGATTCTCGATCTTGACGACGTCGGCGCCGTGGTCGGCGAGCACAGTGGCCAGCACGCCGCCGGCGATGAGGCGGGAGCAGTCGATCACGCGGAGTCCGGCGAGCGCGCCGCTCATGGGTCGACCGTTATGATACTCCCGACGTCGATGATCCTCGTGGCCGCCAATCCCTACAGCGGCGCCGCCGACAACCGGCGGCGCGTGGACGCGCTCGCGCGCGAGCTGGCCGCGCTCGGCGAGAGCTCGCGCGTCGTCTGGGACGCGCGCGAGCGGGCGGCCACGCTCGCCGACCGCGCCGTGATGGCGCGCTGCCGCGCCGTGGTGGCGGCGGGCGGCGACGGCACGGTGGCGCAGGTGATCAACGAGCTGGCGCCGGGCACGCCGTTCGCCGCGTTTCCCGCCGGCACCGAGAACCTCTTCGCGGCCGCCTTCGGCTTCGCCGACGATGCCGGGGCCCTGGCGCGAGCGCTCGCGACCGGCCGCATGCGGCCGCTCGATCTCGGGCGGGCCACCGCGCCCGGCCGGAGCCGCCTCTTCGCCCTGATGCTGAGCGCCGGTCTCGACGCCGATGTCGTGCGGCGGCTTGCCGAGTGGCGCGCTGTGGGCACGACGTTACGCCGAGTGCGACGGACGTCCTACGTGGCGCCGCTCGCCCGCGCGCTCGGCCGGTATCGTTACCCGCCGGTGCGGGTCACGGCCGGGAACACGGCCGCGACCGGCGTCGGCTGCGTCGTCGCCAACGTGCCCGCGTACGCCCTCGGCCTGGCGCTCGCGCCCGCCGCGCGCGCCGACGACGGCGCCCTGGATTGGGTCGTGTTCGAGCGGGCGGGCGTCATCGCGGTCGCGACCTACGCGTGGGCGGTGTGGCGTGGGCGCCACCTCGCGCGCGTCGACGTGTGCGCGGGGCGCGCGACGCGACTGACTCTCGACGCGGCGGCAGCCGTGCCCGTGCAGCTCGATGGCGATCCCTGGGGCACGACGCCGGTGGAGGTGGAGGTGGTGCCGGGCGCCCTGACGTTGATCGCCACCTGACCCCCGAAAGGGGGGGCACGTTCGGGTAAATTTTTTCCATCTTGTCGCGGCGCGGATTTGAGAGTTATCTGCGTAGAAGTACGCATGCTAAGTGAGTCGTAACCAGCCGCCATGATTCTTCGCGCCATCACGGCCCTGGTCGTGGACGACGACCCTGCTCATCGGGAGCTCGCCGAGATGCTCCTGATCCGGGCGGGGGCGACGGTCACGGCTGCCGACAACGCCTATGACGCCCTCGCGAAGCTCCAGACGGGCGGATGCCCGGATCTGATCCTCTGCGACCTCCGCATGCCGGGCGTGGACGGATTCGAGTTCGCGAAGCGCCTGCGCGCCGACTCGAAGTGCCGGGAGGTCCGGCTGGTCGCGCTGACGGCCATTCGCGACCCGATCGTCTATTCCCGGAGCTGGAGCGCCGGGTACGACTTCCACCTGGACAAGCCGCTGACGCCCGAGAAGCTCGCGACGCTGGCCTCGGTGCTCTCCATCGGCAGGCGGGAGCGGCCGTGAACTCCCGGACCCGCATTCGGATCGTCGTCGTGGACGATCACACCGTCGTCCGGCACGGCCTGCGGCAGCTGCTGAGCCGGGAAGCCGACATGGAAGTCGTCGGGGAGACGGGAACGGGCCTGGAAGCGATTCACATCGCCGACGTCATGCGGCCGGACGTCATGCTGCTGGACGCCAAGCTCGGAGACATCGACGGCCCCGAAGTCTGTCGGCGCGTGCTCGCGGTGTCCCCGCGCACGGCGGTGGTGATGCTCACCGGCCACCTGCAAGACGGCCTCGTCCTGCTGAGCCTGGCCGCCGGCGCGAAGGGCTATCTCGTCAAGGACGTCGAGCTGGCGGAAGTCACGCGGACGATTCGCGCGGTCTACCGGGGCCAGTCGGTGCTCGATCCGAAGGTCGCGACGCGGGTGATCGCGAACGCCACGACCACCAACGGACGGTCGCCGCTCGGCCTCATGCGCGCGCTCGACGAGACCGACCGCGCGATCGTCAAGCTGATCGCGACAGGCTTCACGAACAAGCAGATCGCCGTCCAGGTCCATCTGAGCGCCCACACCATCAAGGACCGGCTGGAGAAGATCGCGGGCACCTTCGGGGTTCGCACGCGCACGGAGGTCGTGGTCGAAGCGATCCGGGCCGGCCTCGTCTGAGTTCCCTCCTGATCCTGACGGCTGACGAGTTGAAGGCGCTCACTCCGCTCGAGCGTCAGCTCGCGCGGCGAGCCGCGCGCGAGCAGCCCCTGGCGCGCCTCATCTTGAAGACGTTCCTCCGGCGCGGCGGCCCGATTCCCGTCGCGAACATCGCCGACGGCTCGCTGGGCGGCGCGCTGGCCGCCCTCGACGAGCAGGACGTGATTCGCGTCCACGCGGGTCAGATCGACGTCGCGTACCCGTTCTCGGCGGCGCCGACGCCGTTCCGGGTTCGGTTCCCGGGCGGGCGTGAGCGGTATGCCTGTTGCGCGACGGATGCGCTGGGCATGGCGCCGATGGCCGGAGAGTCCGTCGAGATCACGTCGGCCTGCCACCACTGCGGGGCACCGCTTCACCTGTCCGCGTCGCCGCACGGCGTGGGAGCGAACGCCGCGGGGGTGATGGTCTGGTTCGGCAAGCGCGTCGACGAGGCGTGCCGGGCCTACGACTCGCTCTGAACGACGATCAACTTCTTCCGGTCGGAAGACCATCTGAGGGCGTGGCGTGACGCGAATCCGGGACCCGAGGGCGCCGGCGCGACCGTGGTGGAGGCGTTCAAGATGGGCGACTGGATCTTCGGCGGCTTGCTGACGGACGCGACTAGGGGCGGGGCGGCGACTGCTTGAAGTGGGCGGCCAGCGCGTCCATCACGCGCGCCAGCGCCTCCTTCTCGGTGCGCCCGGTGGCCGACACCTTGTATTCGACGGCCTCGGCCACCCATTCGCCGAGATCGTTCTCGTAGACCTCCACCTCGAAACGCATCGGGCGGCAGTCTAGCACGTGCTATCATCGCCTTCACTTCGCGGAGGACATCGATGAGTCTCTCCACGCGCGACGACTCCCTGCCGCCCACCTATTCCCACGCGCTCGAATCGCTCTCGCTCGGCCCGCTGTGGACCGCCCTCCACGTGCTCCTGCCGAAAGAGCGGGTGAGCGCCGCCGTGCCGCATCGCTGGTCGTGGCGCGAGGTCCGGCCGCTCCTGCACGAGGCCGCGCGGCTGGTGCCGCTCGAGCAGGCCGAGCGCCGCGTGCTCGTCCTCGAGAATCCAGGCCTCAAGGGCATGTACCGGATCACCTCGACGCTCTTCGCGGGACTGCAGGTGATCCTGCCCGGCGAGACGGCGCCGAGCCACCACCACACGCCCTCGGCGCTGCGCTTCGTTGTCGAGGGCGAGGGCGCCTACACGACGGTGGACGGGATCAAGTGCGCGATGGAGCCGGGCGACTTCATCATCACGCCGCCGATGCGCTGGCACGATCACGGCCACGAGGGCATCGCGCCCGTCGTCTGGCTCGACGGTCTCGACATCCCGCTCGTGCGGGCGTTCGACGCCTCGTGGGTCTCGCCGCTGCGTCCGGCGCGCCCGCCCGCGCCCGTCGACGACGCGACGCAGGCGGAGTTCCGGTGGCCGTGGAAGACGATGCGTCGCGTGCTGGAGGGCATGGCGCCGAGCGTTCCCAAGGGTCGCCCCGTCACCCGCGCGTACGTGACGCCCACCGGCGCGTCACCGTTCGCGACGATGGGCGCCGAGGCTCACTGGCTGAAGCCGCGCGAGACCGCGCGCGCGGGCCGCTCGACGGCCAGCCGCATCTTCCACGTGATCGAGGGGCAGGGGCGGAGCCGGATCGGCGACGCCGAGCTGACGTGGGAGCCCGGCGACACGTTCGTGGCGCCGCCGTGGCACTCGATCGAGCACGAGAACGCCGCGGCCGAGCCCGCGTGCCTGTTCTCGTTCAACGACGAGCCCGCCGTGCGCGCGCTCGGGCTGTGGCAGGAGGAGCGGGCGAACGCCTGACGCCGCGGCCGCGCTTTTATCGCCAGCGCCGCCGGGGGATGTTTCCGCGGAATGGGGTGGGGTGCACCCCTAAAATGAGACAGCGAAACTAAGGAAAATCTCGTTCCGCACGGTTCACAGCAAGCGCGTTGGGGGTTGTACGGCCGCTTGGCGCCACCGTAGCTTCGAAATCAGCGGGCGCGAGGTAGTTGAGGGCG
>DASYTM010000221.1:0-2760 GCA_036002345.1 Candidatus Methylomirabilota bacterium | reverse complement strand
GGGGGCTTGTCCCCCGCCGTCGGGCAGGACCTTGCAGTCGTCACGGCCCGCGGCTACGATCGCGTGCACTACTCGCAGGAGGCACGCATGAAGGTCAAGGCGGTCAACGGGTTTGCGCGGATCCTCAAGGCCGAGGGGATTCCCTGGGTGAGCTGCTATCCCACGAGCCCTGTGAACAACGCACTCGGGGAAGAAGGCGTGCCCATCCTCATGATGGGCGAGGAGCGCTTCGCGGTGGCCGTGGCCGACGCGTTCTCGCGCGTGACGTGCGGCAAGCAGATCGGCGTGTGCACGGTCATGGCGGGCCTGAACGCCGCGGGCATCCAGATGGCCTTCGGCGCCGTCGCCCAGGCGTGGGAGGATTCGTCGCCCGTGCTCGTCATCGCCGAGGGCGTGGGCGCGGGCGCCACCCGGCACACGCACTTCGACATGGCCGGCGCGTTCAAGCCGATCACGAAGTGGGTGGGAGAGATCGATCGGGCCGAGCTGGTGCCCGACTATCTGCGTCGCGCATTCACGCATCTTCGCTCGGGTCGTCCCGGCCCGGTGCTGCTCCTCATCCCGCGCGACCTCGGCGAGTACGACACCGACGAGCATCCGTACGCGCCCGTGAAGGGCTGGCGGTCAGGCCCCGATCCGGACGACGTGACGGCCGCGATCAAGACACTGCTGGCCGCGAAGGCTCCACTGCTACACGTGGGCGAGGGCGTCTATTACGCCGACGCGACGGCCGAGCTCGTGAAGTTCGCCGAGCTGGCGCAGGTGCCGGTGATGACCACGCTCAAGGCCAAGGGCGCCTTCCCGGAGAACCATCCGCTGTCGGTCGGCGTGCGCGGCTCGCTCACCGAGCACTTCCTGCGCAAGGCCGACGTGCTGTTCTCGATCGGCTCGAGCCTCTTCCCCGGCCGGTTCAGCCACGCCATCCCCGATGCCGAGGCGAAGACGATCGTGCAGTGCACGGTCGACCTGCTCGACATCAACCGCAGCTACGAGACGCGCCACGCCGTCATCGGCGACGCCAAGCTCACGCTGCAGGCGCTCACCGACGAGCTGTCCAAGCGCGGGGGTGGCGGCCGCAAGAACCAGGCGCTCCTCGACGAGATCCGTACGGCCAGGGACGCGTTCTTGGCGAAGTTCCGGCCGCTGATGGAGTCGAGCGAGACGCCGATCAACCCGTATCGCGTGATCGGCGATCTCATGAAGGTCCTCGACCCCAAGGCATCGTTCGTCACCGCGGACTCCGGCAACACACGCGATCAGACCAGCACGGTGTACGAGGCACAGATCCCGCGCGGTCATCTGGGCTGGGGCAACGTGTCCACGCTCGGCTTCAGTCTGGCCGGGGCCGTCGGCGCCAAGCTCGCGTATCCGCAGCGCCAGTGCGTCCTCATCACCGGTGACGCGGGCGTCTGCTACATGATGGGCAACTTCGAGGCCGTGGCGCGCTACGGCATTGGGATCACGACGCTTCACATCAACAACGGCGGCTACTCGGGCTATGGCCCCGGCTTCTGGGGCGGCGGCCACGATCCGTTTACCTGGAAGGTGTCGGATCACGGCTCGGCGTGCATGGCGTCGATGGCCAAGGCCGTCGGCTTCCACGCCGAAGACATCACCCAGCCGTCGGAGATCATCCCGGCCCTCAAGCGCGCCCTCGACGAGAACGCCAAGGGTCGGCCCGCGTTTCTCGAGTTCATCTGCTCGCACCACCCGGTGCACGGCGGGTGGGTCCGCAGCGGATCGGGCGGGCATTAGGGAGAGAGCCGCAAGCCCGTCTGTTAGAATCCGAGGCATGGTGGGTCCTGATTCGCCGGGGCGTCAGCCACGAGCGATCGTGGCCATCAACTATCGCGCCCGTCTCGGCGTCTACGTTCTGGCGCTCGTGCTCGTCGCCGTCGCCGAGAGCGGCGGGCCCCGCGGCGTTCTCTTCTGGCTCGTGCTCGGGGCGTTCGCCGCCGTGTGGCCGCACGCCGCCCTGCTGATCGCCCGGCGCTCGCGCGATCCGAGGGCAGCCGAGCAGCGCAGCGTCACGGTCGATGCCGCGGCCGCCGGGATCATCTCGGCGCTCCTCGCCTTCCCCCTCTGGCCCACCGTCGTGCTCTTGCTGCCGCCCCTCATGTCGAACCTGCGCGCCGGAGGCGTGCCGCGCGCCGGCGTCGCCCTCCTGGCCAGCGCCGTGGCGGCGGCGATGACGAGCGCCGCGCTCGGATTCCCCGTCCATGCCGACTCGAACGCCGTCACCACCGCCGTCTCGATCCTCTTTCTGCTCGCCTACATGAGCTACTTCGCGCTCGTCACGCGCTCGCAGGGCGAGGCGGCGCGACGCCGCGGCCGCGCGCTCGCCGACACGATTCAGCGGCAGACGGCGACCAGCGAGGTCCTGCGCACGATCGGCAGCTCGCACACGAACGTGAAGACCGTATTCGACACGATCATTCGAAGCAGTGTCGAGCTGTGCGACGCGTCCATGGGCGCCGCCTTCCAGCTCGATGGCGAGTGGATCCACCTCGTCGCGCACCACGACAACACCGCGGAGGCCCTGGCGGCGATGCGCAGCGCGTTTCCGATGCGGCCGACGCGCGAGTCGCTCACCGCGCGCGTCGTCATGGATCGTGCCGTCGTCCACGTGCCGGACGTCGAGGCGGACCCGCTCTACCCGCTGCGCGCGGTGACGCGGACGGTCGGCGTCCGCAGCTTCCTGGGCGTCCCCATGCTGCGCGACGGGGAGCCGATCGGCGTCATCGCCGTCGGCCGCGAGAC
>DASYTM010000220.1:0-5590 GCA_036002345.1 Candidatus Methylomirabilota bacterium | reverse complement strand
CCGAAGGAGACGAGTGATGGCCAGCAACGGAATTCGTGACCGCGTGGCGATCGTCGGCATGGGCTGCACGCCGTTCGGCGAGCGCTGGGACAAGAGCGTCAGCGACCTCCTGGTCGACGCCGCCAAGGACGCCACGGCGTCGGCGGGCATCGACCTGAAGGACATCGACGCCTACTGGCTCGGCACGCTGTTCTCGGGCCAGAGCGGGCTCACGCTCTCGCGCCCGCTCAAGATCGACTACAAGCCGGTGAGCCGGCTCGAGAACTACTGCGCGACGGGCTCCGAGGCCTTCCGCAACGCGTGCTACGCCATCGCCTCCGGCGCCTACGATATCGCCATGGCCATCGGCGGCGAGAAGCTGAAGGACTCCGGCTTCTCGGGCTTGCCCTCCATCGGCATGGCCGGCGACGGGACGAAGGCCGGCATGACGGCGCCCGCGATGTTCAGCCTCCTCGCCCCCGCCTACGCCAAGAAGTACGGCGTCAGCGACGAGCAGCTGAAAGAGGTCATGACGCGCATCGCCTGGAAGAACCACAAGAACGGCGCGCTGAACCCGCGCGCGCAGTTCCGGAAGGAAGTCCCCAAGGACACGATCGCGTGCTCGCCGCTCGTGGCCGGGCCGCTGGGCATCTTCGACTGCTCGGGAGTGTCGGACGGCTCGGCGGCGGCCATCATCGTGCGCGCCGAGGACGCCCATCGCTACACCGACAAGCCGCTCTTCGTGAAGGCGCTCTCGTTCGTGGCGGGGCCGGCGGCCGGGCCGATCGATCCCGACTACGACTACACGACGTTCCAGGAGGTCGTGGCCTCCGCCGCCGACGCGTACGCGCAGGCGGGCATCAAGGATCCGCGCCAGGAGCTGGCCATGGCCGAGGTCCACGACTGTTTCACGCCGACGGAGCTGGTCCTGATGGAGGACCTCGGCTTCGCGGCGCGCGGCACCGGCTGGAAGGAAGTCCTCGCCGGCGCCTTCGATCTCGAGGGCGAGCTGGCCGTCAACCCCGACGGCGGGCTCAAGTCGTTCGGCCACCCCATCGGCGCCTCGGGGCTGCGCATGCTGTTCGAGTGCTGGCTCCAGCTGCGCGGGGAGGCCGGGAAGCGGCAGATCGCCAGCGTCGCGCGCGGGCGCAAGCTCGCGCTCACCCACAACCTCGGCGGCGCGCCGGGCGAATGCGTCTCGTTCGTCAGCGTGGTCGGATCGGAGAGGAGTTAGGATGCCCCGTATCGTCTTCGCCCCCAAGTTCCCCAAGCCGCTGCTCGAAGTGCTCGAGTCGATGAAGCCCGCGGGCTTCGAGGTCACCGTCGCCGCCGGCGAGGGCCCCGAGTTCTTCGCGGCCGCGAAGGGCGCCGACTACTTCATGGGCTTCGCCCGCAACCCGCTGGGGCCGGAGTTCTACGCGGGCGCGCCGAATCTGAAATTGGTGCAGCTCATCAGCGCCGGCTACAACACGGTCGACCTCGCGGCGGCGCGCAAGGCGGGCGTGCCCGTGGCCAACAACGGCGGCGCCAACTCGGTGGCCGTGGCCGAGCACGCGGTGATGCTGATCCTCGCCACCATGAAGAAGCTCCACTGGCAGCACAACAACGTGACGGCGGGCAAGTGGCGCGTGGGGGATTTCGCGGAGACGCGGCTCTACGAGCTCGAGAACAAGACCGTCGGCATCGTGGGGCTGGGCAACATCGGCAAGAAAGTGGCGCGGCGGCTGCGCGGCTTCGACTGCAAGATCGTCTACTACGACATCATCCGGCTGCCCGAGCACGAGGAGGACGCGCTGGGCGTGCGCTACGTGCTCTTCGACGAGCTGCTGTCCATCTCCGACGTGGTGACGCTGCACACGCCGCTCACCTCCGTCACGAAGAACATGATGTCGGAGACGCAGTTCAACCTCATGAAGCCGACCGCCATCCTCGTGAACACCTGCCGCGGAC
This sequence comes from Candidatus Methylomirabilota bacterium, assembly GCA_036002345.1. Lineage (GTDB taxonomy): Bacteria > Methylomirabilota > Methylomirabilia > Rokubacteriales > CSP1-6 > AR12. The sequence goes on along the minus strand of DASYTM010000220.1, from coordinate 3,661 downwards.
CCGTGGTGGACGAGCACGCGCTGCACAAGGCGCTCATCACCAAGCGCATCGTGGGCGCGGGGCTCGACGTGATGGTGGACGAGCCGCCCTCCAAGGACAATCCGCTGCTCAACGTGGAGTCGTGCACGATCACGCCGCACACGGCGGGCCCCACGTGGGAGAACTGGCCGAAAGGATTCCGCAACGCGTTCGACAACATCCTGCGCGTCCACGCCGGGCGGCCGCCGCTCTGGGTGGTGCCGGAGCTCCGGGATCTATTGAAGTAGGGGGCCCCGAAATGGCCCCGACACCCCCGACGTTCGGAGCGCCCCGGGGAACGCGTGGCGCTCCTCTGTCGCCTGGCAGCCGCCGTGGCGGTGCTGCTCGCCGCGGCGGCGGCGCCCGCGCGCGCCGCGGACACCGCGAGCGGCGCGTTCCACTGCAACGCCACGAGCATTCCGATTCGGGCGGCCGTCTCCCGCTGGGTGCCCGCCGAGCGCGAGCTGCGCGTGATGCTCTTCAAGGCGCCGCCGCCCGCCGAGGCCGTGAAGTTCTGGACCGAGGCCGGCCGCGGCGGCAGGGGTTCCCGACGTTCGACGCCACGGTAAGCACCGGCGGGCGGGTGCGGCTGACGGCCCGCGGCGCCGACAAGCTGGAATTGCCCACGCCGACCGCGGTCACGTGGGACGTCAGCGTGGACGCGCCGGTCGTCGCGAAGTAGCTACGCCCCGCTGACGGTCGGCGCGCCGACCAGCGTTCGCGCCAGCTCGATCTCGCCGAAGTGGGTGAAGCCGTGCGTGATGCCCACCATGGCGAACACGCGCGCTACCGTCATCTCGCCGACGAACTTGAGCGCGACCTTGCGGTCGAGGTCGGCGGGCGACAGCGTCTGCGCGTACTCCTCGGTGCTCGCCCACACCTTCTTCATGTAGCCGGCGAAGCGCGGCACGTCCTTGAGGCGGAGCGCCTGCGCCTCCTCCGTGGACATCCCCGTGCCCTGGGCGGCGGGATGGAGCCCGAGCGCCTCCGGATAGCCGCCCTCGACCCAGACCGTGGGCCGCCGGTTCTGCAGCACGAACCGCACGACGTTGTCCTCGGTGCGCGCGTAGTGCCAGAGGTTCCACGCGATCGTGTTGGCCTTGGCATGGCCGGCGGGCACCTGGTGCAGCTGATCGGGCGTGAGCCCGTCGAGGCTCTTGTCGAGCGCGTCGTGCAGGCGGCGCAGGTCGGTGGAGATCGACTCGATCAGGGTCATGAGGTTCTCCTGTCCGCCCAAGAATCGCATAAACTTCCGCCATGGCCAGAACCATCGTCGACCTGTCGATGCCCATCGAGAACGACGTCGTCTCCGATCCGCCCGGGTACGGGCCGAAGATCGAGTACCTCCGACACCGCGACACCGCGAAGGACGTCACCACGTTCTTCCCCGGGCTCAAGGAAGAGCAGCTGCCGGATGGCGAGGGGTGGGCGATCGAGTGGATCCGCCTCATGACCCACAACGGCACGCACCTCGACGCGCCCTATCACTTCGCCTCCACGATGAACCGCGGCGAGCGCGCCATCGCCATCGACGAGGTGCCGCTCGAGTGGTGCTTCCAGCCCGGGGTGAAGCTCGACTTCCGCGCGCTTCCCGACGGCTACGTCGTGACCGCGCGGGACGTCGAGGCCGAGCTGAAGCGGATCGGCCACACGCTCTCCCCGCTCGAGATCGTCGTGGTCAACACGCGCGCGGGCTCGGCGTACGGCAAGGCCGACTACGTGTCGGCAGGCGCCGGGATGGGCCGCGAGGCCACGCTGTACCTGCTCGAGCGCGGTGTGCGCGTCACCGGCACCGACGCGTGGTCGTGGGACGCGCCCTTCGTGCACACCAAGGAGAAGTTCGCAGAGACCGGCGACGCCTCGCTGATCTGGGAGGGCCACAAGGCCGGCCGCGAGATCGGCTACTGCCACCTCGAGAAGCTCCACAACCTCGAAGCGCTGCCGGGCGACGGCTTCACGATCGTCTGCTTCCCCGTGAAGATCCGCGGCGCCTCCGCCGGTTGGACGCGCGCCGTCGCCATCATCGGTTGAGAGGGGACGCCATGCTCTTCATGGTCATCGAGACGTTTCGCAACCAGGACGGCAAGGCCGTGTACCGCAACTTTCGCGACAAGGGCCGGCAGATGCCCGAGGGCCTCGCCTTCGTCGGCTCGTGGGTCGCGGCGGACCTGGGGCGGTGCTTTCAGCTGATGGAGTGCGACGACGTCACGCTGCTCCAGCGCTGGGTCGCGCAGTGGACGGCGCTGATCGGGTTCGAGATCGTGCCCGTGGTCGCCGGCAAGGACACCGGCGCGGCGCTCGCGTCCCTGCTCTAGCGGACCAACCGGGCCAGCAGCCGGCGGAGCCTGGGCGTCCGGCGCAACGCGCGGCCCAGGCGCGGGACGTCGGCGGCGTCGAGGATCAGCGGCGAGCGCTGGAAGCGGCCCTTCAGATCGTAGTGACACAGCCGGATCTCGTAGTCGCCGGCCGCGGCGCCGCGCGTGAACTTCAGCAGCTGCACGGTCGGCCGGTGATACCGCGTCTCGATCTGCGCCTCTTCCTCGATCACGCCGCTGCCCCAGTGCAGGGAGAACGTCTTGGGCCTGCTCACGCCCAGGCCTCCCACATCCGCGCGGCGAACGCGAGCGACGTCTCGACGTCCTCCTCGAGCAGGTAGCCGGCGTTGACGAGGAGGCGCGCTGCCGCGCGGACCCGCTTCAGGTAATCGTCGCGCGACCCATAGCGCTCGGCGATGGCCGGGCGCGGATCGCCGGATGCGGCACGGTCGTGCCGCGTCTTCGGAAACGGCAGCGTGGCGCCGGCGAAGACGAGCAGTTGCTCGGCGCCGCCGATGTCGGGGTGGCGCAGATTCCAGCCCGTGTGGGTGGCGAGGGGCACGGCCAGCTCGGGCAGGATCACGCCGGCGACCTCGTTGCCGTCGCTGTTCACCGCCGACACCCGCGTGCCGTAGGGCGCGCCCGTCTTGGGCGGCGCCTGCGTGATGCGCCGCATCTCGGGGTCCGCGCCGAAGTCCATCCGGCGCGGCCGCGCGGAGCGCCGCGGGTAGCGCGCGCCGGGAATGGCGTCGAACCTCTTGGTCAGCGTCTCGGGCGCCACCGCGGTGCCGTCGCCGACGCGCGGGTGCCGGCTCGGGGGCGGCGCCACGCCGTCGGTGACCCAGCGATCCAGGTTGATCAGGCACGCGCGCAAGAGCCGCGAATAATTCATGACGCCGCGCAGGTGCTGGGAGCGATCGAGCCAGCCGTGCGGGTCGGCGGGCGCGGGCTGCGAGTCCGTGGGCGGCCACACGCCGGGGCCATGCTCGGTGCCCGCGAAGTGATAGACGCGCACGCTCGGCCCATGCTCCACGTCGCGCGCGCCGTCGGGATCGGTGTGGATCAGCGAGGCGTCGCCGCGGTGGTATTCCGCCGACGTGTTCGTGTACATCACCCTGAGCCGGCCGCGCGGCTCGACCTGGAACGGCTCGAGGTGGCACATCGCCCACGGCCGGTCCTTGCTGTTCTGGCCGAAGCGCTGGTTGAACTCGCCGCGCATGCCGCCCGCGACGTTGGCGAGGATGCCATCGAAGGCCTCGCGGTCGTCCTCGTCGTCGTTGAGTCCATCGTGGATCAGCGTGCGCAGCAACCGCCCTGTCTGCGAGCGG
>DASYTM010000219.1:0-14822 GCA_036002345.1 Candidatus Methylomirabilota bacterium | reverse complement strand
GTAGTACGGCACGGCGTCGCGGCCGAAGACGGCGCGGCCCGCCGCGCGGATGGCCTCGTGGCCGAACGGCTCGAGCGTGACGCGCGGGCGCGTGCCGAGGGCCTGGGTGAAGCGGTCCATCAGCGCGCCGAGGCTGCCCGTCTCGAGCTGCGAGACGAGCGCGACGCCGCGCCCCTTGCCGCCGCCGCGCGCGGCGGCGAGCCGGTCGGCGAGCGTCTTGAGCGCCTCGTCCCAGCCCACAGACTTGAAGAGATTGCCGTCGCGCCGCTGCGGGCCGTTGAACCGGTCGGGATGGTAGAGGCCCTGGAGCGCGGCCTGGCCGCGCATGCAGAGGCCGCCACGGTTCACGGGGTGATCCGGGTTGCCCTCGAGCTTGACGACGCGGCCATCGCGGTTCTTCGCGAGCACGCCGCAGCCGGCGGGGCACTCGCGGCACACGGTGGCGAACCACGAGGCGACGCCGGGGACGAGGTGCTCGTTGGGGACGACCAGCGGCAGGATCGTCTCCGTGGCCTGCTGGCAGCCGCCCGCGGCGGCCGCCGCGCCGGTCCCCGCCACGATCTTGAAGAAGTCGCGTCGCTTCATGCGCCCGCCCGCCTCAGTGGTGACACGCGATGCAGTCGAGCGGCGCCTGCGCCCGCTTCGTGGCGTCGGCGTTCCGCTCGCGATGGCACTCGATGCACCAGCCCATCGTCAGCGCCGGCGGCGCGGGCCTGAGCCCGGCGACGTTCAGCAGGTCGTTGGTGAGGGTCGGGCCGGTCACCGCGGCTACCGTGGTCATCTTCTCCACTTCGCCGTGGCACTCCTGGCACCGGAGGCCGAAGCGCACGTGGGCCTTGTGCGGGAAGTACGTGAACTCGGGCAGCTTGTAGACGCGCGCCCAGGGAATGGACTCGCCCTTTGCGCCGTACTCGGCCAGCTTCTTGATCTCGGGCTTGTCGGCGGCCGTGATCTTGTGGCACCCGAGGCAGCGCTGCACCGACGGCAGTCCCGCGTACTCCGAGCGGCGCGCGTCGGCGTGGCAGTACTGGCAGTCCATCTTGTAGGTCTGCACGTGGGTGTTGTGCGGAAAGGCGATGGGCTGCCCCGACGGCTTGGCCGCCGCCGGCTGACGGCTCCAGGACGACACGGCCAGGAAGATGAGGACGGCGAGGAGCACGACGCCCAACGCGCCCACGCCCGCCTTCGTCATCGACAGTCGCACGACCTCCCACGAAATGGCCTGGATTGCTCGTGAATTTATACACGAGGCGTTGGCATTCGTCCAGAGGCTTCGGCGTCTAAAGGAGCGACGACATGGCGTCAGCGGCGGCGCGCGCGGTGTGGTCGAGGTCGGCCTCGGCGTGCGCGAGGGAGACGAAGGCGGCCTCGAACTGGGACGGCGCCAGGTACACGCCCCGATCGAGCATGGCGTGATAGAAGCGCGCATACCGCGCCGTGTCGGCGGCCTTCGCCTCGGCGTAGTCGCGGACCGGGCCCGCGCAGAAGAAGCCCGTGAGCATCGAGCCCACGCGGTTGACCGTGAGGGGCACGTCGGCCTTGCCGGCCGCGTCGCGCAGCCCGTGCTCCAGGAGGGCGCCGAGCGCCTCCAGGCGCGCGTAGGCCTTGCCGTCCTCGAGGGCCTTGAGCGTGGCGAGCCCCGCCGCCACGGCCAGCGGGTTGCCCGACAGTGTCCCCGCCTGGTAGACGCCGCCGAGCGGCGCCACGTGGTCCATCACGTCCCGCCGGCCGCCGTAGGCGCCCACGGGCAGGCCGCCCCCGATGATCTTGCCGAGGCACGTGAGGTCGGGCCGGACGCCGTAGAGCTCCTGGGCGCCGCCGTAGGCGACGCGGAAGCCCGTGATCACCTCGTCGAAGACGAGCAGCGCGCCGTGCTGCGCGGTGACCTCGCGCAGGCCCGCGAGGAAACCGGGGGCGGGCGCGACCACGCCCATGTTGCCGGCGACGGGCTCGACGATGAGGGCGGCGATCTCGCTCCCGCGCGCGCGGAAGAGGGCGCGAACGGCGTCGAGGTCGTTGAACGGCAGCGTCAGGGTCAGCGCCGCGAGCGCCGCGGGCACGCCGCGGCTGTCGGGAATGCCGAAGGTCGCGCCGCCCGAGCCCGCCTTCACCAGAAGGCTGTCGGCGTGCCCGTGGTAGCACCCGTCGAACTTCACGAGCAGGTCGCGCCCCGTCGCGCCGCGCGCGACGCGGATCGCGCTCATGGCCGCTTCCGTCCCCGACGAGACCAGCCGGACGAGCTCCATCGAGGGATAGGCGGCGGCGATGGCCTCGGCGAGCTCGACCTCCTGCCCCGTCGGGGCGCCGTAGCTCGTCCCGCGCTGGGCCGCGGCCGTCACCGCGTCCACCACCGCGCGCGGCGCGTGCCCCAGCACCAGCGGGCCCCACGAGCCCACGAAGTCGATGTAGGCCTTGCCGTCGGCGTCCCAGAGCTTCGCCCCCTCGGCGCGCGCCACGAAGCGCGGCTCGCCGCCGACCGAACGGAAGGCGCGCACCGGGCTGTTCACACCGCCGGGGATCCGGCGCTCGGCCGCCGCGAGCAAGCGCCGCGACTCCGACGCCGCCTCCGCATCGAGGTCGCCGGCGTCGGCGCGCTCGAAGACCCGCCACTCGGCGTTCCAGTGGTACGCGGCCAGCGACTTCACCTCGCGCCCCACCACGGACAGCACGACGTAGACGGCGCCCGGGTACGCGGGCTCGCCCTTGATCAGCGCCTGGCCGCGATCGGTCTCGGAGAAGTACGCGCCGGCGTTCGGATGCGAGTGGTAGATGACGGCGAACGCGAAGCCCTCGTCGACCAGGCGATTGAGACGGAGCGCGTCGAGCGGATCCATGTAATACGCGTTGCGCGCGGTGCGCGGGAACGTGACGGGGTCGCGCGCGTGCATCTGGTCCTGCACGTTGCGGCAGGCCATGTGGCGGCGCTCGGCGCCGCGCACGAGAATCACCCCGCAGCACTCGTTCGGGTACTCGGCGGCGGCCTGCCGCTTGATCGCGGCGAGCTCCTCGGGCGTGATCAGCATCCGCCGCCCGCCAGGGCCGGGATGATGGCGACCTCGTCGCCGTCCTTCAGCGGCGTGGCGAGTCCCTCGATGGCCTCGTCGTTCACGTAGATCGAGACGTGGCGGTGGAGCTCGCCGGCGTCGGTGCGGACGAGGCCCTTGAGGCCGGCGTGGGCGGCCTCCAGCTCGTCGAGCATCGCGCGGACGTCGCGGGCGCGGACCTCGACGCGGTCGCGATTGCCGGTGGCGCGGCGGAACGGCGTGGGGATGTACACGGTGACGGCCATGATCGGCGCCCGCGCCTAGCCGAGACTCAGGTAGCGCTCGCCGGTGTCCGGGAGCACGGTGAGCACCACCTGCTCGGGCCGCATGGTGGCGGCCACCTCGCAGGCGGCCCACACCGCGGCGCCCGCCGAGATCCCCGCCAGCAATCCCTCTTCGCGCGTCAGCCGGCGCGCCCACGCCGTCGCGTCCTCGTCCTTCACGGCCACGATGCGGTCGATGATCGCGCGGTTCAGGACGCCCGGCACGAACGAGGCGCCGATGCCCTGGATGCCGTGCGGCCGCGGCTTGCCGCCCGCGAGCACCGGCGACTTCGCGGGCTCGACGGCGATCACGAGGAGCCCCGGCATCTTCTCCTTGAGGACCTCGCCGACGCCGGTGATCGTGCCGCCGGTGCCGACGCCGGCCACGAAGGCGTCCAGCCGCCCGCCCACGTCGCCGAGGATCTCCAGCGCGGTGGTGCGGCGATGCACGGCGGGGTTGGCGGGATTCTGGAACTGCTGCGGCATGTAGTAGCCCGGGTGCTCGCGCACCAGCTCCTCGGCGGCGAAGACGGCGCCCGTCATCCCCTCGATGGCCGGGGTGAGATGGATCTCGGCCCCGAAGCGCGCGAGCAGCCGCTGGCGCTCGACGCTCATGTCCTCGGGCATCGTGAGGATCAGGCGGTAGCCCTTGACGGCCGCCACCATGGCCAGGCCGATGCCGGTGTTGCCGCTCGTGGGCTCGACGATCGTGCCCCCGGGCTTGAGGGCGCCGGTGCGCTCGGCCTCCTCGACCATCGCCAGCGCGATCCGGTCCTTCACGCTGCCGCCCGGGTTGCGCGACTCGACCTTGGCCACCACCGTGGCGCCGCCGGGCGTGGGCAGCTTCTGCAGGCGCACCAGCGGCGTCCCACCGATCAGCTCCAGCACCGAATCGTGGATGCTCATGGTTGTCCTTAAATGTGGTACATGGGCCGGGCGCGGCTGCGACGCTCGCGCGCCCGCGCCACCAGCTCTCCGAACGTCACGCGATCCACCACCTTCGACACCGCCTCCGAGACCTCGAGCCAGAGGTCGGCGAGGTCCGCGCTCCGGGACGCCTCGAACGCATGCCGGGTTCCCTCCACCGCGCGGAGCACCGCGCCCACCGTGATGTCCTCCGGGTCCCGGGTCAGATGATACCCGCCCGTGGAGCCGCGCTTGCTGGTCAAGAGCCCCGCGCGCTTGAGCGAGAGCAGCACCTGCTCCAGATAGCGCTGGGGGATGGACTGCCGCTCGGCGATCTCCTGGATGGGGATCAACCCGCGCTCGCGCTGGAGCGCCAGGTCGAGCATGGCCTTGATCGCGTACTCACCCTTGGCCGAAACCCTCATCGTTCGCCCAGGCCGCGCTCGAGGAGCCGCGCCGCCTGCCGGGCGAAGTACGTGATGACGATGTCGGCGCCCGCGCGGCGGATCGAGGTGAGCGCCTCGAGCATGGCGCGCTCCTCGTCGAGCCAGCCGAGCTGGCCGGCCGCGCGGATCATGGCGTACTCGCCGGACACCGAGTAGGCCGCCAGCGGCACGCCGAACTCCTGCTTGGCGCGCGCGATCACGTCGAGGTACGGCAGGGCGGGCTTGACCATCACGATGTCGGCGCCCTCGTCGAGGTCGAGCGCGATCTCCCGCATGGCCTCCTGCGCGTTGGCGGGATCCATCTGGTACGAGCGGCGGTCGCCGAACTGCGGCGTGGACTCCGCGGCGGCGCGGAAGGGCTCGAAGAAGCACGAGGCGTACTTGGCCGAGTAGGCCATGATCGGCGTCTCGACGAAGGCGGACTCGTCGAGGGCCTCGCGGATCGCTCCCACGCGCCCGTCCATCATGTCCGAGGGCGCGACCATGTCCGCGCCGGCGTCGGCGTGTGACACCGCGGTGCGGGCGAGCAGCTCCAGCGTCGGGTCGTTCTTCACGGTGCCGTCCTCGACCACGCCGCAGTGGCCGTGGCTCGTGTACTCGCAGAGGCAGACGTCGGTGATCACGAGGAGGTCGGGCACGGTGTCTTTCACGGCGCGCACGGCCTGCTGCACGATGCCGTCGTCCGCGTAGGCCTCGGAGCCCCGCGGGTCCTTCTCCGAAGGAATGCCGAAGAGGAGCACGCCGGGAATGCCCATGCCCGCGGCGTCCTTGCACTCCTTGACGAGCTCGTCCACGGAAAAGCGGTGCTGGCCCGGCATCGGCGCGATCGGCTCGCGCACGCCGCGGCCGTGGACGACGAAGAGGGGGTAGATGAAATCGTCGACGGCCAGGACCGTCTCGCGCACCAGCTTCCGGACCAGCGGCTTCTCGCGCAGGCGCCGGGGGCGGAACATCCCGTGGGCCATCACTCGCTCCTTCTGCCCCGCGGGCCGGGGCGCTTCGGAATCCGGGCGAACCAGTCGGCGATCGCGCGCGCGAGCGCGGGGATGGTGTACTCCGCGGGCATGATGTCGGTGGCAAGGCCGTACTCGGCGGCGGTGGCGGCCGTGATGGGGCCGATCGAGGCCACCGCGACGCGGCCGCGCCAGGCGCGGCGCTCGGCCTCGCCGAACATCTCGGCGAAGTTCCGCGCGGTGGACGACGAGGTGAAGGTCACGGCGTCCACCGTCCCCGAGGCGAGCGCCTCGCCGAGGCGTCCGGCGTTGCCCTCGGCGCGCCGCGTGGCGTAGGCGGGCACTTCCACCACCTCCACCCTGAGCGCGCGCAGCGACGTCACGAGCACGTCGCGCGTCTGCGCCGCGCGCGGCAGCAGCACGCGATCGCCGCGCGTGAGCAGCCCGCGCAGGCGCTCGACGAGCCCCTCCGCGCGGTACTCCGCGGGCACCACGTCCACCCGCACGCCGTGGTCGCGGAGCGCGTCGGCGGTGGCCGGCCCGATGGCGGCCACGCGGCGGCCGGCCACGCCGGCCCACGCCAGGCCGAGGGCGGCCAGGCGGCGATCCACCATGCTCACGCCGTTGACGCTCGTGAAGACCATCCACGTGAAGGTGTCGAGCGCGCCGAGGGCGGTGTCCAGCGGCTCCCACGACGCGGGCGGTCCGATGACGATGGCCGGGGCCTCGATGACGCGCGCCCCGGCGGCCTCCAGGAGCTGGGTGAAGCGCTGCGCCTGCGCCGCCGCCCGCGTGACGACGATCGTCCGGCCCTCGAGCGGCCGTCCCGTCTCACGGGTCTCGGGCCGCGCGCGGGATCCCGAGCGAGACGGCGCGCCGCGGTCAGCGCCCACCGCTCACCTCCACCGGCCTGAGCGCCGTGATGCTCGAGGCGCCGCGCGCGAGCAGCGCCTCGGCGACCGCGCGGCCGAGCGCCGCGGCGTCCGTCGACGCGCCCTCCGCGCGCTCGCGCAGCATCTCGCGGCCGTCCTCGCTCGCCACGAGGCCGTGCAGGACGAGCCGGCCATCGGCGAGCCGGGCGTGGGCCGCCATCGGCGTCACGCACGAGGCTCCCAGGCGCGCCAGGAACGCGCGCTCGGCCACGGCGCACGCCCGCGTCGCCGCGTGGTCGAGCGGGCGAAGGGCGGCCAGCGTGGCCGCGTCGTCGGCGCGCGCCTCGACGCCGAGGACACCCTGCCCCACCGCGGGCACGAAGACGTCGGGCGCGAGGAGCGTCGCGTGGCGCGGCGTGATCTCGAGCCGCCGCAGCCCGGCCGCGGCGAGGATGATGGCGTCCCAGTCGCCGGCCTCCAGCTTGGCGAGCCGCGTGTCCACGTTGCCCCGGATCGGCTCCACGGCGAGATCGGGGCGCAGCGAGAGCACGATGGCGCGGCGCCGCGGGCTCGAGGAGCCCACGCGCGCCCCCCGCGGCAGCGCCTCGAGATCGCCACCCGCGCGGCTGACCAGCAGGTCGCGCGGATCCTCGCGCTCGGGAAAGACGGCGAGGGTCAGGCCTGGGGGCACCTCGGCGGGCAAATCTTTCAGGCTGTGGACGGCCACGTCGGCGTCGCCGCGCAGGAGCGCGTCCTCGATCTCGCGGACGAAGAGGCCCTTGCCGCCGATGGCGGCCAGGCGCGCCTCGGCCCGCCGGTCGCCTTCCGTGCGCATCGGCACGACCTCGACGCGCGCGCCGCCCGCCTCCAGCCGGCCCACCACCGCGCGCGCCTGGGCCAGGGCCAGGGCACTCCCGCGCGTCGCCACCCGGATCACGAGCGGCGCCTCAGCCCGAACAGCTCGTGCACGACCTCGAGCCACGAGCGGTGCGAGCCCGCGCGCGACGACTCGCGCAGCTTGGTGATCGGCGCGTGCAGGATCTTGTTGACGATGCCTTGCGAGAGCGCTTCGAGGGCGGCACGGGTCTCGGGCGTGGCGTCCGGCAGGCGCGCCAGGGTCTTTGACACCTCGCCGGCGCGGATCTCCTCCAGGCGCTCCCGCAGCGACACGATGGTCGGGATGACCTCCACGTCGCTCAGCCGCGCGCGGAACTTGGCCACCTCCCGCTCGACGAGCGCCTCCGCGCGCTGCGCCTCGCGCAGGCGTTCGCGGATATTGGCGTCCACGACCTGCTTGAGGTCGTCGACGTCGTAGCGGTAGACGCCCTCCAGCGCGTCGACCCCGGGCTCGACGTCGCGCGGGACCGCGATGTCGATGAAGAACAGCGGACGGCTGCCGCGCCCGCGGACCACGCGCTCGACCATGTCGCGGGTCACGATCGGCGCCGGCGCCCCCGTGGACGTGATCACGATGTCCACCGCGGCCAGCGCCGTCCCCAGCTCCTCGAAGGGCACCGCCGTCCCCGACAGCGCGCGCGCCATCTCCTGGGCCCGCGCCCACGTGCGGTTCACCACGTAGATCGGGAAGGCGCCCTGCTCGACGAGGTGCTTGGCGGCCAGCTCGCTCATCTTCCCCGCGCCGACGAGCAGCACGGCGCGGCCGGCCAGCCCCGCGAAGATCTTCTTGGCCAGCTCGACGGCGGCGAAGGAGACCGAGACGGCGTGGCGCGCGATCTCCGTCTCCGTGCGCACGCGCTTGGCCACCGCGAAGGCCTGCATGAAGAGCGTGTGCAGCGCCGGCCCCACCGCCTCGCAGGCCTGGGCCAGCGCGAAGGCGTCCTTCACCTGGCCGAGGATCTGCGGCTCGCCGACCATCATCGAGTCCAGGCTCGCCGCCACGCGGAAGACGTGACGGATCGCCTCCTCCTCGGCGTAGGTGTAGAGGACGCCCTCGACGCCGGCGAAATCGACGCCGCGCTGGCGGCACAGGTGGCGGAAGGCCACCGCCCGCGCCTCGCCCGGGACCTCGGCGACGCCGTACACCTCGACGCGGTTGCACGTCGAGAGGATCACGGCCTCGCGGAGCGCGCCGCCGCCCATGAGGTCGCGTAGCATCTCGCGCACCTTGTCCTCGTCGGCGGCGAGCTGCTCGCGCAGCGCGAGCGCCGCGTTCTTGTGGGAGAGGCCGGCGGCGAAGAGGGTCATCAGGCGCCGTGCCGCCCGGGCAGAAAGAGGCCGGCTCCGAGCGTCACCACGAGGGCGACGAAGCCGATGATCGCGAAGTACGCCGCGCGCCGCCCGTGCCAGCCGCCGGCGGCCCGGCCCGCGAGGGTGCCCGCGTAGATCACCCACGCCACCAGCGAGAAGAACGCGAGGGGGTCGAAGGCGAAGACGCTGCCCCACGCCGTGCGCGCCCAGACCGCCCCGAGGATCAGGCCCGTGGTCAGGAACGGAAAGCCCAGCGCGAGCGTGCGATACGTCCAGTGATCCAGCGTCTCGAGCGGCGGCAGGCGGTGGTAGAAGCGGCCCGGCCGCTTGTGGCGGAGCTGCCGCTCCTGGATCAGGTACATGATCGCGCCCGCGAAGTTCAGCACGAAGGCCGCGATCCCGACCAGCGCGAGCGCGATGTGGGTCCAGATCCACGCGTTGCCCAGCGCGGGCGCCAGGTTCGCGGGCCGCGCCACCGACGACTTGAGGCTCAGCACGACCACGACGGGCATCACGAAGGCGCCGAGCACGGTCACGCCCGATTGCCGCTCGACCAGCATCTGTAGGAGCACCACGACCCACACCACGACCGACACGGCGTTCGGCAGCGTGCCGAGCGGCGGCCGGCCCATCTCGACGGCGAGGACGACCAGCGCCAGCGTGTGGGCGATCCAGCCCACGAGCGTGACGAGCGTGGCGAGGCGATGGACGAGCGGCTGGCGCTGGACGAGGTGCGTCAGCGCCAACCCCATGGCGCAGATGTACGCGACGATCGCTATGGCGTGTAGGTGCGGATGCATGATGCTAAAATGTCAATTCCCCCGGGAGTTTACCACATTCCCGACCGGCTGAGCGTGATCAGCGGGACGACGGGCGGGCGAGATCGAGCAGCGTGGGGACGGGCTTCCTGAAGCCATCGCGCCGCGCGACGACGTCGAGGTGAGGCGAGGCCCAGTCCTCGAGAGTCGGCGGGCCGCCGTTCCAGCGCTCGCGGCGGTCCAGTTCTTTGAGGTACGCGTGGCAGGCGCGACAGCCCGTGATCACGTAACCGGCGTCCTCGGCCTCGGCCTGCAGGCGATGGAGATCCTTCGTGCCCTCGACGCCGCAGAGAGGGCAGCGCAGCTTGGCGAAGCCCCAGGCACCGCCGCAGAAGTGACAGGCGAGGCGGCGGTGCCCGCCCTCGATGACGTCGACGAAGCCGGGCGGCGCGCCGCAGAACGGGCAGACTCCCCGCCCCCACTCGACCTCGGCGAGGTGCGGCCGGGCCGGGGCGAGCCACGCCTCCAGGGCGGGTCGCAGCGTCGCATACGCGAGGAAGCTGACGGCGTCGGCGTCCAGCCCGCTCGCAGTCTCCACGCCGCCGTCGCCGATCCCGTCGCGCCGCGGCAGCAGCGTCTCGGGCCCGAGCGCGCCGGCGTCCCACGCGCCGGCCAGCCGCTGCAGCGCCGCCCCGCGGCCGGGATCGACGGCGGCCACCTCTTCCATGGCCCCGCCCAGGAGGTCCTCGAGCGCGTCGGCGGCGAGCGGCGGCGGCGCCGCGGCGGTGAGCGGCTCGCCGCGCCCCCAGGTCTCCCGGCAGCGCGCCGCCGACCACTCCGGCCCGCGCCGCGGCGGCGTCCACGCGGCCCAGCGCTCGAGCAGCTCGCCGTAGGGCGCGAGACTCGGGGCGAGGGCGCGGCGGCGTGAGAGGAGCTCGGTCCAGGCGTCGCGGAGGTCGGTCATCGCGGAGTGATGCGCGAGGAGTCTAGGGTCGGGGCGCGCGGGGTGATGCGCGAGGAGTCCATGGTCGGCACGATACGCTGTTGCAAGCTCTCAAAAGAGTTTGGGGGGCCTCGAAGGGCCCCCCAAACCCCCAGTCCGCGGACGATCCGCGGGGTTGTTCTTCAGACCTGGCCGGCGGCCATGATGACGTATTTGACGAGGAAGCCGCCGGCGAGGACGAGGACGGAGGTCAGCGCCGTGAGCGCAGCGGAACGGCGCTTGAGGTCGACGAGACCGAGCACCAGCGGCAGCACGGAGCCGACGACGATGGCGCCGCCCCAGAAGAGGCCCGCGAAGCGCCCGCCCGTGAGGGCCCCGAGCGCCGTCACCGACGCCGGGCGCCCCGACATCTGCACGGAGGCGATGAACACGAGCACGGCGACGATCTGGATCAAGAGCGCGAGCACCGTCATGGTGCGCACGGCGCCGATCCCCTGCCGCGCGCGCTGGCCCAGGGCCAGCAGGATCAGCGCCATGGCGGCGGCACCCGTGGAGGCGCCGACGGCGAGGAACAGCGCGCCGAGCGCGTGCCCCTCGATCCACAGCGGCCGCGCCGTGGCGCCGATCAGCACGCCCGGGTACGCGGCGAGGAAGAAGCCGAAGAATCCGCCGATCACGCCGGCCACGAGCTTGGGGCCCGAGAGGTCGCGCGCCTTGCCCATGTCCTCCATCAGGGTGAACAGGGCGGCGAAGAACGCGCAGGCCGAGAATCCGAGGAGCGCCCACGCGCCCATGCTCATCGGCGAGAGCGGGTTGAAGGTCAGGATCATGTTCATGAAGCGCGCCGGCACGCCGAGGTCCACGATGAGGATCAGCGGGCACGGCAGCAGCACCAGCAGCGAGAGGTAGTACCCGACGCGGATCACGTCGCGGTAGCGCGCCGAGTCGATCAGGTTGGCGACGGTGGCGATGACGAACGCGCCCCCGGCCAACCCGCCGAGGAAGAAGTACACGTCGATCAGGAAGGGCCAGTGCGGCGACTGCAGGAGCGACATGCGCTAGCCCTCCTTCCCGCCGCGGCCGCGGAAGGCGACCAGGGCGCCGATGCCGACGAGAAGCGCCGAGCCGATGGAGAGCAGCGAGTCCACGAAGAGGTTCTTCTGCGGCAGTTTCGGGTTGTCGGGCAAGCCGTAGGTGACCGGCTTGGCCAGCAGCAGGAAGAACGCGTTGCGCCCGCCCAGGAACCCGCCGGAGTCGGCGCCGTACAGCTGGGCGTTCTTGAAGCCCATGGCCTTGAGCGCGTCCACGCGCTTGCTCGCCTTGGCGACGAGCTCGTCGCGGAAGCCGAACTGGATGGACTCGGTCGGGCACGCCTTCGCGCAGGCCGGGCCGAGGCCGTTGTGGATGCGGTCGTTGCAGAACGTGCACTTCTTGGCGGTGCCGGTCGCCTCGTTGAACGACACGACACCGAACGGGCACGCGGAGACGCAGTAGCGGCACCCGTTGCACACGTCCTGGTTGATGTTCACCGTGCCGTACTCGGTGCGATAGATCGCGCCGGTGGGACACGCGTTCAAGCATCCGGCGTCAGCGCAGTGCTTGCAGACGTCGGACATGAGCAGCCAGGCGAGGTCGCCGTTGGGCTTGGCGCCGGGCTCCTCGATGAACCGCACGAGGCGGAAGGTCTTGTCCGTGAAGTGGGTGTGGTTCTGGTACGTGCCGGTCCAGTCGGGCTGCTCGAGCCCGAGCTCGTTCCACTGCTTGCACGCCACCTGGCAGGCCCGACAGCCGATGCACAGGGACGTGTCCGTGAACATTGCCAGCGTGCGCGCCATGGCTAGACCACCCCCTTCTTCACGTTGCAGACGAAGGCTTTCGTCTCCTGGATGTAGACGTTGGGGTCGCCGACGGTCGCCGACAGGTCGTTGGTGATGTCACCCTTGCTGCCCGGGAGCTGGTCGACGCCTTTCCACCCCCAGTGCCACGGCACGCCGATCTGGTGGACCGTCTTGCCGTCGATCGTGAAGGGTTTGAGGCGGTTGGTGACCATCGCCGTCACGTGCACCTTGCCGCGCGGGCTCAGCACCGTGACCTTCTCGCCGTTCTGGATGCCCAGCTCCTTGGCGAGCTCGTGGCTGATCTCCGCGAAGTGCGAGTGGTGCAGCTCGGCCAGCATCGGCAGGTAGCGCGACATGACGCCCGACAGGTGATGCTCCGTGAGCCGGTACGTGGTGATGACGTACGGGTAGTCCTTCGAGCCGACGGGAGCCAGCTCGTTCTTGCCGTCGGCCACCTTCCAGATCTTGGCGACGGGGTTGTTCTGCTGCTTGGACAGGAGGTTCTTCGTGGGCGACTCGATGGGCTCGTAATGCTCCGGGAATGGCCCGTCGTTGAGCGGACCGAAGAACCCGCCCACGAGGTCGGCGCGCATGATGAACGGCTTGTCGCCGTTCTTCGCATCGGGGGCCAGGAACGGGTTGAAGTCCGGCACGTCGAGGCCGACCCATTTGCCCGGCTTGTCCTCGGGCTTGGCGCCCGGGGCGGCCGGATCCCACCAGATCAGCTTCTTCTTCTCACTCCACGGCTTGCCCTGGAGGTCGGCCGAGGCGCGGTTGTAGATAATGCGGCGGTTGGCCGGCCACGCGAAGCCCCAGCCGTGGCCGAGGTAGTCCTTGTCGTCGGCCGGCTTGCGCGCGGCCGCCTTGTTGACGAGCTTGCCCTCCGGGCTCTCCACCGTGACGCCCGTGTAGATCCAGCAGCCGGAGGTCGTCTTGCCGTCGTCGGTGAGGTGCGCGAACGTGTTGAGCGGCTGGCCTTTCTTGTAGACGACCTTGCCGTCCTTGTCCGTGATGTCCTCGGTCGCGACGCCGTTGATCTCCTTCAACACCTCGACCATGTCGGGGTGATCCGGCTTCTCGCCGAACTTGAAGTTGGCGGCGAGGAACCCCTTGTCGCGGTCCTTCTTCGAGCCGGCGTACATCTTCTTCAGCCGATGGGCCAGCGTGCAGATGAACTGCGCGTCGGTCTGCACGTCGCCGGGCGGGTTGACCGCCTTCTCGTGCCACTGGATCAGCCGCATGGTGTTGGTGAGCGAGCCGTCCTTCTCCGCGGCCGGCGCGGCCGGGATGAAGAACACTTCGGTCTTGACGTCCTTCGGATTCGTGCCGGGTGTCTTCCACACCTCGGCCGTCTCCGTCAGGAAGATGTCCACCACCAGCAGCCAGTCGAGCTTCTGCATGGCCGCGCGCGCGAGCTTGGCGTTCGGGCCGCCCACGGCGGGATTCTGGCCATCGGCGAGGAAACCCTTGATCTTGCCCGCGTACATGTCCGCGAAGATGTGCTGGTGGCTGTAGGCGTCGGCGGAGGCGCGCTTGGGCAGCCACTGGAAGCCGAACTCGTTGTCCTTGGTGGCGGCGTCGCCGTAGAAGGCCTTGAGCAGGCTGACCGCGAACTTCGGGAAGTTGGTCCAGTACCCGCCCTTCGGCGTCGACTTCTCGAGATACGTCTTGAAGTCCGGGTGTGGGTCGCGCAGCGGCATGGGCAGGTAGCCCGGCAGCTCGTGGTAGAGCAGCTCCAGGTCCGTCGCGCCCTGCACGTTGGCGTGGCCGCGGAGGGCCACCACACCGCCGCCCGGCCGCCCGATGTTACCGAGCAGGATCTGCAGCATGCAGAGGGAGCGGATGTTCTCGACGCCGTTGGTGTGCTGGGTCAGGTTCAGCGCGTAGGTGATGGCGCCCGTCTTGTCGGGGCCCGAGGTGCTGCAGAAGAGCTGGGCGACCTCTTCGAATCGCTTCTTCGGGATGCCGCACACCCGCTCGACCATCTCGGGTGTGTAGCGGCTGTACTGGCGCCGCAGGTGCTGGAAGACGGATTGCGGATCTTTCAGCGTGAGGTCACGCTTGGGGTTGCCCTCGCCGTCGAGCTGATACTTCCACGAGGTCCGGTCGTACGACCGCTTGGCGGGGTCGTAGCCCGTGAACAGCCCGTCGAGCTCGGTGGCGTTCTTGAACGCCGGGTCGAGCAGGAACGAGGCGTTCGTATAGTGGACGACGTAGTCCTTGAAGTAGAGGTTCTTCTCCATCGCGTAGCGCATGAGGCCGCCGAAGAACGCGATGTTGGTGCCGGAGCGAATCGGGACGTGGATGTCCGCCGCCGCGCTCGTGCGCGTGTAGCGCGGATCGACGTGGATGAGCTTGGCCCCGCGCTCCTTGGCCTTCATCACCCACTGGAAGCCCACGGGGTGGTTCTCGGCCATGTTCGACGTGGCCATGATCACGTCCGAGTTCTGGACGTCGATCAGGTTGGTCGTCATCGCCCCGCGACCGAACGTGGTCCCCAAAGCTGGGACCGTGGCGCTGTGTCAGACCCTGGCCTGATGCTCGTGGTAGACGATGCCGAAGGTCCGGTTCAGCTTCGACAGGAGGTAGCA
>DASYTM010000218.1:0-21002 GCA_036002345.1 Candidatus Methylomirabilota bacterium | reverse complement strand
AGCGTCCCGTCGCGGAGCATCTCCTCGATCAGCCGGTCGTACTCCGCCTTGGAGCCGTCGCACCAGACCACGTTGGACGGCCGGGTCATGCCGGCGGTGCCGTCGACCCACTTTTCAGCCACGCTGGTGACGCTCATGGGCGCACTCCTGGCTCGATGAGATTCGGGCCCCCCGGCGCTTCCGATTGTCCGTGGAGAAGCGCGGGCTGTCAAACAACTTCTTTCGCGTGCGTAAATTTCTTGCAAGGGGCGTGCTAGCATGCGCCGGTGTCGCGCCTCCTCCTTGCCTTTCGCTACCTCACCGTGCTCCCGCTCTCGCGGCGCGCCCACGCGGGCCTCGAGGACCTGGGCGCGGCCGCGCCGTGGTTTCCGGTGGTCGGCGTGGCCCTGGGGCTGGCGCTCGCCGCCGTCGACGCCGTCGCCGGGCGGATCTTCGGCCCCGTGCTTGCCGCGCTCTTGACCATCACCGCGTGGAAGCTCCTGACGGGCGGCCTCCACCTCGACGGGCTCGCCGACTGTCTCGACGGCCTCGCGGGGCGCGACCCGGCGGCGCGGCTCGCCATCATGAGCGACAGCCGCGTCGGCGCCTTCGGCGCGATCGGCCTCATCCTCTTCCTGCTCCTCGAGCTGGCCGCGCTGACCGAGCTCCCAGCGAGCGCGCGCTGGCCCGCGCTGATCGCGGCGCCCGCCGTCGCCCGCGCGACCCCGGCGCTGCTGGCGCGGCTGTTCCGGCCCGCCCGCGCCGCCGGGCAGGGAGTGGCCTTTCGCGCCGGGCTCGGCCGCGCCGCCGCGCCGGCCGCCCTCGGGCTCGCCCTCGTCGCGGCGGCGGCCGCGCTCGGTTGGCTCGGCGTGGTCGTGCTCGCTGTCGCCGCGGGCGTCGCGGTCGCGGCCGGCGCCTTCTTCGCCCGCCGCTTCGGGGGGATGACGGGCGACGTGCTCGGGGCCGGCGTCGAGCTCGCCGAGCTGGCGGCCCTGCTCACGGTATCCGCGTGGACGCGCGCGCGACCCTGATCTACCTGCTGCGCCACGGCGAGGTGGCGCAGGCGAATCCGCGGCGCTTCATCGGCCATCTCGACGTGCCGCTGTCCGCGCGCGGCGAGGCCCAGTGCCGGGCGCAGGCGCGCCGGCTCGCCGGCGCGCCGATCGCGGCGCTCTACACGAGCGATCTCGTGCGCGCGCGACACAGCGGCGCGATCATCGGCGCGCCGCACGGGCTGACGCCGACCGAGATGCCCGCGCTGCGCGAGATGGCCATGGGCCGCTGGGAAGGGCTCACCGCGGACGAGATTCGCGCGCGCGAGCCCGCCGCGTTCGACGACTGGATGGCGCGGATCGGCGAGTTCCCGTTTCCCGAGGGCGAGAGCGTGCCGGACCTGATCGCACGCGCCGGACCGGCCTTCGACGCGATCGTCGCGCAGTCGCCGGGCCCCGCCATCGCCATCGTCGCGCACGGCGGCACCAATCGCGCGCTCCTCTGTCGCGCGCTGGGCCTGCCGCTGGCGCGGCTCCTCGCCTTCGGCCAGGACTACGGCACCCTCAACGTGCTCGAACGCCACGGCGACGCGTGGCTGCTGCGGCGGCTCAACGAAGCCCCGGTGCTATGATCTCTGGCGCCATGAGCGCCCCCGGTCCCGACGCCCTGCACGCGATGTACGCGTCGATGCTGCGCGTGCGCGTCTTCGAGGAGCGCGCGCGCGAGCTGTTCCAGCAGGGCCGCATCCCGGGGTTTCTCCACACCTCGGTCGGGCAGGAGGCGGTTGCCGTCGGCGTGGCCGCCGCGCTGCGCGCCGACGACTACGTCCTCTCCACGCACCGCGGGCACGGTCATCTCGTCGCCAAGGGCGGCTCGCTGCGCGGGCTGATGGCCGAGCTCTACGGCAAGGCCAACGGGATCTGCCACGGCAAGGGCGGCACGATGCACATCGCCGACGCCTCGGTCGGCTACCTCGGCGCCAACGGCGTGCTCGCCTCCGGCTGCGTGGTGGCGCCGGGCGTGGGGCTGTCCATCAAGCACCGGAAGTCCGGCCAGGTCGTCGTCACGTTCTTCGGGGACGGCGCCGCCAACCGCGGCCCGTTCCACGAGGGCGTGAACATGGCCGCGCTCTGGAAGCTGCCGGTGGTCTTCGTCTGCGAGAACAACCGCTGGGCCTCGTCCACCGCGCACGCGCTCTCCACGGCGGGCGGTTCCATCGCCGCGCGCGCGGCCGGCTACGGCATCCCCGGCGAGAGCGTGGACGGCAACGACGTGCTCGCCGTTCAGGACGCGACGGCGCGCGCCGTGGCCCGCGCGCGGGCCGGCGCCGGCCCGTCGCTGATCGAGGCGCACACAATCCGCTGGGTCGGCCACTTCGAGGGCGACGCGCAGGCGTACCGCGGCCGCGAGGAGGTCGCCGAGGGCCGGCGGCGCGATCCGATCGCGCGGCTCGAGGCGCACCTGATCGAGCGCCGCCTGCTCGATGCCGCCCAGGCGCAGCGCGTGCGCGCGGCGGTCGTCGCGGAGATCGAGGACGCCATCGCCCACGCGGAGGCGAGCCCGCTCCCACGGCCGGAGGACGCGCTGACCGACCTGTTCGCGCACTATCCATGGCGCGAATAGATTTCGGCGACGCGCTCAACCTCGCCTTACGCGAGGAGATGCGGCGCGATCCGCGCGTGTACTGCCTCGGCGAGGACATCGTGCTCGGCCTGCCCTTCGGCGTGACCAAGGGGCTGATCGACGAGTTCGGCGCGGCCCGCGTGCTCAACGCGCCGATCTCCGAGGCGGCCATCGTGGGCTCGGCGTTCGGCGCGGCCGTCACCGGGCTCGTGCCCGTGGTGGACATGCACTTCGCCGACTTCGTCACGTGCGCGATGGACGAGGTGGCCAACCAGATCGCCAAGTCGCGCTACATGTTCGGCGGCCAGATCGACTGCCCGCTGACGCTGCGCATGCCGTACGGCATCGGCAAGTCGGGCGGCGGCCACCACAGCAATTCCGTCGAGGCCTGGTTCGTGAACCTGCCCGGCGTGAAGGTCGCCATCCCGTCCACGCCCGCCGACGCGCGCGGCCTGCTCAAGACGGCCATCCGCGATCCCGATCCCGTGCTCGTGTTCGAGCACCGCGGCCTCTACCGCGTGGTGGGCGAGGTGCCCGATGCCGAGACGCTGGTGCCGCTCGGTGAGGCCGCGATCGCGCGGCCCGGCCGCGACGTGACGGTCATCGCCACCGCGCGCATGGTGCACGAGAGCCTGGAGGCCGCGCGGCGACTCGCCGAGGAAGGCATCGAGGTCGAGGTCGTGGACCCGCGCAGCCTCGTGCCGCTGGACCGGGACACGCTGGCGGCCTCGGTGCGGCGCACGCACCGCGTGGTCGTGGCCGAAGAGGGGCCGATGCGGGGCTCGGCGGGCGCGTGGCTGGCCTGGGTGGTGATGGAGGACTCGTTCGACGAGCTCGACGCGCCGATCGTGCGCGTGGCGGCGCCGAACGTGCCGATCCCGTTCAGCCCGCCGCTGGAGTCGTTCGTGATGCCGGGCGCCGACGACGTGGTGGCCGCCGTCCGCCAGGTCGTGAAGTAGCCGCTAGTCCCAGATCGAGTCGACGACCAGGCCGAGCTGCTCGAACGGCGGCAGGTCCGCCGGCTCGGCGCCGCTCGCCACCATCACGCGCTCGTCGTCGCGATAGACCTCGATCGTGCGCTGCTCCGGATCGACCAGCCATAGCCACGGTACGCCGTGGCGGCGGTAGAGCGCGCGCTTCGTGGTCCGATCCGTGCGAGCCGTCGAGGGTGAGAGGATCTCGACGGCCAACGTCGGCGGACCCTCGATGGCTCGGCGGCTGATCGCGCCCAGACGCGACGAATCGAGCCAAACGATGTCGGGCTGAAGGACGGTGATGTTGCTGAAGATGACGTCAACCGCGGCGACGAGGACGCGTCCGAGTGCGTGTCGTCGCACGTGGCCGTCGAGATGCACGAAGAGATTGCCCAGGATGATCTGGTGCTGTGGGCTCGGCGCCGGCGTCACGGACAGAGCCCCCGCATGAAGCTCATAGCGCTTGCCGTCGTTCGGCAGCGCCGCGTAGTCCGCGTAGGTCAGGAGCGCGGAACGACTCATGTCCGAAGTGTGAGGTGGCACGCGAGGCGTGTCAATGCCGCGAATCGGAGACGGTCCCGGCACGCAGTTGCGGTACTATTCGCGTCCAAGGAGCCCGCCATGAGACTGCTGACGCTCGCCCTCGCGCTCACGCTGGCCGCCGCCGTTCCCGCCTCTGCCCAGCAGGCCGAACAGCCGCGCCCCGGCGGCATCCTGAAGGTCGCGATCATCGGCGAACCGCCGACGCTCGACGTGCACACGACGACGGCGGTGATCGTGCAGCAGATCACCTGGCACGTCTACGAGGGCCTCTATACGTACGACAAGAACTACAACGCGATCCCGCTGCTCGCCGAGAGCCATACGGTGGCCGACAACGGGCGCACGTACGTCTTCAAGCTGCGCCGCGCCGTCAAGTTCCACAACGGCAAGGAGATGACCTCCGACGACGTGGTGGCCTCGCTCAAGCGCTGGGGCCGGGTGGCCACGCCGGGCAAGCAGCTCTGGAAGAACGTGGAGGGCGTGGACGCCAAGGACCCGTACACGGTCGCGATGTACCTCAAGGACTCGTCGGGCTCGCTGCTGATGGGCCTGGCGCGGCCGAACAACGGCGCCGTCATCATGCCGAGGGAGATCGTGGAGGCGGTCGGCGACATGGCCGTGAAGGACGTCATCGGCACCGGCCCCTATCGCTTCCTCGAGCACAAGCCCGACCGTCACGTGCGGCTGGCGCGCTTCAAGGACTACGCGGCTCGCAGCGAACCGCCCGACGGCTTCGGCGGCCGGCGCACCGCGTACCTCGACGAGATCCTGTTCGTTCCCGTGCCCGACGTGGCGGTGCGGCTGGCGGGCGTGGAGACGGGCGAGTATCACCTCGGCATGCAGATCCAGCAGGACCAGTACGAGCGCATGACCACGATGCCCGGCGTCGTGGCCGGCGTCATCAAGCCCGAGGCGTGGAGCACGGCCGTTCTCAACCACAAGCAGGGCGTGATGACCGACAAGCGCATCCGGCAGGCCTTCCAGGCCGCGCTCGACATGGAGCCGATCATGGCGGCCAGCTTCGGCAACAAGGCCTTCTACCGGCTCGACCCGGGGCTCTCGTTCCCCGAGCAGCCGCAGTGGCACAGCAAGGCGAGCGGCGAGTTCTACAACCAGCGGAACCCGGCGAAGGCGAAGAAGCTCCTGCGGGAGGCGGGCTACACCGGCCAGCCCGTGCGCTGGATCACCACCAGGGAATACCAGTGGATGTACAAGGGGGCGCTGGTCGCCAAGCAGCAGCTCGAGGCCGCGGGCTTCAAGATCGACCTCCAGGTGGTGGACTGGGCGACGCTGGTGCAGCGGCGCAACAAGCCCGAAGCGTGGGACGTCTTCTCCACTGGCTTCACATTCAACCCCGAGCCCGCCTTCAGCACTCCGACCACCTGCAACTGGCCGGGCTGGTGGTGCCAGGAGCAGAAGGAGCAGTGGATGGACGCGCTGGCGCGCGAGACCGACCCGCGCAAACGTCGCGCCATGTGGGAAAAGGTGCAGACGATCTTCTACGAGGACGTCGGCCGCGTGAAGTACGGCGACTACTTCGGCCTGGACGCCGTGCGCAAGGAGGTTCGCGGCTACCATCCGACGATCGAGAAAAACTTCTGGAACGTCTGGCTGTCGAAGTAAGGCGGGCGCCGGGCTGAGCGTGTGAAGACGTACATCGTCCGGCGCCTGCTGGCGCTGATCCCGGTCGCGCTGGTGGTGGCCACCGTCGCCTTCACCCTGATCCACCTCGCCCCCGGCGATCCGGCCTCGATCATCGCCGGGCCCGACGCGAGCCCCGACGACGTCGCGCGGCTGCAGCGCCAGCTCGGGCTCGACGCGCCCTTCCACGTCCAGCTCTTCCGCTGGTACGGGCGGCTGGCCCAGGGCGATCTCGGACAGTCGATCTTCCTGCGCCGCCCCGTGCTCGAGGCCATCGTGGACCGCGCGGAGCCGACCATCCTGTTGACCACGTACGCGCTGCTGATCGCCGTCGTGCTCGGCGTGCCGGCCGGCGTGATCGCGGCGCGCCACCACGATGGGACGGCGGACCAGGCGTTGATGGCGGGCGCCCTCGTCGGCATCTCCGTCCCGAACTTCCTCCTCGGGCTCCTGCTCATCCTCGTGTTCTCGGTGCGCCTCGGCTGGTTCCCCGTGGCGGGCTACTCGCCGCTGGAGTACGGCTGGTTCGGGACGCTGCGCTCGCTCACGCTGCCGGCCTTCGCGCTCGGCGTCGTGCAGTCCGCCCTCATCGCGCGCATCGCGCGCTCGGCGATGCTCGACGTGCTGCGCGAGCAGTTCATCGTGGCCGGCCGCGCCAAGGGCCTCGGCGAGCGCGCCGTCGTCTACAAGCACGCGCTCAAGAACGCGATGATCCCGACCATCACCGTGATCGGCATCTCGCTGGCCATCCTCATCTCCGGCTCGGTCATCGTCGAGCAGGTGTTCAACATCCCCGGGCTCGGCCGCCTCATCATCTCGGCCGTGCTCCGCCGCGACTATCCCGTCATCCAGGGCGTCGTGCTCTGCATCGCGGGCATCTACATGCTGGTGAACCTGGCCGTGGACCTCTCGTACGTGATCTTCGACCCGCGGGTGCGCTACCAGTGAGTGCCATCCGCGGTCAGAATGATCTTCGAGCCATTTCACCGCTCGGCTCGCAGCGCGACGCTGCTCACCTCGCACTGCCATCGCGCCGCCGCCACCTCTGGCTCACGCGGCTCGTGCGCCGGCGCGCGACGGTGATCGGCCTCGTGCTGCTGGTCATCACGACCGCGGTGGGGGCGCTGGCGCCCGTGATCGCCGGCGACCCGCTGCGCATGGAGGTGTCGGCGCGCCTGACGGCCCCCGGCGCCGCGCACTGGTTCGGCACCGACGACGTCGGCCGCGACGTGTGGAGCCGCGTCGTGTACGGCGCGAGGCTCTCGCTCCTCGTCGGCGCCGCCGTGGTGCTCTTCTCCTTCGCGATCGGGCTCGTGTGCGGGCTGGCGGCGGGCTACTGGCGCCGGCTCGACAACCCGGTGATGCGCGTGATGGACGGGCTCATGGCGTTCCCGGCCATCATCCTGGCCATCGCCCTCATGGCCTCGCTGGGGCCCAAGGTCACCAACGTCATCGTCGCCATCGGGATCGTGTACGCCCCGCGCGTGGCGCGCATCGTGCGCGGCTCGGTGCTCGTGATCCGGGAGACGACGTACGTGGAGGCGGCCCGGGCGCTGGGCGCTCACGACTTCGTCATCGTCACGCGTCACGTGCTGCCGAACTGCCTGTCGCCGGTGATCGTGCAGGGCTCGTTCGTCTTCGCGGCCGCCGTGCTCACGGAGGCCGCCCTCTCGTTCCTCGGCGTCGGCGTGCCGCCCTACGTGCCGTCGTGGGGCAACATCCTGGCCGAGGGGCGCCTCTACCTGCAGCAAGCGCCGTGGCTCGTGATCTATCCCGGCGTCGCCATCATGCTCACGATCTTCGCCCTCAACCTGCTCGGCGACGGTCTCCGCGACCTGCTGGATCCGCGGCTGCGGGGTCTCGTGCGCGAGCGCGCCTGACGGCAGTATGAAAGGAGTCGCCATGCCGCCCCATCGTCTCGCCTATCGTCCGACCGTCATGGGCCGCCGCGGCGTCGTCACCTCCGCGCATCCGCTCGCCTCGATGGCCGGCATCGAGATCCTCCTCGCCGGCGGCAACGCCGTGGACGCCGCCGTAGCCGTGGCCTCGACGCTCAACGTCGTGGAGCCGTTCATGTCGGGCGCGGGTGGCCTGGGGCTCATGCTGATCTCGCGCGGGGGCGAGCGCCACGTGCTCGACTTCATCGGCCGCGCGCCGAAGGCGGCCGACGCCGGGCGCTGCACCGAGGACGAGCTGGCGGGCGGGCCCAAGGCGTGCGCGACGCCCGGCAACCTCGGCGGGTGGCTGGCCGCTCTCGAGCGCTTCGGCAGCATGGACCGCGCGCGCGTGTTCGCGCCGGCCATCGGGCACGCCGAGCGCGGCGTGCCGCTGACCTTCAAGAACGTGGAGTTCTTCGAGCAGGCGCGCGCGACCCTGGCGCGCTCGAACGAGGCCGAGCGGCTCTACCTCGGCAACGGCGGCCCGCGCCCGGGCGGCGTGGTCACCTACAAGGAGCTGGCCTCCACCTTCCGGCAGGTTGTCGAGGGCGGCGCCGACGCTTTCTACCGCGGTCCGATCGCCAAGGCCATCGCGCGTGCCGTGGGCGACGCGGGCGGCTGGCTCACCGAGGCCGATCTCGCGGACTTCAAGGCCGAGTGGCGCGAGCCCGTCACGATCGCGTATCGCGGCCGGCAGGTGTACTCGATGCCGCCGCCCTTCTCGGCCTTCCAGATGCTCGAGACGCTGAACATCCTCGAGGCCTACGACCTGCGCGCCTGGGGCCACAATTCCGTGGACTACCTCCACCACCTGATCGAGGCCGTGAAGCTCGGCTCCGCCGACCGGCTGGCCTACGCGTACTCGCCGGACGTGCCGATCGCCGGGCTGCTCTCGAAGAAGTACGCGGACAGCCAGCGCGCGCGCATCGACGCCAAGCGCGCGGCCGTGAGCGAGGGCGAGCGCCACAGCGGCGAGCGGCTGCCGGACCAGATCGGCGAGGGCCACCCGGCGAAGTTCGCCAACGAGCAGACCACCCACTTCGCGTGCGCGGACGCGGGCGGCATGGTGGTCTCGGTCACGCAGACCCTCGGCGTCCCCTTCGGCTCGGGCGTCGCGATCCCGGGCACGGGGCTCGTGCTCAACAATATCCTCAAGTGGATGGATCGCGACCCGGCGTCGCCCAACGTGGTGAAGCCCGGACGCAAGGCCGGGACGATGATGTCGCCGACCCAGGTCTTCGAGGGCGAATCGTTCTCCCTCTCGATCGGAACCCCCGGCTCGTACGGGATTCTGCAAACGACGGCGCAAATGCTGCTCAACGTCCTGGAGTTCGGCATGAACGTCCAGGAGGCGATCGAGGCGCCGCGCGTGCGCGTCTACCGCGACCGCCTGATCGACGCCGAGACGCGCATCGCTGCCGACGTCCGCGCCGGGCTCGCCGCGCGCGGCCACCAGGTCAACGAGATTCCGGACTGGTCGTGGATCGTGGGGGGCGGGCAGGGACTGATGCGCGACCCGGCGTCCGGCGCGCTCATGGCGGGCGCCGATCCCCGCCGCGACGGCTATGCCCTGGCGGTTTAGAGCCGGGGCAGCAGCCAGTCGAGGAGCGAGCCGGGACCGTAGAGCGAGAGGGTCTGCGCGAGCTGGAGCAGGGCGAGCAACCCGCCGAGGGCAACCGTCACCACCGTCGCCACGCGCGCGCTGCGACCCCAGGCCACGGCCGGCTGCTCGAGCTCGAACTGGTCCACCGTGATGGCCTTGGCCGTGGGGCGGCTCACACCCGACCGTCGAAGCTCGTGGGTGCGGCGTCGCTCGTCAGCAGTCAGTCGGCTCATCGGCGCCTCCTGCACTGTCCCCTGTTGCAAGAGGTCTGCCACGATCCTTTCAGCGTGCCGGCGGTGTCCCCGCAGACGTTTGCAGATCACCTCGATTGCCGTGTGATCGGCCACTTCACGCCCGCCGCCCAGCAGGGTGCCGGAAGCGGCCCGACCATAGGCCCGGCCCCGCCGGCGATGCCAGGCAGTCCACGGACTGCCTCAATTCGTCATCGGACAGGGCAAGCAAGTTCCCGCCGACGGTCGCGCTAGCGCGCGTCGAGGTAGTTGCGCTCGGCCTTGAGGCTCGGATCCAGCCGCACCGCGATCGTGAGCTCGCGCTCGGCCTCCGCCTCCTGGCCGAGCCGGATGAGCGTCCAGCCGACGTTGGCGTGCAGCTTCGCGTCGTTGGGGCTGATGACGAGCGCTTTGCGGTACGCGGCGAGCGCCTCCGGCCAGCGCTCGAGGTTGGCGTTGGTGACGCCGTAGTTGTAGAGCGCGCGCCAGTGATCGGGATTGACCGCGAGCGCGCGCTCGAGCCACACGCGCGCCTGCTCGTAGTCGCCGCGGGCCATGTAGATGCGGCCGATGTTGTGGTGCGGCCACGAGAAGCGCGGGTCGGCCTCGATGGCCTTCTGGAACACGCCGAGTGCCTCGTCGGGACTCTCGTAGACGTGCTGCAGCCGCCAGCCCGTCACGTTGAGGGCCTCCGCCACGCGCGGCACGTCGTGGGCGGGCAGCCGGTAGCGGAGGTAGTACGACGCACCGTCGCGGGTGTCGCCCCGGGTGGAGTGGCTGATCCGGTCGAGCAGCATCAGCCGGCCCAGCCGCGCGGCGCCGTCGTCCGCGACGCGCACGGCGATGCGCAGGGCGCAATCCGCGCGCTCGGGCTGCACCAGCATGGCCAGAAGCGCCGACGTCTCGTCGTCGATCGGCAGCGCGTGCCGGCCGCAGTACTCGACGTCGTCGCGGAGCCAGCCGCGCTCTCGCGCGAAGGCGAGGGCGCGCTCGCGCTGCCCCTCCTCGACGAGGATGCGGAACACCCAGCGCGGCACCGCCTCGCGCGACGCCTCGAAGGCGCGCGTGTAGACGTCACGCGCGGCGGCCACGCACGTGGTCCACAGCGTCCCGGGGTTGGTCGAGTAGGCGGGCGCGCAGGCGAGCAAGGCTGCCGCCGACGCGCGCGCACCGGCGAGCGCGTGGTGGCGCCAGGGTTCGTACGCGCTCTCGAGGGCGCGCACGGCGAGCTCGGTGCGGCCGAGGCGGTCGGCGGTGGCGCCGACGCGGAGGCTGGCCTCGACCGACGGGGACAGGGCCGCGGCCCGCTCGAAGGCCGCCAGCGCCTCGTCGTACTCGCCGAGCATCTCCGCCGTCTCGCCGCGCGCCGCGTGCGCGGCGGCCACGCCCGGCGCGGCGGCCACGGCGGCGCGGTAATGGCCGAGCGCGTCGCGCAGCGCGTTGCGCTCCGCCGCCGCGCGGCCCGCCGCCAGCGCCACGCGCGCCCGCGCCACGTCGCCGCAGCTCGGCGACACGCGGTCGAGCCGGGTCAGGGCGAGCGCGGTGCAGAGCGGGTGGCGCAGGAACGGCACCAGCGGACCGCCGAGCACGAGCAGCGTGGCGGCCAGCAAGCCGGCGAGGGCGAACGCGAGCGCGGGTGCGCTCCGACGGGCCGCGCGTGGCGCCATGAGCCATAGTGTCGTGCCGCGGTGAGCGGGTGGGGAGCGAAATCGTCCGAACGCGGCCAAGCGCCCGGGAAATCAGGCGTCAGCGGGAGGTCGGTCTCCTCGGGCAACGATGGCCAGGACCAAGCCGACGGCGAGCGCCAGCACCGCGCCAGAAGGGCGGAACCAGACATCGCCCCAGGCGAACGCCGCGTTCGTCCCGGCGGCTGTGAGCAGGAGTAGGAGCAGGGCGGCTTCGGCCGCCCGACCCGGCCACCACGCGACCAGCGCGCCGACACAAATTCCGGCGACGACCGTCACGGCGGCGCTCGCCGCGACCGGAATCTCTCGGATCGCGTTCCCGCGCAGCAAGGTTTCGACCGCGTTCGCGTGGATCTCGACACCCGACATCTTTCCGTCGCGCGCGAAGGGGGTCTGAAAGAAGTCCGGGACCGCGGGATCGATCACTCCGATCAGCACGATTACTCCCGCGAGCTCGTGAGCGGGCGTCTCTCCCCGCACGAGCCGATGATACGGAACCCGTCGAAACGCACCCGGCGGCCCGCGGAAGTTGATGAGGAAGTCGCCACCCTCGAGGCGGCGCTGCGCGGTGGTCTTGCCTACGGCGAGACGCGACACTTCGACCGCGAAGCCCGGCATGCCCGAGCCATGGGTGGTGGCGACCGTCGTGTCGGTGATCTCCGCGCGTCGCCCGACGGCCTCGCCCGTGACGCTGCCGATTGCCGCGGCGCCGTAGCGGATCGATCCGATCGGCAACGCGACGCCCCGCCGGGTATAGAACGGTTGCGCGTCGACGTACGAGAAGGTGGCGAGCACCACGTTGCCAGCGCGGGCGATGGCCGCGCCGAGGGCCTCGTCGTCGTCGGCGCCACGTGAGGAGGGTTCCGGGAAGGCGACGTCGAACGCGACGACGCGTGCCCGCGCGCGCGTGAGCGCGTCGACGGCGGTCCCGTGCATGGCCCGCGGGAATGGCCACGGACCGAGCACCCGGATCGATTCCGGATCGATCGCCGCGATGATGATGGGCGAGGCGACCGGGCGCGGACCGCGCAGCGTGAACAGATGGTCGTAGACGGTCAGATCGACGGGCTCCAGCCATCCGGTCACGACCATGCCTGCGAAGAGCAGCCCGCAGGCGAACCCGGTGTACGCGATGACTACGCGATGGATGCGGCGTCCACGCGGGCGCGGTGGGCGCGGTAGGCCCCGAAGACGCGCTCGTTCATCTCGCGGCACGCGGCGCGCGCTGCGGCCTGCGCGCCCGGCGTGTCACAGAGAAGCGTAAGCGCCCGCTTGCCGATGGCCGCGTGGCGCCGCTCGTCGGGCAGGATCTGGGTGCGGTAGAGGGCGGCCGTCTCGGCGTCCACGTCTTCGGCCAGCGCGATCAGCGTCTCGAAGCCCTCGCACGACTGGGTCTCGCCGGCGAACTGGAACATCGCGAGCTTCTCCAGCGTGGGCCGCGCGCGGCAGGCGACGAGCCAGTCGAAGAGCGCCTCCCACTCCGGGAGCGGGCGATAGGCATCGGGCGCCTCGCCGAGGTCGAGCAGGCGCCGGCGAAGCAGGTGATAGTGCCGGTGCTCGTCGTCGAGCTGGCCCGGGAGCAGGTCGCGGATCTCCTTCTCCGGCACGTACGGGATCCACGCGGCGATGAGCTCGACGGAGCGCAGCTCGTTGTACACGCCCTGGCGCATGCGGTAGCGGATCTGCTCGAGCCGGAGGGCGGGCGCGGCGGCCGCCTCCAGCCGCACGTCGCGGCCCGTCCAGAACGCGGCGTTCTCGTCGCCGAGCGTCTTGACGAAGTCGCGCGGCGCGGTCACGGCTTCTTGAACAGGATCGGGCCCATGTACGACTCCGCCGTCGATTTCGTGTCGTTGGAGTCGATGGAGAGAGAGATCGCCCCGGGGTTGTCGGCGGCTTCCTCGTAGATCTTCTTGAAGTCGTCGGCCACGTTGCGTCGCTCCGTGAACCACTTGCCGACCTCGGCCTGCCCCGAGCGCACGACCACGTACGTCACCATGCTGGTCTTCTCGCTCTTGCAGATCGTGCCCGCAGGCTGGGTCGAGTCCCAGACGTAGCCGATGATCCGGGAGCGGACCTCTTTCGGGAAGCGCGGCCACGTCACGAAGATCTGGCCCGCCTGGTCGTCCAGCTCCTTCTTGCACGAGTTGCCGCCCTTGGGCAGCGTCACCATCTTCCAGGACCATTCGAGGACGGGCGTCTCCTTGACGCTGATCTTGATCTCCTTGCTGATCGTGGAGCCCTCGTTGACGCTCTTCATGCGCAGCGTGGGTCGGCCCTCGTGCTCTTCCACCTTGAAGTCGTACTTCGGGCTGCCCCAGCTCTGCTTCGTCCACTCCGGCGGCACGCCGGTGGCGCCGAGCCTGCTCTTCCAGTCCTCGACGACGACCTGATCGGCGGCAACGGCGGCGGTGGCGGCGGCGAGCAACACGAGGGCGGCGACGGCGGCACGATGACGCATGGGTCTCCTCAGGGTCGCATGCCCCGCGTCTTGGGACCGAGGCGCGCGGCTTCGTTCTCGTAAGCGAGCGACACCCAGTCCGTCAGCAACGGCCGGGTGTCGCGCGGGTCGATGATCTCCTCGATGTTGAACGCCTCCGCGGTCCGGAACGGGCTTCGGTAGACGTTCAAACGCGCTTCGATCTCCTTCAGCAGCGCGGCGCGGTCGGGCGCGGCCTCGAGCTCGCGCTTGTAGGCGGCCTCGATGCCGCCTTCGAGCGGCAGCGAGCCCCAGTCGCCCGACGGCCAGGCGTAGCGCAGATTCAGCGCCTGCACGTTGGCGTGACCGGCCCCGGCCACGCCGAACACGCGGCGGACGATGATCGTGATCCACGGCACGCTGGCCTGGTAGACGGCCTGGAGCGCGCGGACGCCCTTGCGGATCGTCCCGGCCTTTTCCGCCTGCGTGCCGATGAGGAAGCCGGGGTTGTCCACGAAGTTGACGACGGGCAGGTGGAACGTGTCGCACAGGTCCACCATGCGCGTCATCTTCTCCGAGCCGTCGGCGGTGAGCGCGCCGCCGGCGTGCATCGGGTCGTTGGCCATGACGCCGACGGGATGGCCGTCCAGCCGCGCCAACCCCGCCACCAGCGAGGGCCCGTATTTCGCGCCGATCTCGAGGAAGGAGTCGCGATCCACGACGTGTGCCAGCAATTTCCGAACGTCGTACGGGCGGCGGCGGTTCCGCGGCACGATCGAGAGCAGGCCCTCGTCGCGGCGCCGCGGATCGTCGGCGGGCGTGATACGCGGCGGCATCTCCCAGACGTTGCGCGGCAGGTAGCCGAGCACGCGGCGGACCTGCGCGAGCGCCTCCTCCTCGGAGTCCACGACGTTGTCGACGGCCCCCGCCTCGACCTGGATCTTCCACCCGCCGAGCGACTCCTTGTCGATGGGCGTGCCGAAGGCGCGCTCGACGACCGGCGGCCCCGCCACGAACACCTGCGCCACGCCGCGCACCATCACCGAGAAGTGCGAGCACGCCACGCGCGCGGCGCCGAGCCCGGCCACGGGGCCGAGGGCGGCCGCGATGACGGGAATCTCCGACATCGAGGCGGTGATGACGTCCCAGGCGGGATTGCCCGGAACGTAGGTGCGTCCGGTGATCTCGTAGGTCTTCACGCTGCCGCCGCCCCCGGTGCCGTCCACCAGGCGGACGACGGGCAGCCGCAATTCACGCGCCATCTTCTCGCTATAGCCCTGCTTGCCGCCGATGGAGGCGTCGTTGGCGCCGCCGCGCACCGTGAAGTCGTCGCCGCCGACGACCACGCGGCGGCCGTCGATGCGGCCGGTGCCCATCACGAAGTTGGCGGGACGGATCGAGACGAGCTTGTCGCCGTCGTAGGTCGCGGCGCCGGCGAGCGCGCCCGTCTCGTGGAAGGAGCCCGGGTCGAGCAGCCGCTCGATGCGCTCGCGGACGGTGAGACGGCCGGCCTTGTGCTGGCGCTCGACGTTGTCGGCGCCGCCCATCGCGCGAGCCATCTCCTGCCGGCGCCGGAGCTCTTCGACCTCGGGGTCCCAGGACACGGTGACGCCTATGATACCGTCGTCACGTGGATTCGGTGCGAATCGACAAGTGGTTGTGGGCCGCTCGCGTATTCAAGACTCGAAGCCTCGCGTCCACCGCGTGCGATGGCGGCAAGGTCGACATCAACGACCAGGCGGCCAAGCCGGCCAAGGGGGTCCGTCCCGGCGACTATATAAAGGTCACGCTCCCCCAGGGCCGCCGCCGGGTGCTCAAGGTCGTGGGCCTCGACGAGCGCCGTGGCGGGGCGGCCCACGCCCGCCTGCTCTACGACGACCTCACGCCACCCGAGCCGCCGCGGCCCCGCTGGGCGCCCCCGCCCTTCCGGCCGCCCGGCGCGGGTCGCCCGACCAAGCGCGAGCGCCGCGACCTCAACCGCCTGCGAGAGTTCTAGCGGAGGACGACGATGACTACGGAGACCTACGACTGGGCGACGCTCGTCGACGGGCTCAACCGGTATCTGCGGCTGCGCTCCATCCCCATCGGCATGAAGCTGTTCGAGACGGTGGAGGCTATGGAGGCGATCCCGAAGATCCGGCGGCCGAAGGCCCGGCACACCACCGACCAGATCGTGGCCCAGGCGCGCCAGCTCGGCTGGACGGTCGGCATCACCATGGCCGATCTCATCGGGGCCCAGTGCGGCGCCGTCATCGGCCTGCACCCACAAGATGACGAGTGGCTGTCGGGCAAGCGCATGGCGGGCGTGTGGTTCAAGACCCTCGAGGACGCGAGCGCGCATCAGCACGCGATGGACTGCGTGCCGCACGGCCGCTACCGCGCGATGGCGGTCGCCCCGCTCACGTCGGGGCGGCTGAACCCGCCGGACATCTGCCTGATCTACGGCACGCCGGGCCAGATGATCTTCTTCATCAACGGGCTGCAGTGGGCGGGCTACAAGAAGATGTCGTTCACCTCGGTCGGCGAGTCCGCCTGCGCCGACTCCTGGGGCAAGGCGCTCAAGACCGGCGAGCCCGCGCTGACCATCCCCTGCTACGCCGAGCGGCGCTACGGCGGCGTCGCGGACGACGAATTGCTCATGGCCATCCCGCCGCGCTTCCTGCCGAAGGTGATCGAGGGCCTCGCCGCGCTGGACAAGAACGGGCTCCGCTATCCGATCCCGCCCTACGGCATCCAGTCGGACGCCGGCGCGGGGCTGTCCGTGTCGTACACCGACAAGGAGAAGAAGTAGTCGCTGGCATCGCGCTCGCACCGCCGTGACGGCGGAGGTGCAGCATGCCTGAGAAGCGAACGCTCGAGCGGGCCCGGCGCGACCGGCGCCAGGGCAAGGCTCCCAGCACCCAGGCCGGCGAGTTCGTGCGCGAGGAGATCCACCACGTGCGGTCTGGCAAGCACGGCGCGCGCTCGGCGAAGCAGGCCATCGCCATCGGGCTGTCGAAGGCGCGCCGTGCCGGCGTCCCGCTGCCGCCGCCGCGCAAGGGCGCCACGTCCGAGCGGACCCGCCGGAGCGCCCGGTCGGCGTATCGCGCGGGTCAGCGCGGCAAGCGCAAGACCTCCGCGCGGCGCAACCGGGCCACGCTGCGCGCGCTGAAGCGCCAGCCGAAGCGCACGGTCTCGCGGAAGGCGCTGTCGCGCCAGGCGAAGGCGGCGGCGCGGCGCCGCGCGGCCTAGGGGGCGAGGTCCAGGATCGCGCGCGCCGCGCGCAGGTCGGCGGTGTCGATCGCCGGCCGACGTCAAGAGTGTCCGTCTTGCGACACTTCGGGGAGTCTGCTACCGTTCGTGCGCTGTTCGCGCCCGGGTGCCCGAGAGGGCCCA
This sequence comes from Candidatus Methylomirabilota bacterium, assembly GCA_036002345.1. Lineage (GTDB taxonomy): Bacteria > Methylomirabilota > Methylomirabilia > Rokubacteriales > CSP1-6 > AR12. The sequence continues at coordinate 4,003 of DASYTM010000218.1, read as the reverse complement.
GGGAAGGCGGTGCGAATCCGCCGCGACCCCGTCACTGTAATCGGGGACGAAACCCGCGAGAGCCACTGGCCGTGAGGCCGGGAAGGCGCGGGGAGTAGGACGATCCGAGAGCCAGGAGACCTGCCCGCGCGCGCACTATTCGACTCCGGTCTTCGCGGGAGGACCCGGGCGTGGCTTCGACGACTCTCGTTCTCGGCGGCGCACGCAGCGGCAAGAGCCGCTTCGCGCTGGACCGCCAACCGGCCGGCGCGCGCGTCACCTTCGTCGCCACCGCGCACGCGGGCGATCCCGAGATGGCCGAGCGCATCGCGCGCCACCGAGCCGAGCGCCCCGCGCACTGGCGCACCATCGAAGAGCCCTACGAGCTCGTGCCCGCCGTGCGCCACGCGTGCACCGCCGGCGACGCGGTGATCGTGGACTGCCTCAGCGTGTGGGTCGCCAACCTCATGCTGCGCGGCGACGCCGACGACGAGATCTTCAAGCAGGCCGAGATGCTCGAGGTGGCGCTCGCCCCGCGCCCCGCCGACGTCACGCTGGTGTCCAACGAAGTCGGTCTCGGCGTCCATCCGTCCACCGAGGACGGCCGCCACTTCCGCGATCTGCTGGGCTTCGTGAACCAGCGCCTCGCCGCCGGGGCGGACCGCGTCGTGTTCATGCTGGCCGGCCTGCCGCTCACGCTGAAGGGCGCGTGACCACGCTGGTCGCGCTGCGCGACGCGATCGCCGCGCCCGCCGCGGGGGCGGAGGCGGCGGCGCGCCGGCATCTCGACACGCTGACGAAGCCGCCTGGCAGCCTCGGCCGCCTCGAGGACCTGGCCGCGCGGCTGGTCGCGCTGACCGGCGAGCCGCCGCGGGTGCGGACCCCGGTCATCTTCACGTTCGCGGCGGACCACGGCGTGGCGGCCGAGGGCGTGAGCGCGTATCCGCAGTCGGTGACGGCGCAGATGGTCGAGAACTTCCTGCGGGGCGGCGCCGCCGTCAACGTGCTCGCGCGCGACTGCAACGCCCGCGTCGTGGTCGCCGATTTCGGCGTGGCCAATCCGATCGGCGCCGCCGACGGCCTCGTCCGCTGCGCGCTCGGACCGGGCACCGCCAACATGACGCGCGGCCCCGCGATGACGCGCGCCCAGGCCGAGACGGCGATCGTCGCCGGCGCGCGGCTCGCGCTCGACGCGATCGACGCGGGCGCCGACCTCGTGGCCACGGGTGACATGGGCATCGCCAACACGACCGCCGCGAGCGCGATCACGGCGGTCGTCACCGGGGCCTCGCCCGAGGACGTGACCGGCCGCGGCACCGGCGTGGACGACGACGGCTGGCGACGCAAGGTGGACGCGATCCGCCGCGCGCTGGAGATCAATCAGCCCGATCCGCGCGACGGCCTCGACGTGCTCGCCAAGGTCGGCGGCTTCGAGATCGGCGGGCTCACGGGCGTGATCCTGGCCGGCGCGGCGCGCCGCGTGCCCGTGGCGCTGGACGGATTCATCGCCGGCGCGGCGGCGCTGATCGCGGCGGTGCTCGCGCCACCGGCCGTCCACGCGCTGTTCGCCTCGCACCGCTCCGCCGAGCCCGGCCACGCGTGCGCGCTCGCCCATCTCGGCCTCGAGCCCTACCTCGACCTCCGGCTCCGGCTCGGCGAGGGCACGGGGGCCGCGCTGTTCGTGCACCTGGCGCGGGCGGCGGCGCGGATCTACGGCGAGATGGCGACGTTCAAGTCCGCCGGCGTGGACGGCCCGGCGTGACGCGCGTCCTTGTCGTGGCGGGCACGGCCAGCGGCGTGGGCAAGACGTCGGTCACCCTCGGGCTGCTCGCGGCCCTTCGCCGCCGCGGGCTCTCCGTGCAGGCGTTCAAGGTCGGCCCCGACTTCATCGATCCGGGACTCCACGCGGTCGCCACCGGCCGCGCCTCGTACAACCTCGACGGCTGGATGTGCGGCCGTGAGGCGGTGCTGGCCGCCGTCGCGCGCCATGCCGCCGGCGTGGACGTCGCCGTGGTCGAGGGCGTGATGGGCTGCTTCGACGGGGTCGACGGGGTGAGCGAGGCCGGATCCACGGCCGAGATCGCCAAGTGGCTGGGCGCTCCGGTCGTGCTCGTGGTCGACGCGAGCGCGCAGGCGCGCAGCGCGGCGGCCACCGTGCTGGGCTTCGAGCGCTTCGATCCGAGCCTCGACCTCGCAGCGGTCATCCTCAATCGCGTGGGCGGGGCGACGCACGCGGGCTGGGCGACCGACGCGATCCGCGCGGCGTGCCGCGCCGCCGTGGTCGGCGCCATCCCGCGCGACGACACGTGGTGGGCGATCCCGGAGCGCCATCTGGGCCTGCACACCGCGGCCGACGGCGTGCTCGGCGGCGAGCGCCTCGCCCGCATGGGCGACGCCGTCGAGCGCGGCGTGGACGTGGACGCGCTCCTGGCCCGCGCGCCCGCGCGCGCGCTCGCGCCCCCCGCGACTCCCAGCGCGCGCCCGCGGGCGGTGATCGGCGTGGCCCGCGATCACGCCTTCCAGTTCTATTACGAAGAGAACCTCGAGCTCCTGCGCGCGGCCGGCGCCGAGCTGATCGAGTGGAGTCCGCTCGCCGACGCCGAGCCTCCCGGCGTGGACGGTCTGTACTTCGGTGGCGGCTATCCGGAGCTCGACGCGGCGGCCCTCGCCGACAACGCGGGGTGTCGCAAGGCGGTCCGCCGTCTCGTCCTCGACGAGGGCCGGCCCGTGTACGCGGAGTGCGGAGGGCTGATGTACCTGGCGGCGTCGCTCGAGGACGCCGCGGGCGAGGCGCACGAGATGGCCGGCGTGCTCCCGGCGCGCGTGACGATGCGCCCGCCGCGCATGTTGTTGGGCTACCTCGACGTCACGCTGACCGCGCCGACCCCGCTCGGGCCCGCCGGCGTTCGCGCGCGGGGCCAGGAGTTCCACTTCTCCACACTGTCGGCGGTGCCGGCGGAGGTGCCGCGCGCCTACCGCGTGGCGCCGCCGGGCGGCGCGCCGCGCGCGGAGGGCTATCTGGTCGGGCGGGCCCTCATGAGCTACGTGCACCTACACTTCGCTTCGAATCCCGCGCTCGCGCGCGGCTTCGTGGACGCGTGTGTGGAGGCGCGTGCGCGATGAGCCTCGCCCCGTGCCTGATGGTGCAGGGCACCGCCTCCGGCGTCGGCAAGAGCCTGCTCGCCGCCGCGCTCTGCCGCATCTTCGCCCGTGCCGGCTACCGCGTCGCGCCGTTCAAGTCACAGAACATGTCGCTCAACGCGGCCGTTACCGCCGACGGCGGCGAGATCGGGCGCGCGCAGGCCGTGCAGGCGGCCGCGGCGGGGATCGAGCCGGCGGTGGACATGAACCCGATCCTCCTCAAGCCCGAGGCCGACGACCGCTCGCAGGTCGTCGTGCGCGGCCGCGCCGTGGCGAGCCTCGACTGGCGCGGCTACGGGCGGCTGGCGCCGACACTGTGGCCCGTCGTCGTGGAGAGCCTCCAGCGCCTGCGCCGGGCGCACGACCTCGTCGTGATCGAGGGCGCCGGAAGCCCCGCCGAGATCAACCTCGAGTGCGACCTCGCCAACATGCGCGTGGCCGCGGCGGCGGACGCGCCCGTCGTGCTCGTCGGCGACATCGACCGCGGCGGCGTCTTCGCCGCGCTCGTCGGCACGCTGGCCCTGCTCGCCCCCGACGCGCGCGCGCGCGTCGCGGGCCTCGTGGTCAACCGCTTCCGCGGCGACGCCGGCGTGCTGGCGCCGGGGCTCGAGCTCCTCGCCGCGCGCACCGGCGTGCCGGTGCTCGGCGTCGTGCCGCATCTCGGCGAGGCGCCGCTGCCCGAGGAGGATTCGCTCGGGCTGCGCGATCACCTCGCGGAGGACGCGCGGCTCAGCGTCGCGGTGCCGCGGCTGCCGCGCATCGCCAACTTCGACGACCTCGAGCCCCTGGCCGCCGAGCCGGGTGTCGCCGTGCGCTTCGTCGCGTCGCCCGCCGAGATCGACGCCGCCGACGTCGTGATCCTGCCCGGCAGCAAGACCTCCGT
>DASYTM010000217.1:0-48573 GCA_036002345.1 Candidatus Methylomirabilota bacterium | reverse complement strand
CGGCGGCGCCCGGCAGGGTGCGGCGGCCTCCCCCGAACGGATGGATGTTCGCACCCCTGAAATGGTGAGCGAGCGGGCGAGCGCCTGACGTCGCCCCCCGCGCTCGGGGGTCGCGCGATCCCGCCCGCTCTGCGGCGGGTCGACCGCGCGCGCCATGCGAAATCGCTTTCGCGCCGCGGAGATTCGTCCGCCGCCCGGCCCGCGCCGCTCCCCCGTGGCGTGGCGTGAGGCGAGGATCCACGGCGCTCTTGCGAGCGACGCTCATCCCGCGCCGCGCGCGCGGTCTGATCACCCTACGGTATAGCCCTTGCTCCCTTCCTCGCTCAACACGGAGGCGGCGCCCACGCGCAGCGCGACAGCCAACGTGAATCGGCGGCGGTGTGGGAACGCAGTGGACGACGCGCTGCTCGGATTCACAGTAGGGGTGTTCGGCGTTGGCGCATGCGCGCCCGGTGCCTTCACGACCTCTCGACGGCGCGATTCACACCACGAGACGGCCCACCCGGACATCGTGGACAACGTGTGACGCGAACGAAAGGGGAGGTCGACATGAGGTGGCTGGTCGCGGTGCTGGTTGTCGGATTGATCTCGAGCCTGGTGGCGCTGCCGCCGGCGCTCGCTGCGGTAGTTCACACCACGTTCCCCGTCGCCGGCACGCTGGCGAACCCGTGCACGGGCGAAGTCCTCACGTTCGCCGGCGCCGTCGACGTGGTCATCGGCCAGTCCCCCGATGCGACCGGTGAGCTCGAAATCACCCTCAGCAGCAATTTCCGCGGCATCACGGCCGTCGGCCTGCTGCTCGGCACGCAGTACCAGATCGCCTCCGACTCCTCTCAGGTCATGTCGATCGGGCTGCCCCCCGTCACCATCGGCGCCTCGAACGACTTCCGCCTCATCGGTGGGGCCGAGAAGATCCAGGGCTCGTTCCCGCTGAGCGTGAGCTTCGGCGCGAACGGCGCGATCAACACGAACGCTGGGCCGCTCCAGCTCGTCTGCGGTTGAGGGAGGCGGCCATGAAAATCGTCGGCTGGACCCTGACTCTTCTCGCCCTGGCCTGCCTCATCGCGCCCCCGCCGGTCTCGGCGGCGTCCCAGAGCTTCGAGACGCCCGTGGGCGGAACGATGTCGAACCCGTGCAACAACGAGCCCATCGCCTTCAGCGGCAGCCAGCGGATCATTGTGGGCGTGACCAACGACGGCTCGGGCGGCACGCATCTACACACCCACATCAGCTTCCAGGGAGTGAGCGGCCTGGGGGCATTCGGCAACACCTATTCGATTCCGAGCGCTCAGAGCTTCAACAACAACATCGGCAACGCGACGACGTTCACCACGATTGTCATCATCCGGGTCATCTCGCGGGGCCTCGCCCCGAATTTCAACGGGCAGCAGGACTTCCACATGACCGTCAACGCGAACGGCACCGTCACCGCGACACCGGGCCTGTTCCGCTTCAATTGCGCCGGGTGATCCGCCCGCTCACGTCCGAGGGCGGCGGCCAGAGTGTCTGGCCGCCGCCCTCGTTGTAAAGCCTGCAAACGCTCGATTCCGTTGACCGGCCGCCGCCTTCCCGGCTAGGGTCGAGAGGCGGCCACAGCGGCCGGTCCAAGACATTTCCAGGAGGACGTTTCATGAAGGGCTCTCTCATTGCGATGGCGGCGCTCTGCGTCGCCGCCGCCGCCGCGCCGGCGTCGGCGACGGACACCTATTACCCGCTGACCGTCGACTCACTCTCGGGCGCGCAGTACAGTTACGGATTCTTCTTCGCCAACGCTTCGGCGCATGCCTCGGAGCCGATCATCGACGGCCATCTCCTCGTCAACGGCGTCGCGGCCGCCGGCCTTCGGATCGAGGAGTATCGGACGGGGGACGGACTGGGCGCGATCTGGAAGTTCACCGGCTACACGACCGTGGTCATTCCGGGCGACGTGCTGACCCTCGTGGTCACGGACGCCTCGGGCGACAGCGCCCAGAGGCAGGCGGTCTGCATCGCGCCGACGACGAAAAAGAAGTCGGATCTGACCGCGTTCTGCCAGTAGCCGGCCGCGCGGCCCTCTAGGCGGTCGGCGCGCCCACCCTGTCCCGGCGGCGGCGGCGCACCCAGGCGCCGGTGGCGCCGGCGATCCCGCTCACCGCGAGGACCAGGGTCACCGGTTCCGGCGTGACGATGCCGGCGCCCGCGTAGCCCGTCTGCCCCGCCCCGACGCCCGACAGGATCTTGACGTGGGCGGAGAAGAACGTGTTCCGAATGCCCGCGCTGCCTACCGACAGCTCATCGAGCAGCGAGGCCGAGCTGAAGCCGCCCGTACGGTTCACCGTGAACGACAGCGCGGAGAGCGGGTTCGTGGGGCCGTTGAGGGTGTATTCGAAGATGCCGAAGCCCGGCAGGTTCGCGTCGGCGGCACCGACGCTGAATCCGGAGCTCACGTTGGTGATGGCGAGTCCGGCCTCGGGATCGACGACGTTGAAGCCGAAGGCGGGGCTGCCGCCACCGTAGATCCCGTACCCGAAGTTCGTCATCACCGAGACGTTGATGGCGCCCGTCTTGGTGTTGAGCGTGGTCGTCACCGTCCCGAAGGGGCCGGTGACGCCGTTGGCGCAGAGCGTGGTGTCGCAGAACGCCAGGCTGAAGGTGTCGGCCCAGGCCGCCGGCGCGATGGTGGCCCCGAGCAGCAGGACGACCACGCCGACGAGAATGCGGTTCGTGCTCATGGTTGCCTTCCTAGAGGCTCGCAAGGGTGCTCCGTGCCTCCTCGATGCCAGGAAACTGGGGGTTCAGGTGCAGCGCGCGCGTGAGGGCGTCCCTGGCGGAGTCTCGGCTCCCGGCCTTGTAGTGCGCCATGCCCAGGTGGTACTGCACGACGGCGTTGTCCGGCAGCTTGGCGGCGCTGTCCTTCAGGAGCGCGAGCGCCCGCTGGTAGATGCCGCGGCGATACAAGATCCAGCCGAGGGTGTCCGAGATGTGCGGCTCGTCGGGCGCGACTTCCTTGGCGAGCTGCGCCAGCTCGAGCGCCTTTTCCTTGTCGCCGCCGTGGAGCGAGTGCAGGTACGCGAGGTTGTTCGCGGCGGGCGCGAACCGCGGCTTGACGGCCAGGGCGCGCTCGTACGCCTGCCGCGCCTTCGCGACGTCGCCCTTCCGCTCGTGGATCAGTCCCGCCAGCATGTGCCCCATCAGGCTCTTGCCGTCCATGCCCAGCGCGCGGCCGACGCGCTCCAGCGCCTGCTCGTACTGTCCAGAGGCGTTGTAGAGCTCGGCCAGGGCCAGGTAGGGCGCGACGGCGGCCGGGTCGAGCTGGAGCGACTTCACGAACGCCGCCTCCGCCTGGGACGGCTCCTGACGGCGCACGTGCACGGAGCCGAGCACGCGATGGAGGGCGGCCGACGCGGGCACACGCGCGAGCTGCGCCTGCACCCGCGCCAGGGCCGCGTCCGGAGCCTTGTCGGCGAAGGCCATGCCCACGAGCTGCATGAGGGGCTCCACGGCGTCGGGCGCAACGGCTAGCGCGGCTTCGAACGCGCGCTGCGCGTCGGCCTTCTTTCCCATACGCGACAGGGCCAGACCCAGGAAGTACGGGCCGCGCGGGTCCTTCGGCGCCAGCGCCATCACCCTGGAGAACGCCTCGGCGGCGCGGGCCGGCTCACGCTTGGCCAGGTGCGCCGAGCCCAGCGTGATCCAGGCGCGCACCTCCTCGGGCCGGCGCGCGGTCATCTTCTGGAGCGCCTCGATGGCCGGCTGCAGCGCGCCCGCCTGCACGTCGAGCTCCGCGAGCAGGACGGCCGCCTCGGCCAGATCGGGCTCGAGGGCGACGAGCTCCTTGAGCTCCGCTCTGCCCTGCTGCACGTTGCCCGCCTGCAGGTGGGTGAGCGCGAGCATGTAGCGCGCCTGCGCGAGCCGCGGCTCGATCTTCAGCGCCTTCTGGAACTCCTCGGCGGCCTTGCCCGTGTCGCGCTTCGCGAGGTGCACGCGCCCGCTGAGGAGGTGGCCCTCGACGTCCATCGCGCTCTTCTTGAACACGACCTCCAGGTGCTTGAGCCCGTCGTCGTGCCGGCCCTCGTTGAAGGCGATCTCCGCGAGGCGGCGCCACGCCGGCAGGTAGTCGGGCGCGCTCTCGGTCATCTCGGCCAGCACGCGCTTGGCGTCCGCCGTCCGCTGCTGCGTGAGGTAGAAGTCGGCCAGCTTCAGCCGCGGCCGTGAGCCGGCCGGGGCGTTGGCGGCGGCCGCGACGTAGGACTGCTCGGCCCGCGCCACGTCGCGCCGCGCCATGTAGAGATCGCCGAGCGCGGTGTGGGCCTCGACGGACTTCGGCTCGCGCGCCGCCGCCTCCTTGAAGGCGGCCTCCGTGCGCGCGAGGTCCCCGGTACGCAGATAGAGCGTGCCCAGGCCGACGTGCAGCCGCGCGCGATCGCCGTACTGGCCGCGCACGCTCTCGAGGCGCGCGGTCGCCGCCGCGATGCCCGCCGGCGTGTCGGCGGCCGAGGCGGACAGCAGGAGCGCCTCGAAGTTCCGGTCATCGTGCTCGAGGACGCCGGCGGCCTCCGCCTGCGCCTCCGGCGCGTGCCGTGCGAGCAGGTAGATGGTGCCGAGCTTGACCCGCACGTCGGCGTCGCCGGGGCCGAAGTCGCGCGCCTTGCGGAGATAGTCGAAGGCCTGGCCCATCTCGCCGAGCTGGAAGTGGGCGAGGCCGAGCTGGCGGATCGCGTGCCCGTTGTTGGCGTCGAGCCGGCGCACGTTGCGGTACTCGATGACCGCGTCACGGTACTGCTCGCGCGCGAAGAACCGGTCGCCGCGCTCCAGATGGCGCGCCTTCTTCGCCTCGGGGGACCGCGCGCAGCCCGCGGCGCTGAGCGCCGCCAGCAGCATCACCATGACCAGCCGCATCGTCCTCGACATGTTGCCCACGCTCCTCACTCAGCTCGGAAGATAGTCGTCCAGCAGGGGGTACATCGCGCGCACGTATTCCACGAGACGGTCCGACGTCTCGTGCACGCTGCCATAGACGGGGCTCGAGACGCGGATCAGCGCGCCGTCCGTCCGGCTCCGAAGCGCCGCGCGCCGCACGAGGTCGAGCCGCGCCGCCACTTCGCCGGCGATGGCCCGCCCCTCGGACTGGTACCAGTAGAGGACCAGCTGCTGGTCGCGGTCCTTCTGCACGAGATACCGGTTGACGGTGATGGCCGGGCGCCCGCCCGCGAGCGGCACGGTCAGCTCGGAAGCCTCGAGCGGCTCCCAGCCCGAGCCCGGCAGGCAGTTCTTCGGCGAGTGGATCTGCGCGCCCTTCCGCTGGGTGTCCCAGTAGCCGACGTAGAGCCAGACACTGCGGCCGTTGGCGTCGGCGTAGCGGCGCAGCACGTAGTCCTTGACCCGCAGGATGTTGAGGACCTCGGCGTCGAGCACGCTCGCTTCCTGTCCGCGCCAGGCGCCGACGAGCGCGGGGAAGCGGTCGAGCTCCTTGCGGATGGGCACCGCCTCGCCGGCCGAGCCGAGCTGGAGCACGAGCAGCGCGCCCAGCAGGAGCCCGGCCGACACGCTGACGCGCGCGCGCGGGCTAATGGGCGGCCCTCCGCGTCGCGGTGAGCGTCAGGGCGCGGTGCGTACCGACGAGGCACGCCATGGCGAACACGAAGACGAGCCAGCCCGAGACGCTGTGCATGAACCCCTGCGCGTACTCGACCCCCGCCCACTGCGCGACGAACGCGGTGGCCACCACGCGGCCGGCGTTGGCGACCACCGAGACCGGCACGGCCGTGGCGGCGAGGACGGCGGTGCGCCACGCCCCCGGCAGGGTCAGGTATCCCCACCCGACGGCGACGGCGAGGAGCGAGATCAGCGAGCGGATCCCGCTGCACGCCTCCGTGACGCCGAGACTGACCTGGCTGAGATGGATGACGTTGCCGTCGAGGAGCACCGGGACGCCGAGCACCTCGAGCGCCCCCGCGGCATTCTGGGCGGCCAGGGTCTGCAGCGGCAACGTCATGGCGAAGAGCACGACCGACGGCAGCGGCACCATGAAGAGGAGGAACGCCAGCGGGAACGCCAGCGCCCGGAGCGTGGCGCGGCCGAAGTGCGCGAGCACGAGGCCGCTCAGCACGACCACGAGCGAGCTGCGCATGAGGAAGAACTCGGCGCCGAGGTCGCCCAGCAGCAGCATCGCGAGGCCGAGCAGGAGCACGGGCACGCCGAGCCAGGTGCCCTCGCCCTCGACGGCGAGCGCGGCGCGGCGCCGCCACACGAGCCACGCGGAGAACAGGGGGATCAGGAACCCGTGGGAATAGTTGGGGTCGTCCCACCACTGCCGGACGAGATCGCGCGTGACCGTGGAATACAGGAGGCCGATGAGCGCGAGGAGGACGACCGCCGCCAGCCACGCGCTGGGGGGCGCCGTCGCGGGCAGGCTGAGGGCGCCCACCCCGCGCACTCCGGACGATCGACTGCTCACCGCGTCCTCTCGCGCCGCGATCCTACGCGGCCGTCTGGGGCCGCGAGGCGCCGCCGAAGAGCCGCCGCCCGAACATGCCTGCCGCCGCGAGGCCCGTGCCGAGGAGGAACAGCGTGCCGGGCTCGGGCGTCGGCGCGGAGACCATCCAGTCGGACGACGTCAGCGTGCTGCCTGCGCTGATGGTCGCGTCGCTGACGAAGCCGACCGGGACCAGACCCTGGAGCCAGACGTCCATGGTGTTCGTCGAGGACTGCGGCACGATCCCCGTGCCCGTCGTCGACCACGTCCACCGGCCGTCGGCGGTGCTGAATGTCCAGCCCGAGGGCGCCGTGAAGGCCGCCACCTGGTAGCCGTACGGGTTGAGCAGGCTGAACGAGGTGATCGGCGCGAGCAGCGTGTCGTTGAACACGGTGTACGTGAACTCGGTGGTCTGGGCGATCGTGTCCCAGAACACCTTCTCCGTCACTTCCCACGTCACCGTGCCCGAGATGTTGCCGACCGTCCAGGAATTGCTGGGATTGCTGAGATCGACGATCGACGTGCCGCCGCTGCTGTAATAGTTCTCGGAGAACTGGTGGATGGTGAGGATGTCGGCCGAGGCGACGGGCGCCACGGCCAGGACCACTGCGAGTGCGGCAAGAACGACGACCCCTCTCGTGCGCATTCCTCTCTCCCCCTGCTCGATGATCACGATGGGGGCGCGGCCCACCGCGGCTGGCTGGGGAGAGCGAGACTCGTGCCAGGCGCGCCGTCCGCGACCTCCGCGCGATTTCCGGCACTTCTCGGCGCGCGCGCCGCGGCACTGTGCACGACCGCTTCACGTTGCGCAGCGGCGCTTCAGCGTCATCGCGCGAGGTCTCGGCCAGGCGCGCGCCACGGGCGCCCGGCGGAGGCCGGACGGCCCGCGAAATCGCGTACTATCGGCGCCGTGCCGCGAGCGCGCTCGACGATGACGCTGATCGCGCGCGGGCTCGGCGCGGCGGCCGTCGTCGTGCTGGCCTCCACGCTGACGCCGCTGCCGAACGCGCTCGCGCGCCGGCTGGAGGTGGCGCCGCGGCTCGAGCGCGCCGACGCCGTGGTCGTGCTGGGCAACGGCGTCAACCCCGACGGCTCGCTGGAGGACGACTCGCTGCGCGGCATGGTCCATGGCGTCGGGCTCCTGGCCCAGGGGCTCGCGCCCGTGCTCGTGCTGTCGGGCGGGCGCAGCGGTCCCTACCACGAGGCCGAGGTCCGGGCGCGCCTGGCCCGCGGCCTGGGCGTGCGCGAGGACGCCATCGTCCTCGAGACGGCGGCGCGGACCACGGGTGAGGAGGCGGCGCGCATCGGCGCCCGGCTGCGCGCCCGGGGCGCGACGCGGATCCTGCTCGTCACCAACGCGATCCACCTCGTGCGCGCCAGCCGCTTCTTCGAGGGCGCGGGCCTCCAGGTGCTGCCCGCGCCGCCCGCGCGGCCGTCGGAGGCGTTCAAGGCGCCCGCCGAGCGCCTGCACCTGCTGGCGCTCCTGCTCAGGGAAGCGGCCGCGGCACTCTATGCGAGGCTCGGGGGCGGGCCGTGAGCGCGCTGGTGATGCCGGAGCTCTGCCTGCTCGGCGCGGCACTGCTCAGCTCGCTCGCCGCCCTCGCGATCGGCCGCGGGCTGCGCCTGCCCGCGAGCGGACTGCGCGTGGCCCTCGCGCGCACGCTGGAGTGCGTCGGCCTGGCCGTGGTCTTCCTCCTCCTCAACCTCCTCCTCGAGCTGGCCCTGGTCCTGCTCGCCCGCCGCGCGTTCGGCCGGTTCGTGAGCCTTTATTACGCGGCGGACGCCACGATCGTGCCGATCTCCTGCCTGCAGGCCCTCGCGCTGTGCTGGTGGCGGCACGGGACGCGCGCGCTGAGCCGATGAGGGCGGCGGCGGCCGGCAAGGAGGTCGCGCGCCGTGTCGTGCACCGGCTCGCGTGCTGGAGCGGGCTATCGAGCCGGGTGGCGCGACGGGGCGGCGGGATGCGCGTGCTCATGTACCACGGCGTCACCGCCGACGCCGCGCCCGCGTTCGCCGCGCAGGTCGCGTACCTCGCGCGGCGGTTCTCGATCGTCCCGCTGCGCGAGATCGTGGACGGCGTCGCGCGCGGGCGCGAGCCGGCCGCGGGTGCGCTGGCGCTGACGTTCGACGACGGCCTGCGCAACAACGCCACGGTCGTCTACCCCATCCTGAGCGATCTGCGCGCGACGGCCACGTTCTTTCTCTGCCCCGGGCTGATCGACGCGGGACGGTGGCTGTGGAACCACGAGGCGCGCGAGCGGCTGCGCGCGCTGGCCCCGGCGGCGCGCGCCGCGGTCTGCCGGCGCTGGCCGCTCCCGTCGAGCGAGCCCGACACCGTCGTCGAGTGGATGAAGACCCTCGCGCGCGCGCCCCGGGAGGCCGTCGAAGCCGCGGTGCGCGCGGCCACGCCGGATTTCGCGCCGACGCCCGCGCAGCGCGAGCGCTTCGACCTGATGCGCTGGGAGGACGCGACGTCGCTCGATCCCACCATCGTCGAGATCGGCTCGCACACCGCGCATCATCCGCTGCTGCCCGCTCTCGACGACGCCGAGCAGGCGGCCGAGATCGGCGAGAGCCGCCGGTGGCTCGAGCGACGCCTCGGCCGTCCCGTGGAGCTGTTTGCGTACCCGAATGGCGCGTACGACGCGCGCGCCGTCGCCCGCGCGCGCGAGTGCTATCGCGGCGCCGTCTCCACCGACGCGGCCGTCGTCCGGCGCGGCGCCGATCCCTACCGCCTGCCCCGCATTCCGGCGGCGGAGACGCTTCCCCTGCTCGCCTGGCGCCTGCATCGCCCCACGGCGTGATGCCCTGTTGCCGGATTGGCAGGCGTGCGCTGTCGGCTCCGCGACGCCGCGACGCTTCCCGCCTCGCCCACCGCGTCGGAACGCCCGCGATTTCCTGTGCTTGAGCTGACCCCCCGGTCCGGCACGCAAGTTGCCCGTAACCGCGCCGGGCGGAGAGCTCTTCCCGAACAGGCAAAGCCGTCGTGAGGCGGCGACGCAAAGCCACGGGTCAGGAGTCCTGACAGCCGGGCTGCCGAAGGAAGGGAACGCGATTCCCCGGGACAAGGGTGGTCTTCGCGCCGACACAAGGGGAGGACCATGCGCACCTGTCTCGGACTGCTCGCCGTCATTTCGGCCGCCGTCGTCGCGCTCACGACGGTGCCGGGCCGCGCGTTCGCGAGCGATGCGTCCGTCTCCGTGGCATCGCCCGCGTCGGGCGTCGTCAGCATCCAGGGCGCCGCCACTCCCGTGGCGGCGAAGCTGCGCCTCCTCGTGGATGGCAGCGCCGTGAAGACCTGCGCGGCGGCGGCCACGTGCACGTTCGCGTGGGACACGACGAAAGTCGCCGATGGCAATCACACGATCGCGGTGCGTGCCCTCGACGCGTCGAACCACGAGACGGCGCTCGCCCGCGTCGTCATCCAGGTCGTGAACGCGGCCCCCGCGCCCGCTCCGGCGCCGGCGCCCACGCCCACTCCCACACCGGTGCCGACGACGGGCACCTACCGCACGGACTCCGGCGTCTACCAGGTGCCGGCGCTGACGCGCCCGGCGCTCGGCGTGCCGATGACGGATCCGGTGTTCGGCTCGATCGTCACGCGCGTGACCGATCCCTCGATGGGCTCGGCCGAGGGCTTCCGCCACGAGTACACGCGGCTGGCCGCCCTCAGCGCGGACAACACCAAGGCCGTCGTCATCCAGATGACGGGCTGGAACTACCAGGTGCTGGACCTCGCCACCGGGCGGCTCCAGACCATTCCCGGCATCCCGTGCGGCCTCGATCCATCGGTCACCTGGCATCGCACGGATCCCGACCTGCTGATCTATTTCTGCGACAACGAGGTGCGCACCTACCGGGTGAGCACAGCGACCGTGACCACGCTGGCGCAGCTCACCGAGTACACGTACGTCTGGACGCGCGAGGAAGGCACCGTCTCCGACGACTGGCGGTACGCCGCCGTGTTCGGCCGGCGGACCACCGGCGCCATGGAGGCGGCCGTCGTCGACCTCCAGACGGGCGTCGTCATCGCGCGCAACGCGGGCATCGCCTTCGGCGACTGGATCGGCATCAGCCCGTCGGGGCAATACGTCGTCATCCAGCACGAGGACGCCACGGGCACCCGCGTGTACGACCGCAGCCTGACCTATCTCCGCACGCTCCACGCCGACGCCACCCACGAGGACTTCGCCGTGGACGAGGACGGCCAGGACGTCATCGTCTACTACGCGTGGTCGAACGCGCAGACCGCGCCGTTCGGCGGCCGCTCGGTCGTCGCCAAGGCGCGACTCGCCGACGGCGCCACCACCGAGCTGATCGACACCAAGTGGCAGTGGGGGGGCCACGTCAGCGGCGTGGGCTCGCGCGGGCATCCGGGCTGGGTGCTGGCCTCCGACTATCGCGCCCCGGGCGACCCGCAGATCGCGCCGTTTCAGCGCGAGGTGTTCTGGCTGAAGATGGACGGCAGCGGCCAGGTCAAGCGCATCGCGCACCATCACTCCGACGTGGCCGAGGGCGGCTCGATCGGCAAGGACTACTGGGCCGAGCCGCATCCGGTCGCGTCGTGGGACGGCAGCCTCGTCCTGTTCGCCTCGACGTGGGGCGACTCGTTCACGCGCTACGACGCGTACACGGTCCGCATCCAGTGGTGAGCCGCTAGCGTAGCGCGTTTGCGCCCGTGGCCCGGCGCCGGAGTCCTCGACGCCGGGCCGCGGTGCGTTAGCATGGCCTCGTGCGTCCGCCTCGCGTCGTGCTCGGCCTGCTCCTCGCCGTGGCCGCCGCCTCCGCCGCGCCCGTGCTCGCCGGCGGCGGCGGGGCGTCCCTGGACATCCGCGGCGGCGGCGGGCTCATCACGGTGACGACCGGCGCGTACCGCTGGGTCCTGTCGACGACGGCGTTCGACGTCGTCCACGGCGGCTGGGTCGCCGGGCAGCAGCGGCTACACCCGGGGCGCGCGAGCGTCGAGCTGCGCGGCGCGGCGCTGGCGTTCGGCCCGCCCACCGAGACGAAATCGGGGCCGGACTGGGTCGAGCTGCGCGGCTGGGTCGATCGCGCCAAGGCCCTCTGGTACGTCGCGCGCTACCAGTTCTTCGCGGGCCAGCCGTACGCGCGGCTCGTCCTGACCCTCACCGACCGCCACGACACGAGCCCCGCCGCCGAGCCGTGGGCGCCGTACTGGAACACGCGTGTCCTCTCGAAGTGGCGTGTCGAGATCGGCGCGCCCGGCGGCAAGCCCGCGACCATCGCCCAGCACAACAGCTACAGCGCCGCGCCGGGGGGCGCGCCGTGGGTCGACGTGGTGAGCGCCACCGGCTCGCCCTACCAGTGGACGGCGAGCGTGCCGCCGCTCGATCCCGCGCGCTTCCAGCTCGTGCACGGCGCCAAGGACGGCGCCAACCAGGTCGTCTGGCATCCGATGTACGAGGGCCGCGCCGAGCTGAGCGCGCTCTTCACGGGGTACTCCGGCGGCGCGGCGTACCGCGCGGCGAAGTCCGTGACCTATGAAGTCGTCGACGCGCTCGGCGTGGCCCACGCGCGCGTCGTCGACCAGGGCGCGCAGAACGGCGTGCGGCTCGGCACCTTCGCGCTCGGCAAGGCCTCGCGCGTGCGGCTGCGCGCCACCGGGCGCGGCGGCGAGGAGGTCGCGGTGGCCGGGCCGCTCCGCGTCGCGCCGGCGAGCGGCGAGCGGCCCTTCGAGATCCGGCTCGGCACGCGCCACGACGGCGTGCTCACCGACGGCCCGCTGAGCCTCGTCGTCAAGGACTTCTGGCAGCACCATCCGATCGCGCTCGTGCGCACCGAGCAGACCCTCGGCTGGGAGGCCATCCGCGCGCCCGAGCTGTTCGCGGGCGGCATGGGGCTGACGCTGGAGGCGATGATCGCGATGGACGGCGACGCGCGCGCGGCGAGCGCCGCGCTCTACGCCCCGCCGCGGCGCGAGCTGCCGGCGTGGGTCTCGCGGGTGGACGGCTCGCTGGCCGGCGGCGCCGCCGGCGCGCGGTACGACGCGCTCCTGCGGAGCTTTCCCGAGCGCATGGCCGCGGACCTCGAGCGGATGGACAGCTTCGGCTGGCGCAACTGGGGGGACTACCAGATCGGCGCGAGCTACGTCACGGCGGCGGCGGGACCCGTGGAGGATTGGGCCAATCTCCAGTACGACCTGCCCTACGGGCTGCTCCTGGCCTGGCTGCGCACCGGCGACCCCGTGCTCTGGCGCCACGCCCAGGCCAGCGTGCGCCACCTCATGGACATGGACCTCGTGAAGTTCTCGCCGTTCCCGGAGAAGCTGAACGGGCTCGTCTACCGCAAGGGCGAGACGCCGCGCAGCCGCTCGCACGTCGCGGCGGAGCCGATCGTGGACGAGGGATTCGCCTTCCGCTCGCTCCTGCTCTACCACGCGCTGACCGGCGAGGAATGGGCGCGCGATCTCGCGCGCCAGAACGTCGAGCGGCTCGCGTACTACGCCTCCACGCGGCCGCAGTTCGTGCTGGAGGGCGACCGGCCGACGTCGTGGATGCTGCGCGGCGCGCTCGCGGGCGCGCAGCACTTCGCCGGGGACGGGCGCTACAACTACATGGCCGTCGCCGACGGCGTCGCGCGCCAGCTCGTGGGCTACTACCAGTCGCAGCGCAAGCTGCCCGGCAAGCAGCCGGTCTGGCAGGGGCAGATGGTGGAAGGCCTCATCCAGTACCACCAGCGCACCGGCCGCGCCGACGTCGCGGAGGCCATCGTCGGCCACGCCCGGTACTTCGTGACGGAGGCGCTCCGGCGCGAGCGCGATGGGACCTACCAGTTCCTCTACTGCCACACGCCCGCCGGCAAGTACTGCCCGGTGCCGCAGTGGTCGAGCGAGACGAACTATCCGTTCCTGTGGCTCGCCACCCTCGCCTACGCGGGGCGGCTCTCAGGTGATCCGGCGCTCGTCCGGTGGGCCGACACGCTGTTCGCGTACGGCACCACGAAACTGGTGGACCATCAGGACATCCGCACCTGGACGAGCGCGCTCGGCTTCCCCCACCTCTACCTGGAGCTCGCGCCCGCGCGCTGACCCGTGTTGCGGGTCGCCGGACGTCGCGGGGCCGCCGTGCGAGCCGCAGCCGCAGGGCGAGGCGAGTCTGTGATCCAGGTCCCCGAGCCGACGAAAGAACAGCCGCGGCTCGAGCCGCTGGCGCAGCGCGAGCGCCGGGCGCTCGACGAGATAGTAGGAGGCGAGCGCGGTGACGGCGACGAGGAGCAGGTTGACCGGGAACGTCGTGGCCGGGGTGTCGACGTGCCGGTTCAGGAAGAGCTGCTGCCAGAGGTAGATCGAGTAGCTCGTGACGCCGACGAATGCCACCGGCCGGGCGTCGAGCACGCGCCCCAGCCGCCCGCGGTGATGGGTCACGCAGCGGTCGATGCACAGCGCGACCGCGACGTTCTGGAGCGTCATCGCGACCACCACGTAGAGCCGCGGGCGGTCATAGAGGCCGCCGGCGAGGACGGCGAGGACGGGCGCGACGATCAGCCAGCGCGAGCGGAGCAGCGCGGCATAGAAGGGCCGCGCGTGCAGCCAGGCGCGCGCCCCGGAGAGCACGCAGCCGATGGCGATCGAGTCGACGACGGTCTCGAAGGTCCGCCCGACCTCGCCGCGGGCGCCGGGAACGAGCATCCATTCCGCGAGCCGGATGAAGGGCCCCGCCGCCACGAGGACCACGGCGAGGCCGAGGCCGCGCCGGCGGCCGAGCAGCAGCAGCGCCGCCGGCCACAGCAGATAGAACTGCTCCTCGACCGAGAGCGACCACGTGTGCCCGACGCTCCACGAGCGGTCGAAATGGTAGTTCGTCGTGTACGTCAGCGCGTGCCACGCGTCCCCCGCGCGCAGCTCGACCCAGCCGCCGTAGTGGAGCGCGACGAGCATCAGCACGAAGACGTAGTACGGCGGGAAGATGCGCAGCGTACGCCGGAAATAGAAGCGGACCAGGTGCACGCGGCCGGTGGCGTCGAGCTCCTGGAGCAGGAGGTTGGTGATCAGGAACCCGGAGATCGTGAAGAAGAAGCGCACGCCGAGGTCGCCGAGCGCCCCGACGGCCCGCCCCATCCCCGAGAGATCGGCCAGGTGCGAGATCAACACGAGGCCGATCGAGATCGCGCGCAGCCCGTCGAGCGCGGGGATGCGGTCAGCGCGCATGGAGCTCCGCCCGCGCCCCGGCCAGCCAGCGCCGGCAGGCGCGCCGCGCGCGGAGCGCCGCCACCAGCGAGCGCCGCGGCAGCAGCGCGGCGGCCAGCAGCCCGGCCGCGCGCGGGGGCCACGGCTCCCAGGCCAGCGCGGCCAGCGCGTGCCGCCGCGCCGCCGCCGGATCCTCGAACAGCTCGACGCGGCTCACCCAGCGGTGCACGGCGGCGAGCCGCCGGCGCACCACGGCCGCGGGCAGCGGGATCCGGCCGTCCGCCTCGCGCCACGCGGCGGCCACGGTGGCGAGCGTGTTCCGCGCCATCCACGCGTGGTGGCGCGCCGCCGTGAGCTGGTCGGCCGCGCCGATGCGGTACACGAACGACGAGACGTCCATGTACACGACGGGGCCGGCGCGGCAGACACGATAGTGGAAGTCGTAGTCCTCGCCGGTGCGCTGCAGCCGCGGGTCGAAGCCGCCCACCGCGCGCAGGCGCTCGCGGCGCAGCAGCACGCTCGGCGTCGGGATCAGGTTGCCGAGGAAGAGCTGGGCGCCGAGATCGGCCTGCACGCAGCGGCGCGCGGCGAGGTCCGCCGGGCAGCCCGGCCAGATCGAGTGGAGCGGCCGGCCCCGGAGGAGCAGCGCGGCGCGATCGAGATGGCGGTAGGCGCCGTACATCCGCGTGTTGTACGCCTCGTGGAGTGGGCGGCCGTCGGGGTCCATGGCCGCCATGTCCGTCCACGCCATGCCGGCCTCGGGGAACGCCCGCAGCACGCTCACCTGCGCCTCGAGCTTCCAGGAGCGAAACACGTCGTCGCTGTCGAGGAAGCCGACGAATTCGCCGCGCGCCTCGTCGATGCCGCGGTTACGGGCCGCCGCCGCGCCGGCGTTGTCCTGGTGGATGTAGCGCACGCGCCGGTCGAGACCGGCCACGCGCGCGCGCGTGTCGTCCTGGGAGCCGTCGTCGACGACGATGACCTCCAGGCGCGCGTACGACTGCTCGAGGACCGAGCGCACCGCGTCGCGGCAGGTCGCCGCGCGGTTGTAGGTGGGCACGACGATGCTGACGAGGCCCGCGTCCGCGCTCACGACGATCGCGCCCTCCCCTGGCCCGCGAGGAGCGCCCGCACATAGCCGAGGTCGTCGCGCGAGAGCGCCCGCGAGAGCACGAGCACCACCGGGTACGACGCCGCGAAGGCCAGCGGCACGAGGAGCCCGTCCCGTCCGCTCGGCACCTGCGTGAAGCCGAGGAACAGCGCCACGCCGGCCGCGGCCGGGGCCGCCAGCGACGCGAGGGGCCGCGCGCCGATCAGGCCGCGGCGCCAGAGCACCCAGGCGAGCGCGCCGACGCCGGTCGCCTCGCACACGACGGTGGCCCAGCCGAGCCCGACCGCGCCGAGCGGCCCCACGAGCGCGGCCGCCGCCGCCACCGTCACCGCGCACTGCAGCGCCGTGGCCTTCACCACCGCGCGCTCGAGCCCGCGCGCCAGGGTCGCCGTCGTGAGCAGCACGCCGAGGGCGCGAAGCCCCACGGCCAGGCCGAGGATCTCGAGCACGGCGCCGGCGGCGTGCAAGCCCGGCGGAAACACGACGCGCAGCGCCCATGGCCCGGCCAGGCTCACGCCGAGGCCGAGGCCGGCCGCGAGCAATGCCTGGTAGCGCAGGCTCTTCGCCAGCGCCGACGGAAAGCGCGCCGTGTCGTCGCGGCCCAGCGCGCTGAAGAGCGGGAAGCACGCGTCCTGGATGGCCGGAAAGAAGCTGAACAGCCGCTCGACGGGCAGCATGGCGGCGCTGAACAGCGCGACGGCCTCGAGCCCGTGGACGTGGCCGAGCATCAGCACGCCCGCGCGCGCCTGGATCGGCCAGAGCGTGGTGATGGCGGCGAAGCTGAGTCCCGCGACGAGGAGCGGGCGCACGGCCGCCGCCGAGGGGACGGCGAGGCGCGCGCCGAGGAGCCGCCGGGCCAGGACGATCCCGGCGAGCACGGCGAGGCCGGTGACGATCGCGCGCGACACCGTGAGGCCGAGCGCGGTGGCCCCGGCGAGGAGGACGGCGACGGTGACGGCGACCTCTGTCACGAACTTCACCGCGCCCACGGCGGCCACGGGCTTCATTCGCTGTCGCGCCGAGAAGAGCGCGAGCGAGGTGTTCTCGAGCGACAGACCGCCCGTGCAGACGCCCATCAGCACGACGAGCGCCACCATCCGCCCGGAATGGCCGAGGGCCAGCGCCAGGAGCGCGAGCGCGGCGAGATAGGCGGCGAGGAGCCCGAGCTTCGTCGCGAGCACGCTCGGCCATGCTCGCGCGCCCGCCGCCGCGTCCTGCGCCGCCGCGCGCAGGAACGTCTCGTTGAGGCCGACGTTCGCGGCGACGCCGAAGAGCGCGGCGAAGGCGAGCGCGAGGTTCAGCTCGCCGTAGCCCGCCACGCCGAGGCGGTGGGCGACCAGCCCCGCGAGCGGAATGCCGACGAGGACGCGGAGCAGCGGGCTCAGAGCGAGCCAGCCCACGTTCTGCACCAGCCGCCGGGCCGGCGACGTCACGCGCGGCGTCCCAGCCGGCGCGCGAGCGCCGGGAGGCCGGGCACCCGGCGCGCGCCGGCTCTCACGCGGCGCCGGGCCCAGTCCATCCCCTGCACCGCGGGGCTGCGGAAGGCGCGGAAGCTCACGTTGCGGCGCGTGACGTTGGCGAAGCGCGTCTTGAACGCCTCGTCGCCGACCGTGAAGTCGAGCTCGGCGAGCGCGTGGGCCTGGCAGTACTTGAACAGCTCGGCGAGCAGCACCTCGCCCGGCGAGAGCCGCGCCAGGTGGAGCGCGAACGACGGCTTGTACCACACGAGGCGGCGCCGGTGGACGAAGCCGTAGTGATACGCGGCGGGCTTGCCGTCGAGCGTCACCACCGTGAAGAGCAGCCACCCCTGGGCCGCGAAGCCCTCCGCGAGCAGGCGATAGAACGCCCCCGCGCGCGGGTCGAGGAAGTTGCTGGCCGCCTCCGTGACGGAGCGCCGCTCGACGTGCTGCTGGAAGAAGTCGTCCAGCTCGCCGGCCACGTCCTCGGCGCGCGTGAGGTGACGCACCGCCACCGCGCCGGCGCGCTCGAGCCCGCGCACGTGGCGGCGCACGCTCTTCTTGCCGAGCACGTCGCTGCCGTCGTGGGCCGCGTCGAAGACGTAGGCCGGGCACACCTCGGCGGTGCTGAACACGCCGCGCCAGCGCGGAAACGCGGCGGCGAGCGCGCGCGGCGTCGCGGAGGCCGCGGGGATGCGGCCGAGCTCGAGGAGATCCCATCCGCCCTCCGACCGCAGCGCGGCGAGGAGACGGCCGAGGGCACCGGCGTCGGCATAGAGGAGATCGTTGTAGTCGCTCTGCAGTCCGCCCGCGAACGTCAGCGCCGTCACCGTGCGCCCGTAGGCCCGCGCCGCGCGCGTCATCAGCGGCGCGGCCGCGACGAGCGTGTCGCCGTCCAGCACGAGCAGCGCGCGCAGGCGCTCGCGCGCGCCGAAGATCCGCCACCACGCCTCCAGCCATTCGAACGTCTGGAACACCGTCGCGCCCGGCCCGGTCTCCGCCAGCGCGTTCCAGGCGTCGCGAAACGGCAGCAGCGCGTCCAGGTCCTCGATCACGCGGACCCTCACGCGACGGGCTCCGCGCGGCGCACGAGCCGGCCGAGGGCGCGCAGGCCGCTGAGGGCGGCCACGAACTGGGCGTGCGAGATCGGATCGCCGACCGCGATCCGCGGGATGGCGAAGGGATCGTCGCCCGGCCCCCCCAGGGCCTCGCGGCAGCTCACGGCGCCCGCGTAGCCGGCCGCGGCGAGGGCCTCGCGGGCGCGGCGGTCGCGATCGCCGAACGGATAGGCGAGCCAGCGGACGGGACGCCCGAGCCAGCCCTCGAGGATGGCGCGCGACTCGCGCACCTCGGCGATCAGGGCCGCGGTCGAGAGCGTGCCGAACGCGCAGTGCGACACGCCGTGGCTCTGGAAGGCGATGCCGCGGCCGGCCATCGCCCGCATCTGCTCGAGGGTCATGGGCTCGACGAGCGCCCGATCGCGCGCCGGGCGGCCGCCGTCGAGGGCGTCGAGCAGCCGTCCGCGCGCGGCGGGCGCGAGCGCCTCGAGCCGCGCGTGCAGTGCACGGACGGTCGCGACCTTCTCGGCCGTGGTGCCGGTCGCCCAGCGCTCGGGACCGCGGCCGGCGTCGAGCGTCAGCGCGGCGGCCCGGGTGTTCCGGACGGCCAGCCGCAGGCGGTCCCACCACATCAGGCCGCCGCCGCCCACGAAGTCCGTGGCGACGAACACGGTGGCGGGCAGCCCCAGCCGGTCGAGGACGGGAAACGCATGGCGGTAGACCGAGGCGTAGCCGTCGTCGAACGTGAGCACGACGCGGCCCGGCGCGCCCGGCTCGGCGCTCTCCTCCAGGGGGACGACCCGGTAATGGCGCGCCAGGTAGCGCATCTGCCGCTCGAAGCGCGCGACGTGCAGGTGCAGGCCGTCGAAGTTCATGACCGCATCGGCCTCCCCCGCGTGGAGCCCGTGGTACATGAGGACGGCGAGCCGGCCGCGATTGGCGTGACGGAAGATCCGCGCCGTGCCGGCCCCGACGAGCGCGGCGTAGGCGACGCGCGAGAGCGCCCGCCTCACGATGGGCGCCCCGCCAGCGCGTCGCCGAAGATCTCCTGCATCCGCGCCGTCACGACGGCGATGTCCTGGCGCCGCGCGACGGCGGCGCGGCCGCCCAGCGCCAGCCGCGCGCGGAGGAGCCGGTCGCGCAGCAGGCGCTCGATGGCGGCGGCGAGGGCGCACACGTCGCCCGGCTCCACGAGGAGGCCCGAGACGCCGTCGCGGACGAGCTCGGGGATGCCGGAGACGCGGGTCGTCACCACCGGCACCTCCAGGGCCATGGCCTCCATGAGCGCGACGGGCACGCCGTCCTGGTCGCCGTCCGGCGTGCGCACCGACGGCACCACGCACAGCTCGGCGGCCGCGAGCCGCGCCTGGACCTCGGCCTGCTCGAGGGCGCCCACGAGCCGCACGCGGCCGTCGAGGCGGTAGCCCGCGATGCGGTGCTCGAGCGCGTCGTGGAGCGGGCCGCCGCCGATGATGTCGCACGTGAACGGCACGCCGCGCCGCTGCAGCAGCGCGCACGCGTCGATCAGCTTGGCGAAGCCCTTGATCGGCACCAGCCGCCCGACGGCGACGATCGAGCCGCCCGTGCGCGCCCGGCCCTCGCCGCGCTGGAGCTTCGCCAGGTCCAGGCCGCACGGCACCACCGTCATGCGCGCGTCGTCGGCGCCGAGCGCGGCGAGGTGCCGGCGGTTGTACTCGGAGATCGTCACGACCGTGTGCGCGGCGTCGAGGTTCGGGCGCAGGTGGGGGTTGGGCAGGAAGATGTCGTGGGCGTGCGTGGTCACCGAGTACGACACGCCCGCGATCCGGCGCATTGTCCGCGCCGCCAGGGCGGGATACGTCGCGAAGTGCGCGTGGACGTGACGGACGCCGAGTCTCCGTACGGTTCGCGCGAACTGGGCGGCCACCGCGACGGTGTAGAGGGCCTTGGCCACGGCGAGGGCGCCGCGGGGCGCGGCCTCGCGCCACGCCTCGCGCAGGGCACCGAGCGCGGCGATCGGGTGGCGCGCCAGCCCGAGGACCGCGGCGGCCGGGCGCGGGTAGACGACGTCGGCGAGCAGCGGCTGGGCGTCGGTCTGGACGAGCGCCTCGCGCGGCGGCCGGAGCGAGAAGACGCGGACGTCCAGGCCGCGCGCGCGCAGCGCCTGGATCTCGCGCAGGACGAACGTCTCCGACCAGCACGGGAACAGCGAGACGACGTAGGCGACGCGGGCCGTCACGCGCGCACCCCCGCGCGCGCGATCGAGGCCGTCACGCGCCGCGCGGCCGCGCCACAGCCGAGGACGAATCGATAGAGCGGGCCGAAGGCGCGCATGGAGGTCAGGCCCACGAAGTAGAGTCCCGGCACGCTGCTCTCGAAGAACGGGCTCAGGACGGGCGCCGTCCCCGACCCCGCCGCCGTCACGCCGTCCAGGCCCGCGCGCGTGCGGAGGACGGCGCGCAGGCCGGGCGCCAGCATCGGCAACCGCGCCACGTCGACCTTGAAGCCCGTGGCGAGGACCACGTGATCGGCGCGCAGGCGCGCGCCGTCCGAGAGCGCGGCGTCGAGACCGTCGCCGGCCTCGGCGACGCCGAGGACCTGCCGGCCTTCGTGCAGGGTCACCCTGCCGGCCACGCGGTCCCTCAGCCACCCCGACGCGGTGGCCGTGTAATACGTGCGCAGGCGCTCGTCCTTGACCCACTCCGGCGCGCGGTAGAAGAGGTATGGCAGGCGCTCCAGCGCGAGGTTCAGCCACCCCGGCGCGATGCCCGCCGTCGGAGCCAGCACGCGCTCGACGAGCGAGCGCTCGTAGGTGCGATCGTGGCCGAGCCACTCGATGGGACGCCGGCTCACCAGGTGCGCCTGCGCGCCCGCGTCCGCGAGGAGCGCCGCGTACTCCACCGCGCTCTGGCCGCCGCCCACCACGATCACGCGCTGCCCGGCGAATCGCGCGAAGTCCGCGTGCTGGATCGAGTGCGACACGCGCGCGGGCGGCAGCCCGTCCCAGGCGGCCGGGCGATGCGCGAAGTACGCCACGCCGATCGCCATCACCACCGCCGCGCTCGTCACGCGCCGGCCGTCCGCGAGCGTCAGCGCGAAGTGGTCACCGTCGCGCTCGATCTCGACGACGTAGGTCGCGTCCACGTCCGGGACGGCCCGGCGCTGGAACCAGAGCGCGTAGTCCACGAAGGTCTCGATCGGCAGGGGGTACCGGCGCGTCCATTCCGCCCGGTCGAGGCCCCGCTCGGCGAAGAAGCGCTCGAAGGCGAAGCGCCGGGCGGGATCGGACAGGCTCGTCGCCCACCAGTGCGAGCGCAGGCACATCCCGCGCGGCATGTGCCGCCGCCACAGCTCGAGCGGCCGGCCGAACACGGCCACGCGGAGCCCGCGGTCGAGCAGGTGCGCGGCCGTCGACAGCCCGTAGGGCCCGGCGCCGACGACCACCGCGTCGTAGGACGCGGGCGAGGCGGGACGCGGCGGACGAAGCAGCTCGGAGACGACGCTCATGCGGGGCTCCTCGGAATCGCGGCGCGGCCGCGCGCCACGACGGCACGGACGGCGGCGCGGGCGAAGCCGGCCGTCGCGACGACGGCGGGCAGCGGGTCGCGCCAGTCGAGATAGTCGTAGGCCATCGGCCGGCAGAACGAGACGCAGAAGTCGAGCACGGCGCGGCCGGGCGTCACCAGATCGGGCCGGCCCCGGCCGCGCACCATGGCGAGCGTGGTCATGAGGTCGCCGCGCAGGTGTCGCATCCAGCCGCCGCTGCGATAGCCCGTCACCGTGGGGACGCGCTCGCCGGCGGCCCAGCGGTAGAGCAGCGTGGGGAAGTCCACACCCGCGCGCACCGCGATCTCGACCGAGGCCGAGAGCCGCGGGTTGATCTCCATCAGGTATGGCCGGCCGCCCGCGTCGCGGCGGAACTCGACCTCGGAGTAGCCTTCCAGGTCGATCTCGCGCACGAGCCGCTCGGACGCCGCCCCGATGTCCGCGGGCACCGCGATGCTCTGGCGCAGCACCGACTCGCCGCCGAGCGGCGGCCCCGTCCGCTTGGCCCACTGCGCGAAGCGGGCGCGAATCTCGCCGCCGGCGTACAGGAGGCTCACCGCCTCACGCCGGCCGGTCAGGAGCGGCTGGAAGAGCGCGCTCCCGCCGAGGTCCGTGATCGCCGCGGCCGCCTGCGCGGCTTCGCCGGGCGTGGTCACCAGACGCGGGCCGAGCCGATCGCGCGCCGCCTCCGTGGCCATCCACGACTCGCTCGGCTTGACGACGGCGGGCAGGCCGATCAGCCGGAGCGTCTCGCTCACCTCCGCCGGCCGCGCCACCACGACCGTGCGCGGCACGGCGATGCCGAGGCGCTCGGCGACGGCGAGCGTCCGCGGCTTGTTCACCGCGATGGCCAGCGCCGCCTCGCTCGCGATGGCCAGCCGCGCGCGGCCCTCCAGGCGCGCGCGGTGCTCGCGCAGCAACGCGAGGGTGCCGTCGTGGGACGGAATCACCACGCCGACGTCGGCGGACGCGAGCAACGCCTCGAGGTACGCGAGATAGGCGCCGGTGGCGACCGGCGCCGGGCACACGAAGGGACGCGCGCACCAGCGCGACGCGAATGCCGGCACCTCGCCGAAGCTTTCCAGCGCCGCGGCGCGCAGGCCGCGCCGGCCCAGCGAGCGCACGGTGACGAGCGCCTGGCGCAGGTGCGCGTCGAGCACGAGCGCCTCGAACGCGGCCCGGCTCACGCCGTCGCCGCCACGGCCGTGTAGAGGGCGCTCAGACGGTCGAGCAGCGTCTCCGGGCCGTGCAGGAGAGCGACGCGGGCCCGCCCGCGCCCGCCGAGCTCCCACCGCCGCTCGCCGTCGGCGATCAGCTCGAGGACGTGGCGGGCGGCCGCCGCCGCGTCGCCCGGGTCGAACAGGAGCCCGGTGGCGCCATCGCGCACGAGCTCGGGCGTGCCGCCCACCGCCGTGGCGACCACCGGCAGCCCGGCGGCCATGGCCTCCATCACGGCGTTCGACTGTCCCTCGGCGCGCGAGGTGCTCAGGTAGACATCGGCGGCGCCGAGCAGGTCCGGGACGTCGCGCCGCTCGCCGAGCAGGCGCATCACGCCGCCCAGGCCGCGCGCGCCGATCGCGCGCGCGAGCTCCGCGCGCAAGGGACCGTCGCCGGCCACGAAGAGCCGCACGTCCGCCGACGCCTCGGCGAGCCGGGCCGCGACGTCGATCGCGACCTCGTAGGCCTTCTGCGGCACCAGCCGGCCGACCGACACGACGAGGCTCGTGTCCGGCCCCACCCCCAGCGCGGCCCGCACGCCAGCGCGCGGCCCCGTCGCCATGCGCGGGCCCGCCACGCCGTTGACGACCACGCGCAGCTTCGCCGCCGGCACCAGGCCGGCGCCGACCGCCTGCCGGCCCCCCGCCTCGGAGTTGGCGATGACGAGGGCGGCCAGGCGGCACGCGAGCCGCTTGCCGAGCGCGACGAGCGGCGGCAGCGGCTCGTCGACGTTGCGGACGGAGGCCAGGAACGGGCAGCCCACGGCGCGGGCGGCCAGACCCGCGAAGAACTCGGCGGTCGCGGAGAAGGCGTGCACGATCTCGATGCGCTCGCGACGCAGGAAGCGCGCGAGGGCGATGATCAGCGGCACGTCCAGGCGTGCGCGCTTGCGGATGAGCGTCACGGGCAGGCCCGCCGCCGCGAAGTCGGGCGCCATCGCGAGAACCGGCTGCAGGCAGACGACCCGCACCGTCCAGCCCCGCGCGGCCAGGCCGGTCGCCGCGGTGAGGAGCTGGCGCTGCGTGCCCCCCACTTCCAGCTCGTCGATGACGAAGGCGATGCGCGGAGCGCTCACGGCATCGCCTCCGCGTAGAGGGCGCGATAGGTCTCGGCGACGGCGTCGAGGCTGCAGCGCCGCGTCACGTCCGCGCGCGCGCGCCAGCCGAGAAGGGCGGCCCCCTCCGGGTCGGTGAGGACCTTCAGGAGGCCGCCGGCGAGCGCGGCGGCGTCCCCCGGCGGCACGAGCAGGCCGTTCACCCCGTCGTCCACCATGTCCTCCGTGCCGCTCACGCGCGTGGCGACGACGGGCCGTCCCACCGCCATCGCTTCCAGCAGCGTGTTCGACAGTCCCTCGACGCTCGAGGGCAGCACGAAGACGTCGGCGGCGCGCAGATACGGCACGACGTCCGGCTGCCGGCCGTGGAAGACCACGCGGTCGTCGAGACCGAGCCGGCTGCGCTCGGCCCGCAGCTCGGCCTCGAGCGTGCCGGCGCCGACGAGGTCGAGCGTGGCGTCCGGCACCTCGTCCACGACGGCGCGCCACGCGCGCAAGAGGGTCGGCAGCGCCTTCACCGGCTCCAGCCGCCCCGCGAAGACCGCGCGCGGCGCGGCCGCGTCGAGGCCGAGGGCCGCCCGCGCGGCGCGGCGGTCGCCGGGCGCGAAGCGGCGCGTGTCCACCCCGTTCGGCACGTGGCGGATGCGCGCGGGCTCGATGCCCGCCGCGGCGATGGCCCGCGCGAGGGCGCCGCTCACGGCGATCCAGACGCTGGCGCGGCGCAACACGCCCAGGGCGAGCCGCACCCAGGCGCGGTCGCGGCGCGCGGGATCGAGCACGCCGCGCTCCAGCTCCCACCAGCCCACGGCCTTGAGCACGACGCGCCTGCCGAACGCGCGGCCGATCGCCGTGGCCAGGATCGCGAAGAGGCCGACGGTGTGCACGTGCACGGTCTCGAAGCGCCGCACGTGCCGCAGGAGGAACCACGCCAGCGCCAGCGGCACGGTGAGGGCCGACACGTAGCGCACGGGCGGCACCCACAGGCGATGCACGACGGCGCCCGACGTCTCCACGCGCGGCAGGTGGCGATGAAAGCGCGGGGTGACGATCTCCACGCGCACGCCGCGCGCGGTGAGCTGCTCGGCGAGCCGCGCCAGCTGCAGCTCGGTGCCGCCCACGTCGGGCAGGTAGCGCTCGGCCACCATGAGGACCGCGCCGCCGCCGCTCAGCGCGCTCGCTCCATCGCGTGACGCCACCGCGCGAGCATCATGAGCGCCCAGAGCCACGTGCCGTGATCCCAGCGCCCGGCGAGGTGCTCGGCGACCAGCTCCTCCCGGCCGCGGCGCGTGAGGTAGTCGTCGAGCGGGCTCGCGGGGTCGAGGATCGGGTCGAGCACCACCTCGCGCACGCGGCGGTCGTGGCGCACCCACTCCGCGACGGGCACGCCGAAGCCGTGCTTGGGCTTCCCGAGCACGTCCGGGGGCAGGAGATCGGCGACCGCGCGCTTGAAGAGATACCGCTTCTCGAGGCCGCGGAGCTTCATGCGGCCGCCCAGCCGCCCCGTCAGCTCCGCGAGGCGGGTGTCCAGGAAGGGAAAGCGGACGCGCAGGCCGGCGGCGCGCGCGGCGGCGGCCACCTTCACGAGGTCGTTGCCCCAGATGGCCGTCTTCAGATCGACGTACATGAGCCGGTCGATCTCGTCCACCGGGCCCACGCGGTCCCAGTGACCGCGCACGACGTCGAGCGACGCGGTGCGCACGACGCGCGCGCGCAGCGCCGGCGCGATGAGCGCCTCCCAGCGGCGGGACGCCAGGGCGTCGTCGGTGTAGAGCCGCTCGGGGTTCGGCACGTCGCCGCGCTCGGTGACGTTGCGCATCCGGTTGAGCAGGAGCCCGCCCGCCGGCGCCGCGGCGGCGAGCGCGCGCAGGGCGGCCCGGATCGCGCGCGGCAGCCGGTGGTACGCGCCGTAGACGCGGTCCTTGCGGTAGCGCTCGTTGCCGCCGAACAGCTCGTCGCCGCCGTCGCCGGCCAGGAGCACGTCGACCCCCGTCTCGCGCGCCAGCCGTGCGCAGCGCCAGGTGGCGACGGCCGACGGATTGCCGAAGGGCTGGTCGCAGGCCGCGCCGAGGACGGGCACGCTCGCCAGAAGGTCGTCCACGCTCAGCACGTGGACGTGGTGGGCGAGCCCGTGGCGCGCGGCGAGGAGCCGGGCGTAGCGGAGCTCGTCGTACGCGTCCTCGGCGAACGCGATGGAATACGCGGGGAGGCCGGCCCCGCGTTGCGCGAGGACGGCGGCGATCGTCCCGCTGTCGGTACCGCCGCTCAGGAAACAGCCCGCGGCCGGCCCCGCGCCCGCCCACGCCCCGGCCACGGCGCGCTCGATCTCCTCGCGGAGCGCCGCGGCGAGCCGCGCCTCCGAGCCGCGCGCGTCGGCGGGGTAGCGCATGTCCCAGGCCGGCTCGACGGCGACCTTGCCCTCGCGACACCGGGCGATCGTGCCGGGGGGGAGGACGAAGACGTCGCGATAAATGGTGCCGGGCCCCGGGACGTAGGCGAAGTTCAGGTAATGGTAGACGGCGGCCGGGTCGAGCTCCGGCGTCAGCCCGCCGGCGCGGAGCAGGTCCGGAAGGCGCGTCGCGAAGACCACGCGCTGGCCATCGCTCCAGTAATAGAGGGGGCGGATGCCCCAGGGATCGGTCGCGAGATCGAGCGTCCGGGCTCCGGCGTCGACGATGGCCTCGGCGTGCCCGCCCGCGGGCTCGCCGACGGCCACGCGCGCGCGGCCGTCCGGCTGGGCGAGCGCGGGCGGCGTCGTCTCGTGACGGAATCCGCGGCGATCGGCGTCCCACCACACCTGCCCCGTGATCTCGGGTCGGACGGTCACGTGGCCCTCGACCACCGGCCCGGCACGGCGACCGCCGCCACGGGCCCGCTCGCGAGCATGTCGCGCGCGCGCGCGCTCATCGCCGCCAGCGCCCAGAGATACGTCGACGGCTGGTCCTGCATCAGCCGCGAGCCGAAGCAGTTGACGATGACGGCGGCGAGAATCATGGCGCAGGCGGCGCAGCCGAACGCGCGGACGAACGGATCCGTGGCGCCGGTGGCCACCGCCCACGCGTCGGCCGCCATCTTGCCGAAGAGCGCGATGGCCAGCGCCATGCCGGCGACGCCGAACTCCACGCCCACGAGCAGGAAGAAGTTGTGGGCGTCGAGGCCGCTGATGCCGCCGTAGCCGCCGATCACGCCCTTGAACCGGCCGAAGCCGACGCCGATCGGATTGCTGGCGATCGCGGCGAGCGCGGATTTCCACTGGGTGATCCGCGCCGCCGCGCTCGGCTCGAGCGACTCCTCCAGCGACTCGCCGCCGGCCTGCCCCTCGTCGAGCACCGTCTCCTCGAAGCGCGCGGTGACGCGCTCGGGGAGGATCTCGGGGACGACGCCGAGCAGCACGATGCCGAGCGCGAGGGCGGCACATGCCATGCCCTTGCGCCGGGCCGCGATCAGCGCCACGGCCATGCCCAGCCCGTAGGCGATCCACGCGCCGCGCGAGAGCGTCGGGATGAGCGCCCAGCCGCCCAGCGCCGTCACGCCGATGAGCGCGGTGCGCGCGAACCCGCGCAGCAGCAGGAGGGCCAGGGTCAGGCCGAACGGCGCGTACATGGCCAGGAACGCGCCGGTCTCGTTGGGCTGGCCCAGCAGGCCGGGAATCCGCTTGACGGTGCCGTAGTCGAGGCCCTCGCGAATGCCGTGCACAGCCACCAGCGCGTAGCCGAGCATCATGCAGGCCATCGTGAACTTGCGGTCCTCGTCGCGCGTGATGGCGAACGCGAGGAGACCGAACACGACGGGGTCGAGCCAGCGCTTGAACTCCACGATGGTCGTCGAGAAATTCGCCGCACCCCCCGCCGCGAGCGCCAGGCCGAGCACGGACACTCCGCAGAACGCGACCACGAGGCCGCGGAAGGCCCGGGCGTGGCGCAGCAGCGCGCCCCGGTCGGCGGGCAGCAGGATGACGAGGGCGACCATCGTCGCCGTCAGGGCATTCACCATCGGCAGGGCGTTCAGCGGGATCTTGAAGTGGAGCGGGATGTAGAACATCAGGAGGCCGAAGACGAGGCCGTAGCGCGTGGGCCGGAAGAGCCGGACCACGTGCACGAGCACGACGACGAGGAGCACGGCGCCGGCGAGACGGATGTACATCTAGCCGAGCGTCTCCGCGACGAGCTGGCCCGCGGTCAGAAAGCGCGCGCGGATGGCCTGGAGCATCGCGAGCAGGCGCTCCATCCTCGGCAGCGTCCGGTCCAGCGCGTTGTAGTGCCGGAACGTCCGCGTGAGCCCGGCGCCGCGCACCCGGGGCTGGGCGGGGTCGAACTCCCACGCGTGCAGGTAGAGCACGTGGTGACCCCACCGGCGGATCGCGCGCCGGACGAGCAGGCGGAACAGCGCGCCGGGATAGAGCCGGAAGTACCCGCCCCCGGAGGCGGGGACCGCCAGCGGGCCCCAGCGCTCCATCGGCAGCGCGACCTCGGCGAGGCCGCCGACGCGGTAGACGCCGGGCCGCACCGGCGTGCCGAGGTGGCCGAGGTCGCCGTAGCGGTCGTGCTGCCGCACGGGATGATGGCTCGAGTCGTAGCGGAAGCCGCACTCGGCCACGATGGCGAGGCGCTCGCGGTCGAGGTTGAAGGCGGGCGCGCGATAGCCGAGGACGGGACGTCCGGTGATGGCCTCCAGCGTCTTCCGCGCGCGCAGGAGGTCGTCCCGAAAGGCGAGCGGCGAGAGCGTCAGCGGCAGCACGTGCCCGTGGCCGTGGCAGGCGATCTCGTGGCCGGCCGCGGCGATGGCGCGGACGAGCTCGGGCTCGCGCTCGGCGACGCCGCCGAGCACGAAGAACGTGGCCCGCACGTCGTGCCGCGCGAGCAGGTCGAGGATGACGCGCGTGCCGACGCCCACGCGCGATTCCATGGCCGGCCAGCGCTCGGGCGGGAACAGCCCGCGCAGGTTCTCGACCTGGAACCAGTCCTCGATGTCGAAGGTCAGGACGCTGGCGATCACAGGAGCTGGTAGCCCCTTCGCCGGAATGCGACGGCGTGCTCGCGCCGGGGAAACGACCGATAGGCGCCCCCCGCCGCGTCCATGGCCGTCCGCGACACCGCGCCGTCCGCGTAGCGGGCCAGCAGCTCCAGCAGCGCCTGCGCGCCCTGCCGCTTCATCGTCCGGATCGCGGCATCGAGGCTCTGCACGCCTCCCAGCGCGACGTCGCGCCGGAGGAGGATCTCGCCGACGTCGATCCTCTCCGTCATCGTGTGGATCGTGACGCCGATCGACGCGCGGCCGTCGTACATCTGCCAGAAGACGGGCAGCATGCCGCGGTATTGCGGTAGCGGCCCCGTGTGCACGTTGATGGCGTCCAGGCGCGGGACGGACAGGAGCTCGGTGCGGAAGATCTGCGAGGCCGCCACGGAGACGAGCAGGTCCGGGGCCAGGGCGCGGAGCGCGCGCACGTACGACGGCGCGTTCACGTCGGCCACCACGCGCGACGGCACACCGTGCCGCGCGGCGAGGCGGCGCACGGTGCCCGTCCAGGCCGCGGGCAGCAGGGCGTCCTTCGCCTTCGCCAGCGCGTAGCCGAGAGCCAGTCGCGGAAAATCGACCGGACCGTAGAAGGCGTAGAGCTTGCGGGCCAGAGCCAGCGGGCGCGTCTGGTTGAGCGGGGGCGTGATGTCCACGCCGGTAACGACCACGCGATCGCGCGGCAGCCCGGCGAAGAACTCGCGGAAGAAGACCGGGATGTAGAACGGGTCCTCCTCGGTGACGATGTGCAGGGACAGCGGGGGCGTCATGCGCGGTCGGTCTCCACGCGGGCCCAGGTCACGCGGGACCGGCCCAGGTAGTACGAGGGCACGGCCCACAAGGCCGCCAGGTTCAGCGCCAGCAAGGACTGCGTGATCGAGGCCAGCCGCGAAGGCCGTCCGAGCCGCCCCGCCAGGGCGACGAGCGCGAGCGAGAGCGCGGCGGCGAAGGCGAGCCGGTAGGGCCAGCGCGGCGCCAGCCACGACGCGAGCAGCATCACGAGCAAGGCATGCGGACACGCCAGGCGCGAGAGCTTGTGGACGACGAAGCGGCTCCAGACCGGGTTCCGGCGCGGGCTCAGGCAGCCGGGCACCGAGTGGCAGATCTGGACGAGGCCGGCCAGCATGCGCACCTTGCGCTGGAATTCGTGGCCGAGGGAGCGCGTGGCGACGTCGAGGCTCTGCGCGCGCTCGGCCATCACGATGCGGCGTCCGGTCAGCGCCACGCTCAGCGGAACGAAGACGTCGTCGAGGATCGTGTCGGCGGGCACGACCGGGACGTCGCGGGCCCGGAGGGCATAGAGCGAGCCGGTCACCTGCACCATCGAGCCCGAGCGCGACTCGCAGCACCGGACGAACGCCTCGTAGGTCCAGTAGGCGTCGCCGCGGACGCGCAGGTCCCCGGACACCACGCCGACGGCGGGATCGGCCAGCGGGGCGACGAGCTCGCGCAGCGCCGCCGGCCCGATGGCCTGGCGCACGTCCATGAACACGACGACGTCGCCGTCGAGGGCGGGGCGCGCCAGGTTCAACGCCGACGGCTTGCCGCGGCGGGCCGGCGTGCGGAGCAGGCGGATGCGCGGGTCGCCCGCCGCGCGCGCGGCGACGATGGTGTCCGTGCCGTCGGTGGAGGCGTCGCTCACCACCACGATCGAGATGCGGTCGGCGGGATAGTCCTGCCCGGCCAGGGCGTCGAGCTTGCGCCCGATCATCGCCGCCTCGTCCGCGGCCGCCAGCACGCACGTCACGCGCGGCAGCCGGTCGTCGGGCAGGTATTCGGCCCGGCACGGCCGGGGGCGCACGCGTGCCAGCGCGGCCGCCCACACCGCGTACCCCGCGTAGGAGGTGACGACCACGGCGAGGCCCGCCCAGAAGAGCGCCTCCCAGATCATCGGGCCCCCACGTAGCGCGCGTGCCAGCCGGCGAACACGAGCAGGAGCCAGAGCGGCTCGCTACGGTCGGCGTCGCCGCGCACGTGCTCGGCGAACATCTTCTCGACGGCGCGGCGGCTGAAGTGCTGTCCGAGCGGCCCGTCGAGAAGCATCTCGCGCGCGGTGTCCCGCCAGCCGTCCCGGAGCCAGCGCGCCAGCGGCACGGCGAAGCCCTGCTTGGGCCGCGTGAGCACCGCGGGCGGGACGTTGCCCGCGAGGATCCGGCGCAGGATCCACTTGCTGTCCCCCGCGCGCATCTTCAGCGACGTCGGCAGGCCCGCCACGTACTCCAGCAGCCGGTAGTCGAGCAGCGGCGCGCGCGCCTCGAGCGAGACGGCCATCGAGGCGCGGTCGACCTTCACCAGGATGTCGTCGGGCAGGTAGGTCTCCGTGTCCACGGCTTGCAATCGCCGGATGGGATCGAGGCCCACGGCGTCGTTCCACGCCGTCGCCAGCGACGCGGGCGTGGCGCCCACGCGCCACGCCCCGGGCGAGCCCGAGAAGAGCGCGGCTCGCACGTCCGGCGTGCAGAGCCCGACCATCGCGGTGTAGCGCTCGAGGGCCGGAAGCGCCGCCCGCGCCAGGGCCGCGCCCACCCGGCGCAGCGGCCGGCGGCCGACGGGGACCAGGCGCGTCAGCCAGGCGCCGAGGCTTGCGCCCGGCGCACCCAGGAGGAACGGCCGCAGCCGGTCCACGAGGTAGGCCTTGCGGTAGCGCTCGTAGCCGGCGAACGCCTCGTCTCCGCCGTCGCCCGAGAGGGCGACGGTGACGTGCTGGCGCGCCAGCCGGGAGAGCAGGTAGGTCGGGATCGCGGAGGCGTCGCCGAAGGGCTCGTCGAAATGCTCGACGAGCTCCGGCAGCAGGGCGAGCGCGTCGGGCTTCACCACCTGCTCGTAGTGGTCGGTGTCCAGGGCGCGGGCGACGGCCCGGGCGTAGGGCAGCTCGTCGAACGCGGGCTCGTCGAAGCCGATCGAGAAGGTCTTCACCGGCCCCGCACTCGCCCGGCGCATGAGCCACGTCACCGTGGTCGAGTCGATCCCGCCGCTCAGGAACGCGCCGAGGGGGACGTCGGCGACGAGGCGTCGCCGCACGGAGTCTTCGAGTCGCTCGTGCACCGCCGCGGTGGCCGTGGCCTCGTCGTCCGGTCCGCGCGGCGTCCAGTCCAGCCGCCAGTAGCGGCGGACGAGCACCGGGCCGCCCTGAACTTGAAGGTAGCTCCCCGGCGGCAGCTTCTGGATCTCGCGGAAGATCGTGCCGGGGGCCGGCACGTAGCCGAGGGCCAGGTAGTCGTCGAGGGCGCCGAAGTCGACGGTGCGGCCGACGGCGGGGGCGGCCAGGAGCGCCTTGAGCTCCGAGCCGAACCAGAGGGCGTCCCGCGTGCGGGCGTAGTAGAGCGGCTTCTCGCCGAGGTGGTCGCGGGCCAGCAACAGGCGCCGGCGGCGCGCGTCCCACAGCGCGAAGGCGAACATTCCGCGCAGCGCCCGCGTGCACGACGGCCCGTACTCCTCGTAGAGGTGGACGATGACCTCGGTGTCGCTGCGGGTCCGGAAGGTGTGCCGGTGCTCGAGCTGCCGACGCAGCTCGTCGAAGTTGTAGATCTCGCCGTTGAACACGACCCACACCGTGCGGTCCTCGTTGGCGAGGGGCTGGCGGCCGCCGTCGAGATCGATCACGCGCAAGCGCCGCATGCCCAGGCCCACCGGCCCGTCGACGAAGTAGCCCTCCTCGTCCGGGCCCCGGTGCACGAGCGTGCGCGTCATGCGCTCGAGCACCCCGCGGTCGATGGGGCGCTCGGGGTCGAAGTTCAGGTAGCCGGCGATGCCGCACATCGTCAGCGCTCCCGCCGCGGGCTCATGGCAGGGCCAGCTCCTGCACCGCCGCGTACAGCCGGCGCGGCATCACCCGGCGCGAGAGGCGGAACGTCGCGCGCGTCATCGCCAGCCGCCGCAGGCCCTCGCCCTCGACCCACGCGAGGAGCTTCGACAGCGGCGTCGTGCGCAGGACGGCCAGCCGCCGCAGCGCGTACGGCGAGCCGCCGGCGACGTTGAGGCCGACGCGCGAGGTGCAGATGCCGCGATACCCCGCCGCGCGCGCGGCGGTGCGAACGGCGGGGCGGGAGCCCGTGCCGCCGGGCAGCGCGAAAAACGCCGCCGGGGCCGACAGGCGCTCTCGGAGCGCGCGCCGCGAGCCCTCGAGCTCCGCGCGCAGCTCGGCGGCGGGGAGGCGATCGAGGTCGCGATGGCTCAGCGAGTGCGACTGGATGGCCCCGCCCCGCCGTCCCAGCGCCTCGAGGTCCGTCCACGACATGAAGCCGGGCGTGCCGATCCAGTCCACGGTGACGAAGTGCTCCGAGGCCCAGCCCGCGCGCTCGAGGATCGGCCGCGCGAGGCGGCCGTCGCTCTCCCAGCCGTCGTCGAAGGTGATGACGAGCGGCTTGCCCGCGGGCGGCGGCGCGCCGGGCACGAGCGCGGCCAGCGGCACCGCGCGGTAGCCGCGCTCGGTGAGGGCGCGGACCTGGCGCTCGAACTCGGACACCGCGACCCAGAAGCGCGTCACGCCCTTGGGCCAGCCCGCCAGCTCGGCGGGATCCGCGAAGAGCCGGTGATACATCAGGATCGGAACACCACGCCGCATCGCCGCCATCAGAGCCGCACGATCCGGCCGGGACCCGGCGGCAGGCCCGCGGTGGCGTTGCGGGCGTCGACGACCAGGGGCGCCTCGGCGATGACGAGCCCGTAATCGAACTGGGGGTGATCGGTCACGATGAGCACGGCGTCGCTCCAGCGCAGGAGGTCCGCGGTGAGCGGGGCGGCCTCCAGCCGCTGCTCGCCCACCACGAGCGACGGCACGAAGGGGTCGGCGTAGCGGACGCGCGCGCCGCGCCGCAGGAGGTGCTCGACGATCTCCAGCGCCGGCGACTCGCGAACGTCGCCGACGCCGCGCTTGTAGGCCACGCCGAGCACGAGCACGCGCGCGTCGCGCACGGCCTGGCCCGCGTCGTTGAGGGCCTCGGCGAGCAGGTCGAGCACGAAGCGCGGCATGGCGCGATTCATCTCGTCGGCGAGGCCGATGAACTTCGCCTCGTAGCCGTTGTGGCGGACCTTCCAGGAGAGATAGAGCGGGTCGATGGGGATGCAGTGCCCGCCGATCCCGGGCCCCGGGTAGAACGCCATGAAGCCGAAGGGCTTGCTGGCCGCGGCCTCGATCACCTCCCAGGTGCTCACGCCCAGGCGGTGACACATCACCGCCATCTCGTTCGCGAGCGCGATGTTCACGCTGCGGAAGGTGTTCTCGTAGAGCTTGGCGAGCTCGGCGACGATCGGCCGCGACAGCTCGATCACGCGCGCGACGATCTGGCGATAGAGCGCGGCGGCCGCGGCCGTGCAGGCCGGGGTGACGCCGCCCACGAGCTTGGGGATCTCCTTCACCGTGAAGCTCGCGTTGGCGGGATCGATGCGCTCGGGCGAGAACGCGAGGTGGAAGTCGGCCCCGGCGCGCAGGCCTCCCTGCTGGAACATCGGCAGGAGCACCTCGTCGGTCGTCCCCGGGAAGGTCGTGGACTCGAGGACCACGAGCTGGCCCGGCCGCAGATGGCGGGCGACCTCGCCGGCGGCGGCGAGGACGGAAGAGATGTCGGGATCCTTGGACTTCCGCAGCGGCGTCGGCACGCAGATGACGATCGCGTCCTGCTCGGCGAGGGCGGCCGTCTCGCACGTCGCGACGAAGCGCCCGGCCTCGAGCACCGCGCGCAGATCGCCCTCGGGCACGTCCGGGATGTAGGACTCCCCGCGCGCCAACGCCGCCACGCGCGCGGGGTCGGCGTCGATGCCGGTCACGCGGAAGCCACTGCGCGCGAACTCGACGGCCAGCGGCAGGCCCACGTAGCCCTGCCCGATCACGGCGATGCGGGCCGTCTTGTCCTCGATGCGATCCAGAAGGCTCATGATGGCTCCTAGCGCGCGCCCCGGCCGAAGAGGACGATCTTCACGGTGTCGACGAGGATGCGGACGTCCAGCCAGGGCGAGAGGTGCTTGATGTAGTAGAGGTCGTAGCGCATCTTCTCGGTCTCTTCCTCGAGGTTGTTGGCGTAGCCGTAGCGGATCTGTGCCCAGCCCGTGACGCCGGGCCGGGCCACGCTGCGGATCGCGTAGTACGGGATGTGCTCCATGAAGTACTCGAAGTTCGAGACGGGATGCGGGCGCGGGCCGACGAGGTTGAGGTCGCCGCGGAGCACGTTGAAGAACTGCGGCAGCTCGTCGAGGCGGAACTTGCGGAGCCAGGCCCCCAGCCGCGTGATCCGATCGGAGTTGTCGCCCGCCCACTCCGACGCGCGCCGGTCGTCCGCGTACATCGTGCGGAACTTGATGAGGCGGAAGCTCCGGCCGTCGAGCCCGACGCGATCCTGCACGAAGAACGCGGGGCCGGGCGAGTCCAGGCGCACGGCGAGGGCGATGAGGGCGAGCAGCGGCGCGCAGATCACGAGCGCCGCCGCCGACACGGCCAGGCTGAGGGCCCGGCTGGCCATGAGCTCGAGGCGTGACTTCCGGAAATCCGTCGAGAAGATGAGCTGGCTCGGCGTGAGCGACTCGATGGCGACCTTGCGCGACAGCCGCTCGTAGACGTGCGCGCCGTCCTCGGCGACGATCCCGCGGCGCTGGGCGTCGAGAAGATGGCTCACGGGCAGGCGGCCCCGGCGCTCGTTGAGGGCGACGATGATCCGGTGGGGCCCCGTCTCCTCCACGATCTTGTCGAGACGCTCGAGCGGCCCGCGCAGGGGCAGCGGAAACAGGACGGAGGCGTCGGGCTGCGGATCGTCGGCGATGCCCACGATCTTGTAGCCGAGATGGGGCCGGGCGCGGATCTCCATCACGATCTTGAGCGTGAGCGCGGTGGCGCCGAGGATCAGCACGCGCTGCGTGAAGAGCCGGCTCTGGGTGAGCGCCCACGTCAGCGCGCGCAGCGGCAGGAGCAGGCCGACGACGACGAGGAGGCTGGACAGCAAGGCGCCGCCCGCGACGCGCGTGTCGGGGAAGATCGTGTAGAACGTCGCGAGCAGGATGAAGGCGACGCCGAAGGCCTGCACGACGCGGGAGGCCACGCCGCTCACGCTGCGCGCCACGTGCAGGTCGTAGAGATCGTTGTAATAGAAGGCCACGACGCAGCACGCCGACAGGGCGAAGGCCTGGCCGAGCATGAGGGCCACGTCGACCCAGTCGAGCAGCGGCGGCCCCGTCCAGCCCATGACGATGGCGCACACGGCCGCGAAGAGCGCGCCGCCTTCGAGGAGAGCCAGCATCGCAGACACGGGCGCGTCAGCTCCCGGTCGCCGGCGTCCGCCGTCTGCGCACGAGCCGCCGGCCCACGCCGGCGCCGACCGCGCCCAGCCGCCGGCGCCATTTCGCGAGCCAGCGGTCGTCCGCCCAGCCGCCGTAACTCGAGTAGCCGTAGTAGTAGCTGGCCACGGCCCGGTCGTCGCGGTTGAAGACGAGGCCCAGCACCCGGTCGGGATCGAGGACGGCCAGCGCCTCGGCGAGGAGGTTGCGCGGCGTCTTGTGGGCGGCCACGACGACGATGAAGGCGTCGACCCACTTGCTGATGAGCCGGCAGTCAGCCAGCGGCACGAGCGGCGGCGTGTCGAC
Source organism: Candidatus Methylomirabilota bacterium (assembly GCA_036002345.1). GTDB lineage: Bacteria > Methylomirabilota > Methylomirabilia > Rokubacteriales > CSP1-6 > AR12. The sequence goes on along the minus strand of DASYTM010000217.1, from coordinate 11,971 downwards.
GAGGACGTAGTCGTACTGCGCGCGCGCCTCCTCGAGGAGCTTCCCCAGCCGCGGGGACTTCAGCGCCTCGTACGGCAGGTCGGAGCCGCGCCCCGCGGAGAGAATCGAGAGGTTGAAGGCGGGGTGGCGCTTGACGACGTCCTCCAGCCGCACGCTGTCGTCCACGATGGCCTCGACGAGCCCGCGGCGCGTCACCGCCTTCATCCCGAGACGCGCGGCGACGCTGGGGCGTCGCAGGTCGGCGTCGACGAGCAGCACGCGGATGTCGGCCGTCTGCGAGAGCGCCCCCGCGAGGTTGATGGTCGTCGTCGTCTTGCCGTCGCCCATCGACGGCGACGACACGGCGACCACGGAGAGCGTGTCGGCCTTGCGCGCCTGCTCGATGATGTGGCGGAGCGACCGGTACTGTTCCGCCCCGAAGGAGCGCGGCTGGAGCAGGCTGACCAGGTGATCCTGGTCCGCGGTGGGGATGGCGGCGAGGACCTCGGCCGGCGTCACGACGCGCCGCCGCCGGACAGGATCCACACGAGCTGCTCGTTGCCCCGCGCGAGGACCTGGGCGCCGACGGCGAGCCCGGTCATGAGCAGGCTGGCGGCCACCGCGGTGAGGCGGAAGCGCCAGCGCTGGCGGCGCGCTTCGACGTCGGACACGATCTGCGTCACGCTCACCAGCACCGGGACCGTCGTGAACGCGCCGAGGTCGTCGGCGGAGTGGAACGACGTGTCGAGCTTCTCGGCCAGCACCATGGCGCCGACGGCGAGCCCGAGGGAGAGGAGCAAGCCCGTGAGCAGAAGCCGCAGGCGCTTGGGCGCGGCCGGCATCTCGGCGGGCGTGGCGGGGTCGATGATGCGGAACTGCTCGCCTTTCTGGCGCTGCTCCATGCTCTCGGCGACCTGCGCCTCCTCGTAGCGGCCGAGGAGGGTGCGATAGAGCTCCCGGGTGCTGGCCTGATCGCGCGTCAGCTCCTGGAATTCCTGCTCGCGGCGCGGGATGTTCGAAAGCCGCCGCTCGTAGTCGGCGACGGCGGCGCGGATCTTGGCCTCGTCGGCCTTCAGGGCCTTGAGCTCGCTCTCGACGCTGCTCATCACGCGGGACGTCCGGCCGCCGCGCCGCGAGGCGTCCGGCTCTGTGTCCTTGCCGCCGCCACCGATGCCGGCGTCGCCCTCGAGCGCCGCGAGCTCGGCCTTGACCCGGATGACGTCGGGATAGGTGTCGCGGAACTGGGTCCGCAGCTGGGCCAGCTCCTGCCGCAGGCGCAGGATGCGGTCCAGGGTGGGCTCGGGCCCGGCCGCGGCCGCCGCCGCCCCCTCACCCGCGTGGCGGATGGCGTCGCGGCGCTCCATGACGCGGAGCTGGTTGTCGCTGTTGAGCCTGAGCTGTGTGTGCAGGCGCTCGAGGGTGGCGAGGTTGGCTTCCATGAACTGCGGGAGCTCGCCGAGGTGCCGCGCCTTGAACTCGCCGAGCCGACGCTCCTGCTCGTCGAGCCGCTTCTTCGTCTCGTCGACCTGCACCTTGAGGAACTCGCTCGTCCCCGTCGCCTGGCGCTCGCGGGCCTTGAGGTTCTCCTCGATGTAGAAGGAGGCGAGGGTGTTGGTCACCAGCGCCACCGACTGCGGCTCGCTGCCCCGGTAGCTGATGGTGAAGGCCACCGCCGCGCGCTGGCGCGCGTCGAGGCCCTTGATGTCGAAGACGATGTCCTTGCGCATCCGCTCGATGACCGCCTCCGGCACGACGCGGCGGCGGAGGTCGGCGTAGAGCCCGAACCGCGTGATCAGGTCCTCCAGGCGCGAGCGGCTGAGGATCTCCTGGGTGATGGTCTGCAGCCGGGTCTCGAGCGCGCTCGTCACCGTGGAGCGCACGAACGCCTCCGGCACCTGCTGGCGGTCGACGAGCACGGTGGCGGTGGACTGGTAGATGTTGGGCAAGAAGGGCACGAGCCCGGCCACGAGTGAGAACGGCACGGCGAAGACGAGGAGGGCCAGCCAGCCGCGCCGGCACACCAGCATGGCCGCCTCGTGAAACCCGAACCCGCGCCGCGACTCGCTCGCCATTCGTGGGCCGCCCGGTCAGGGCACGAGGACGATGTCGTTCGGGCGCAGGAAGAAGTTCTCCGCCTCGCCGCCGGACGAGACGACCTTGTTGTAGTTGAACGGGATGCGCCGGAGCCCGCGGCCCTCGTTGCGCAGGATGACGATGCGGGTGCGGGCGGCGAACTCGTTGAGCCCGCCCGCGAGGGCCAGGATATCGAGCACGGTCGTCCAGCTCTTCAGCTCGTAGCGGGCGGGTTTGTGGACCTCGCCGATGACGGAGACCTTGAAGCTGCGCACCTCGGTCACGATCACCGCGACTTCCGGCGTGGGCATGTACTCGCTCAGCCGCTTGACGAGCACGTCGCGGAGCTCCGTCGGGGTGGAGCCGGCGGCCCGGATGTCGCCGAGGAGCGGGAGGGAGATGAGGCCGTCGGGCCGGACGGGCACGGTCTTGCTCATGGGGTCGTTCTTCCAGACCGAGATCTGCAGCGTGTCCTCGGGACCGATGCGGTACTCGTCGAACGGCGCCGTCCTGTCCTCGCGCACGGCGGCCTGGCCCTCGGCGCAGGCGATGTCGGGCGCGGCGACGGCCGCGAGGGCGATCAGCGTGGAACAGAGCAGCTCACGTAGCATCGGCACGATCCTCCGGCGGCTCGGATGGCCCGGGAGTGGGGGTGGTGATGGTCGGCCGCGGGCCTTTCAGGCCGACCCGCTTCATCTTGTAGAGCAGGCCCCGGTAGCTGATGCGCAGCCGCCGGGCGGCGTGGACGCGATTCCAGCCCGTTTGCTCGAGCACCTGGGCGATGACATTCCGCTCCGCGAGCAGCGAGGCGTTGCGGGAGATCTCGCGAAGGCAGGGATGGTCCGCGCCGTTCGCCGCGCCATGGCCGGCGCCGTTGCCGTGGTCGGTGGTGTGGCCGTTCGTATGGCCATTGCGGGCGACCGCGTGCTCCTCGATGGTGAAGGGGGTGCGCACCATCAGGGGGTCGCCGAGGACGATCATCCGCTTGATGAGGTTCTCGAGCTCGCGGACGTTGCCCGGGTAGCGGTGGCGCACGAGGCGGCTCATCACCGTGGCCGGCAGGGAAAACTCCGAGCGGCGGTAAGCCTTCGCGTAGCGCTCGACGAAGTAATCGGCGAGCACGGGGATCTCCTCGACGCGGTCGCGCAGCGGCGGGACGACGAGCTGGATCACGTTGAGCCGGTAGTAGAGGTCTTCGCGGAAGCGCCCCTCCTGCACGGCCTTTTCGAGATCCTGGTTGGTGGCGGCCACGACGCGGACGTCGACCTTGAGGGTGGACTTGCCGCCCACGCGCGAGAAGTCGCCGTCCTGCAGCACGTGCAGGAGCTTGGCCTGCAGCGCGGGGTGGAACTCGCCGATCTCGTCCAGGAAGATCGTCCCGCGGTGGGCCGCCTCGAACCTGCCGACGGTCTGCCGATGGGCGCCCGTGAACGCCCCTCGCTCGTGGCCGAAGAGCTCGGACTCCAACAGCTCACGGGGCATCGCCGCGCAGTTGACCTTGACGAACGGCCCGTCGCGCCGCGACGACAGCGCGTGGATGGCGCGCGCGACGACCTCCTTGCCGGTGCCCGTCTCGCCGGTCACCAGAACCGTCACGTCCACGCGCGCGGCCTCGCGGAGGATCTCGCGCACCTCCAGCATCCGCGGGCTGCGCCACAGGCCGATCTCGCGACGAATACGCGCGGCCGGGTCGTCGTCGGCCGCGGGCCGGTCCTCGGCCCACCCGCGACGCGCCACCCGGTCGATGGCCTTCTCGAGCTCTCCGTTCGCGAACGGCTGACGGACGACCTCGCTCAGGGGAAGGCCCCTCGCGCCCGCCATCGCCCCGTCGCCGCCGCCCGGGGCCAGTCCGATCAACGGACCGGGATCGCCCGGCTGCAGCTTCAGCCGCGACAAGAGCTCCACGGGTGACGCGCCGCCGTCGGCGCACGAGGCGAGATCGATCAGCGTGAACTCGAAATCCGCGCCGGCAAGACTCTCGATGGCGGCCGCCGGCGAGCTCACGGCGACGACATCCACACCGCGCGACTTCAAGACCTGGATCACGTGAGGCTGGACGATCGCGTCCGCGCCCACCACCAGAGCCGTTCGTGCCCCCGCGTTCGTGCTGTTCATTCGAGCAACGGGCACTATGGCAATGGTTGTGCCGGATTGTGCCGCGCGCGCGACGAGCACGAAGCGTTTTTACATATTGCCCCGCCTTTTCCTGTCGATGTTGCACACGCGCTGGGTAATGTATTCGCCACACGCGCGCGGCAGGCACGGGCGCGGCGCGAAGGCGCGGTGGGTAGTTCGGGACCCACTGTGAAGTGCGCGCTCACAGCGCGCGCGGGCAGACGTCGAGCGTGAAGGTCTCAGGAACGCAGAACGCGGCGGGAGACTACAGGGCTTTGCCCGACGACTCCGGCACGAGGCGACACTCGGAGATCTTGTTCAACAAGGTCTTGTAGCTCACCTTGAGGATGCGCGCCGCCTCCGCGCGGTTCCAGTGCACCTGCTCGAGGACTTCGGCAAGGGCTTTGCGTTCCGCTTCGCGCGCGCCGCGGCGGGCGATCTCGCGCAACCCGTCCGCCACCGACGCGAACGATCCGGTCTGCGCGGGGCCGCGCGCGGCGTGGCCGCCGCGGCGTCCGGCGAGGAGAGCCTGGTGGACGTGGTCGGGGTTGGAGAGCACGATGAAGCGCCGAACGATGTTCTCCAGCTCCCGGACGTTGCCCGACCATTGCTGCTCCTCGAGGAGCTCCAGCAGCTCGGGCGTGAACGCGCGCTGGCGCTGGTACTGCGCGTTGAACTTCTCGAGGAACCAGTGCGCCAGGTACCGGATCTCCTCGCGCCGCTCGCGGAGGGGCGGGACGGTGATCTCCACCACGTTGAGCCGGTAATAGAGGTCCTCGCGGAAGTCTCCGCGCTTGAGCGCCGTCTCCAGGTGCCGGTTGGTCGCGGCGATGACCCGCGCGTCGACACGGATCATGCCCTGTCCGCCGATGCGGCAGAACTGGAAGTCCTGGAGCACGTGCAGGAGCTTGGCCTGGAGCGCCAGCGGCATCTCGCCGATCTCATCCAGGTAGATGGTGGCCAGATGGGCGTACTCGAACTTGCCGACGTTGCGCCGGTAGGCGCCGGTGAAGGCGCCCTTCTCGTGGCCGAACAGCTCGGATTCCAGAAGACCGGCGGGAAGGGCCGCGCAGTTCACCTTGACGAACGGCTTGTCGTGACGGGAGGAGGAGGCGTGGATGGCGCGGGCGACGACGTCCTTGCCGACGCCGCTCTCGCCCCGGATCAGAACGGTCGCGTCAGTGTCCGCGATGCTCTCGACGATCTCCTGCACGGCGCGCATCTTCGGACTCTGCCCGAGCAGCGGCGCAAAGTCGTTGACATACCGATTCCCGATCATTGCCCTTGAAGCCCCCCGCAACGACGCCGGGCATGTGGGAGCCCTGGCGCCCCTCTGCCGTGTGCGCGCACGGCATTGGGAGGGACAGTATGTCATTTCCCGGGATAGGTGTCATCCCGAAAGATGGCTGGCGGGGAGGCAGGGAGCGCGAAGTCCGCGTGCTACGAAGCGATGTAGAAACGATCGCCGCCCTGGCCGCGGGCGAGCGTCATGAGCTCGTGAGCCTGGCGCATGAGGTCGGTGCCGCGCGCGGCGGTCTTGGGATAGCAGCCGGCGCCCGCGCTCCACGTTCCGCCCGATCGGACCGAGGTCAAAAGACTCAGCTCGCCCTTCAGGCGCTGGCAGATGGCGGCCAGCGTCTCGGTTTCGGCGTCAATGAGCAGGACGGCGAAGGCCGCGCCCGGCAAGGCCGTGATGGCATCGGTCATCCGGGTGTGGAGGAGAATGGTGTCGAGCACGTGCGTCTGCGACAGGTCGGCGGCCTCGGGCGTCGGCAGGTCGGAGCCGAGGCAGACCACGGATACGCAATACTGCAGGCGCTGGGCTTTCGGAACCTCGAAGTCGAGAAGGTAGCGAAAGAGCTTCTCGTCGGTGATGCGTCGAGATTCTCCCGGCCGGCCGGCACCACCGCCGCTGGGATCGCTGAACATGATCGTGTTTGGAATAAGTGCAAAGCGACCGCCAAGCCGTGCGCCGGCGCGCCGAGGCGCCGGCCGGAGACCCGATTTTCCACGTGACATCAACGGGTTCCGACCGATCGCGGTCCGCGGCGAGGGCCATCCGAACACGTGCTGATTCGGCAAGCTTCTGACCGAAGTGGTGTCACTTCGACCACTCATCCCATGACAGCCTGGGTGACTCGCGCGCTGTTTGTCCTCTGCCTGCTCGTCCCCGGCGTCGCTCACGCGCAGGCCGGCTGGTACGTCACCCCCGCGGTGAGCGTGGCCGAAGAGTTCGACGACAACGTGTTCTCGTCGGCGTCGAACCGCAAGTGGGACCTGATCAGCCGTTTCTCCCCGAGCCTGAAGGCTGGCTACCAGTCCAAGCCCTTCACGCTGCTGGGCTCGGCGGGCATCGACGCCGAGTACTTCGCGCAGCGTCCCGAGCTCTCGGGCGAGGCCAATCGCAAGCGCCTCGGCCTCACGCTGCAGTACGTGCCCGAGCTGACCACGACGTTCGATCTCGCCGCGAGCGTGATCCAGACCGAAACGCCAACGGATCTCCAGGTGCTCACCGGGATCGAGCGCCCGCGCGGCACCACCACGCAGTGGACGGTGGCGCCGTCGGCCATCCACAAGTTCACTCCCATCACGTCCGGCGACGTCGGCTATTCCTTCAGCGAGGACGTCTCCGACGCCCTCACGCTCAGGAGTCAGCAGGGGCGGCTCGGCCTGTCACACCAGTTCAGTCATCTCGGCACCGGTGTGGCCCACTACACGCTCCGCGAAGTCGACAGCGACGCGGCGCCCGCGAGCATGTCCCACGCGCTGACGGCGGGCTGGACCTGGCGCTTCAGTCCGACGACGGTGCTGTCGGTCGAGGCCGGCCCGCGGTTGTCCGATGGCGTGATCCAGCCCGACGTCACGGCCGCCCTCAGTCATCGGTTCCACCAGACCGGCGAGCTGTCGTTGAACTACGCACGGACGGAGACGGTGCTGACGGGGAACGCGGGCAAGGTCGAGGTCAACAGCCTGTCGGCGGCACTGAGCCTGACGCCGCAGCGCTCGCTCGGCGTGACGCTCGGCGGCCTCGTTGGCTACACCACCGCGAAGGACCTGCCCGACACGCTGGTGTACCGGGCCAACGCGACAGTCTCGTACCGACTCACGAAGTGGCTGACCTTCGACGTGTCACATCGGTTTTCGATCGAGGATCGAGGCCCGGACCGCATCTATCACAACATCTTTTCGATCGGGCTCTCGGCCGTCTACCCGGTGCGCGCGTACTGAGAGGTTGGCTCCCCGGGCTGGGCTCGAACCAGCGACATCCGGATTAACAGTCCGGCGCTCTACCAACTGAGCTACCGGGGAGTGACGTCAAACGCAGCGCCGCCTAGTGTACCGTAGCCGCCCGCGATTCTGAACCCGTCAGCGGACCGGCGCCGGCCACTCGGCGCGGACGACGGTGCCGAGCGGCGCCACCTGGGCCAGCACGCTGCCCGACGTCACCGAGAGCCCGGGCGACACGGGCACGCCCGCGGCGAGGAGCGCCCGCGCGGCCCACTGGTTGGAGTTCGCGAACGCGCCGTAGCGCGGGCGCGCCTGATAAAAGGCGCCGGCCCCGTAGAGCCCGGGCGCGACGACCATCCCGCGCCTCGTCACATCCCGTGCGTGCGTGTCGGCGACGAACGTACAGAGCGCGTCGAAGCCGGCCGGCGTCACGCGCAGCTCGACCACCGGGGCTCCGGCAAAGAAATCGGGCACGGCAGGGTCGAAGGCCGCGACGTGCAGCACGCTCGAACGCGAGCGAAACGCGGCGCGCAGCGCCATCGCGACCGTGCCGTGTGGCGCCGGGTAGAACTCGCCGTCGCCCCACCCGACCTCGACGTACCGGCGCTCACTCTGCGCGTGCGCCTCGGGCCAGACGTCGCGGGCCACATCGGCGCGCTCAAGAGCAAGGCCGACGTGCCAGCCGTGGCCGATGACCCAGACGGGCCGCGACGCGATTGCTGCCGGCGATGAAGACGGCGGGGCCGCGGCGGCGCAGCCTCCGGCCGCCAGCAGCACGAGCGCGCCGAGGAGTCCTCTACTCAGCCGATCTCGCGGCGGCCCTCGAGCGCCTTGGTCAGCGTGACCTGGTCGGCGTACTCGAGGTCGCCGCCGACGGGCAGGCCGCGCGCAATGCGCGTGACGCGCACGCCGAGCGGCCGGAGGAGCTTGGCCAGGTAGAGCGCGGTGGCCTCGCCCTCGACGTTGGGGTTGGTGGCCAGGATCACCTCGCGGGCGGCGCCGTCCTCGAGCCGCAGCAGCAGCTCGCGGACCTTGAGGTCGTCGGGCCCGATGCCGTCGAGCGGCGAGAGCGCGCCGAGCAGCACGTGATAGCGCCCCTTGAACTCGCCGGTGCGCTCCATGGCCAGGAGGTCGTTCGGCTCCTCCACCACGCACAGCACGCCCGCGTCGCGCGCGGGATCGGCGCAGAGACGGCAGGGGTCCTGGTCGGTGACGTTGAAGCACGTCGTGCAGTAGACGATGCGCTCCTTCACCGCGGAGAGCGCGGACGAGAGCTCGCGCACCTCCTCCGCGGGACGCTTGAGCAGGAAGAACGTGAGCCGCTGGGCCGTCTTGGGCCCGATGCCGGGCAGGCGCTGGAGCGCGTCGATGAGCCGGGCGACCGGTTCGGGGTAGTAGGCCACCTACATGCCGAGGCCGGGGATCTTGAGCCCGGCCGTGAGCTTGCCCATCTCCTGCTGGACGAGGTCGCGCGACTTGCGCAGCGCCTCGTTGCACGCGGCGAGCACGAGGTCCTCGAGCATCTGCGCGTCGTCCTTGTTGATGACCTCGGGATCGATCTTGATCGAGAGGAGCTCCTGCTTGCCGTTGCACTCCACGGTGACCATGCCGCCGCCCGCGGTGGCCTCGACCTTCTTCTTGCCGATCTCCTCCTGCAGCTTCTCCATCTGCGCCTGGAGCTTCTGCGCTTCCTTCATCATGTTGCCGAAGCCCTTCACTGGCCTTCTCCTTCCGGCAGGCGCGGCCGCACCGCGACCACCTCGCCCTGGAAGATGTCCTTGGCGGCCTTCACGGCCGGGTGCCCGCTCGGACTCGGGTCCGCGTCCCCCTGCATCGTGACCTCGATGCGCTCGGCGCCGGCGACGTACCGCCGAACCGTCTGCGTCAGCATGTCCTTGTTGGCGGCGTCCGCGAGCATGTCGCGGTGGAAGCCGGTGCCCGCGAGGACCAGCGTCAGCGTGCCGTTCGCGAGCGCGCCGGGCGCCACCTGGGCCAGCGTACCCCCGAGCATCGGCTTCTTCCTGTTCATTTCCTCCACCACGCGCTCCCACGCCGTCCCGAGCTCCGCCGACGCCTCCGGCGCGGCGGGACGCTCGGCGGCCGGCGGCGGCGCGGCGGGACGCGGGCTCGTCGCGGGCGACGGCGCGCTCACCCGTGGCGGCATCGACTCCGCGCGCCCGGCCGGCGGCCGGGTCACGGCGGAGCGCGGCTCGTCGCCGAGCAGGCTGCCCTGCGGGCTGGCCGGCGCGGGCGTGGTGCCCCCGCCGCCCTGGCGCAGCCGCTGCGCGGCCTCGTCGACGCGCTTGAGCACGTCCTCGAGCGCCTGGGGCACCGGCCGCCGCGTCGCGCGCACCGTGGCCATCTCGAGCTCCACGCGCGGGTGCGGCGACTCGCGCATGGCCTCGTCGGCGTCGAGGAAGGCGCGCAGGACGTAGAGGATCTCGTCGAGGCCGGCCGCCTCGCCGAGCTTCCGCAGCTCGTTGCCCTCGACGTGGGTGACGTCGGCCAGCTTCGCGGTCGGCGCGGCCTTGAGGACGAGGGCGCGCCGCAGCAGCTCCACCACGTCGCGCGTGAAGGCCGCGAGGTCCTCGCCGTCGCGCGCCGCGCGATCGATGGCCTCCAGCGCGGGCGCCGTCTCGTGGGCGAGCAGCGCGGCGGCGAACGCGCGCACCTCGGCGGGCGCGGTGGTCCCGAGCAGCTTCGCGGCGGTCTCCGCGTCCAGCGTGCCGTTGCCGTACGCGATCGCGGTGTCGAGGAGCGAGAGCGCGTCGCGCAGCGAGCCCTCGGCCGCGCGCACCACCGTCGGCAGCGCCGCCGGGTCGAAGGCGATCTTCTCTTTCGTCAGGATGTCTTGCAGCGTGGCGGCGAGCGCGTCGGGAGCGATCGGGCGGAAGTCGAAGCGCTGCACGCGCGAGAGCACGGTGGCCGGAATGTCGCGCGGGTCGGTGGTAGCGAGCACGAACACCACGTGCGCGGGCGGCTCCTCGAGCGTCTTGAGCAGCGCGTTGAAGGCGGCCTCGGTGAGCTGGTGGACCTCGTCGATGATGTAGACCTTGTAGCGGCCGCGCGACGGCGCGTACTTCACGTTCTCGCGGAGCGTCCGGATCTCTTCGATACCCCGGTTGGAGGCACCGTCGATCTCGATGACGTCCACGGACAGGCTCGTGTCACGGCAGACGGCGCACGTCCCGCACGCCTCCGCGCCGGTCCGTTCCGGACAGAGCAGCGCGCGGGCGAGCAGCCGCGCCGTGGTGGTCTTGCCGACGCCGCGCGGGCCGGCGAAGAGATAGGCGTGCGCCACCCGCCCGGACGCGAGCGCGTTCCGCAGCGTCCGCGTGATCGCGTCCTGCCCAACCACCGCCTCAAACGTCTGCGGCCGCCACTTCCGCGCCAGAACCTGATAACTCACAGGGGGCAATTGTCCGGGCGAGCGGAGCCACCACTTTCTATCTCAGGCCACCCACGGTTCAAACCTATCTCACGCTCCGTATAAAGTGACCGTGCACCCACCTTCGAACGATCCATACTGCGAACTCCCCAGGAAGCCTGCTCCAGTCAGGTACTCCCACGGCACACGAGAGGATCGCCTTACCGTTGCTCCCTTCCGGGCCTGGCGGGGTTCGACGAATCTCGTTGCGTGGGGCCCAACCTTCAACGCCGCCCCCTGAGGCTCACTCAACACGGACCGCCCTCGGAATGGGAATTCGACCCCGCTGAAGCGGATTGCGGGTCACAGGGCACCGCTAACTCCCCGTCTAGCACGGCCACGTCGGAAATCTTGGCGGAGGGGGCGGGATTCGAACCCGCGGCACAGGGGATACCCGTGCACGGCATTTCCAGTGCCGCACCTTCGGCCGCTCGGTCACCCCTCCCAGCAAAATTTGGCGGAGGGGAGAGGATTTGAACCCCCGAGGGACTTACGCCCCTATCCGATTTCGAGTCGGACGCCTTCAACCGGGCTCGGCCACCCCTCCGCGCAATCACGATCTACCTTCGGCTTTCAAAAAACTGGCGCAGCAGCGCCGCGCTCTCGTCGGCGAGCACGCCGCCCGCGACCGTGGCCCGATGATTCAGGCGCGCATCGTCGAGCAGCCGGTACAACGAGACGACAGCGCCGGCCTTCGGATCCGCCGCGCCGTACACCACCCGCCCCACCCGCGCGTGCAGCGCGGCGCCACAGCACATCGTGCACGGCTCGACCGTGGCGTAGAGCGTGGCGCCCGTCAACCGGTAATTGCCGGTCTCGAGCCCCGCCGCGCGCAGGGCCAGCACTTCCGCGTGCGCCGTCGGGTCCGCGAGCGCGACCGGCCGGTTGTGCGCGCTCCCCACGATCTCGCCACCGACCACGACGACGGCGCCGACGGGCACCTCGCCCTCGGCGAGGCCCCGTCGCGCTTCGTCGAGCGCCTTCCGCATGAAGGCCTCGTCAGGAGAGTGGTGGGCCCTAGAGGATTCGAACCTCTGACCCCCGGATTCGTAGTCCGATGCTCTGTCCACCTGAGCTAAGGGCCCGTGGCGGAGAGGCAGGGATTCGAACCCTGGACAGAGCTTTTGGCCCTGTAACCGCTTAGCAGGC
>DASYTM010000216.1:0-28861 GCA_036002345.1 Candidatus Methylomirabilota bacterium | reverse complement strand
TCGACGAGACCCTCGCGCGTCACGGCGGAGAAGAGCCGGTTGGCGAGGTCGAGCCCATCCATCGCGTCCTTGGCGTAGAGGGTGACGCCGCCGTACTCGGCGGCGATGCGGGTGGCCGTGAACTTCTTGGTGAGGGCGGCGCCGCCCACGAACAGCGGGATCTCGACGCCGGCCGCCTTGAGGTCCTGCGCGGTGACCACCATCTGCTGCGCGGACTTCACGAGCAGCCCCGAGAGCCCGAAGGCGTCGGGCTTGTGGGTGTGCCAGGCCGCGATGAGGTCCTCGGGCGGGACCTTGATGCCGAGGTTGATCACGCGATAGCCGTTGTTGCCGAAGATGATCTCGACGAGGTTCTTGCCGATGTCGTGGACGTCACCCTTCACGGTGGCCAGCACGATCACCCCGCGCGTCGCGGCGTCCGCCTTCTCCATGTGGGGCTCGAGGTGGGCCACGGCCGTCTTCATGGCCTCCGCGGACTGGAGCACCTCGGCCACGATGAGCTGGTTGTCGTTGAAGAGCCGGCCGACCTCGTCCATCCCGCGCATCAGCGGGCCGTTGATGATGTCGAGCGGCGCCGCCTCGCGGAGCTTGGCGTCGAGGTCCTCCAGCAGGCCGTCGCGGCTGCCCTCGACGATGTAGCGGGCGAGCCGCTCGTCCAGGGGCAGCGAGTCGCGGGCCACCGGCGTCTTCACGCGGTCGCGGAAGTGCGCGGCGAAGGCCGCCACCGGATCCGCGCCGCGGTTTTCCAGCAGATCCTCGGCGAGCCGGCGCTCCTCCTCGGGGATGGACGGATAGCGCTCGAGCCGCTCGGTGTTGATGATCGCGTAGTCGAGCCCGGCCTTCGTGCAGTGATAGAGGAAGACGCCGTTGAGCACCTCGCGGCCCGCGGGGGGCAGCCCGAACGAGACGTTCGAGATCCCGAGGATCGTCTTGCACTCCGGGAAGCGGGCCTTGATGGCGCGCAGCCCCTCGATGGTCTCCACGGCCGAGCCGACGTAGTTGGCGTCGCCCGTGCCGACCGGGAAGACGAGCGGGTCGAAGATCAGGTCGCGCGCGGGGATGCCGTACCTGGTCGTGAGCAGCTCGTACGAGCGCTCGGCGATGGCGAGCTTGCGCGCGCGCGTGACGGCCATGCCCTGCTGCTTGTTCTCGTCGATGCAGCCCACGACCACGGCGGCGCCGTACGTGCGCAGGAGCGGCGCGACCTTCTCGAACCGCTCCTCGCCGTCCTCGAGGTTGATCGAGTTCACGATGGCCTTGCCCTGGCAGTGGCGCAGCGCCAGCTCCAGCACGGCGGCGTCGGTGGAGTCGATCATGAGCGGGACCTTCACGCGCCGGGTCAGCTCGCGCATGAAGCGGTCCATGTCCACCGTCTCGTCGCGATCGGGATTGGCCAGGCACACGTCGAGGACCTGGGCGGAGGCGCGGACCTGGGCGCGGCCGATCTCGGCGGCGTCGTCGAAGCGGTCGGCGACGATCAGCTCCTTGAACTTGCGCGAGCCGATGACGTTGGTCCGCTCGCCGACGAAGATCGGCCGGTTGTCGTCGGCGGGATAGAGGACCTCGATGCCGCTGACGGCCTGGGGCTCGGCGGCGGCCGGCACCCGTGGCGGCTTGCCGGCCACGAGCCGGGCGATCGCCGTGATGTGCTCCGGCGTCGTGCCGCAGCAGCCGCCCACCAGGTTCACCCAGCGCTGGTCGATGAACCGGGAGAGCTTCAGAGCGAGGCTCGTGGGCGTCTCGCCGTATTGCCCGCGCTCGTCGGGCAGGCCCGCGTTGGGGTAGACGCTCGTCCAGCACGTCGCGATCGAGGCGAGCGAGCGCAGGTGGTCGGTCATGAACTCGGGGCCGGTCGCGCAGTTGAGCCCGATGGAGAAGAGCCCGAGGTGCTGGAGCGAGATATAGAGGGCCTCCACGCCCTGGCCGGCGAGCATCGTCCCCATGGGCTCGATCGTGGCCGACACCATCAGCGGGACGTCGTGGTGGCCGGTGGCGCGCCGCGCGCGCTGCACGCCGAGCGCCGCGGCCTTGAGGTTCAGTGTGTCCTGGGCGGTTTCGAGCAGGAGCGCATCGACCCCGCCCGCGAGCAGGCCCGCCGCCTGCACCTCGTAGCCCGCGAGCACGTCGTCGAAGGTCACGTTGCGCGTGACGGTGATCGAGCGGGTGGAGGGGCCCATGGCGCCGATGACGAACCCGGTCCCGGCGGCCTCCCGCGCCAGGCGCACGGCGGCCCGGCACAGCTCGTGCGCCCGCTCGGCCAGGCCGTACTCGGCGAGCACGTACGGCGCGCAGCCGAAGGTGTTGGTCGAGACCACGTCGGCGCCGGCCAGGAAGTAGGCGGCGTGAATACCACGAATGACGTCGGGCCGCGTGAGGTTCAGGTGCTCGTTGCAGCCCTCATAGCGCTCGCCCCCGAAGTCCGCGGCGCTCAGACCGGCGGCCTGGATCATCGTCCCCATCGCGCCGTCCAGCACGAGGATCCGCCGCGCGAGGGCGTCGGAAAGGCGCGTCATATTGAGTATAGTAGCGCACATGAGCACAGCCCTTCCCCTCGATGGCATCCGTGTCGTGGACCTCTCCCGCGTGCTGGCCGGCCCGTTCTGCGGCGCGCTGCTCGGCGACCTCGGCGCCGACGTGATCAAGGTGGAGGATCCCGGCGTCGGCGACGAGTCGCGGACCTGGCCGCCCCACAAGGACGGCGAGTCCGCCGGCTACCTCGTCAACAACCGCAACAAGCGCGGCATCGCCGTCAACCTCAAGGAGCCCGACGGCGTGGCGATCGTGCGCGGGCTCGCCGCGCAAGCCGACGTCCTCATCGAGAACTTCCGCACCGGGACCATGGAGGAGTTCGGTCTCGGCTACGAGACGCTCGCCCGCGAGAACCCGCGGCTCGTCTACTGCTCGGTCTCGGCCTTCGGCCGCACGGGGCCGCGGGCCGAGGGCGCGGGGTACGAGGCGCTCATGCAGGCGTTCAGCGGCATCATGTCGATCACGGGCGAGCCCGACGGCGCGCCCGTGCGCTGCGGGGTCTCGTTCCTCGACCTCACCACCGGCATCCTGTGCGCCTTCGGGGTGCTCGGCGCGCTCCGCCTGCGCGACACGACCGGGCGGGGCCAGCGCGTGGACGGCTCGCTGCTCGAGACCGCGCTCGGGCTCCTCAACTTCCAGGCCGAGGGCTACCTGCTCGCCGGCACCGTGCCGAGGGCGCTGGGCTCGGCGCATCCGTCGCTGTCGCCCTATCGCAACTTCCGCTGCCGCGACGACCAGTGGGTCTTCATCGCCGGCGCCAACGACCGGCTATGGAAGCGGCTCGCGGGGGCGCTGGGGCTCGCCGACATGGCGGAGGACCCGCGCTTCGCCACGAACATCGAGCGGGTCAAGCACCGCACGGAGCTCGAGCGGCGCGTGGGTGACGCGATCGCGGGCCACGACCGCGAGGCGCTGCTCAAGCTTCTCGAGAAGGCCGACGTCCCCGCCACGCCCGTGAACACCGTGGACCAGGTGCTCAACGACGCGCAGACGGCGACGCGCCCGACGATCCGGCGCGTCACGCATCCCAAGCTCGGCGAAATCCCCGTCGTCGGCATGCCGCTCTCGTTCGGGGCGATGACGCCCGGCGTCCGCCGCCACGCGCCGATGCGCGGGGAGCACACCGACGAGGTGCTCGCGGAGTGCGGGTACAACGCGGCCACGATCGCGGACTTCCGCGCGCGCAAGGTCGTTGCGTAGCGTCCTTGCGCTCGTCCTCGTGCTGGCGACGGCGGCGCCCGCGGCCGCGGCGCTCTATCGCTGGACCGCGACGGACGGAACGACGCACTACACGAGCGACCTCGAGTCGATCCCCGAGGCCTCTCGCGCCGGCGCCGTCGAGATCGGCCATCCCGCCGCGCGACCCGCGCCGCCGCCGCCGCTGCCGCCGCCACCGGGCGCGGTCGTGCCGTTCGTGCGCGGCGCGGCGGTGGTGGTGGAGGCGAGCCTGAACGGGATCCCGCTGCGGCTGCTGCTCGACACCGGCGCCGACCGCACCGTGATCGCGCCCGCGGCGCTGGCGCGCGCGGGCCTGCCGTGGACCGGGGCGCCCGTCCGCATCACCGGCGTGACGGGCTCGGCGGTGGCGACGCTCGTGTCCGTGCCGCGCCTGGACCTGGCGGGTGTCCACGTGGGGCCGCTCTCCGTGATCGCTCACGCCGTGCCCGGCGAGGCCCTCGACGGGCTGCTCGGCCGCGACGTCCTCGACGCGTTCACGGTGACCTTCGACGCCGCGGCCGGCCACGTCACCCTGATGCCGCGCTGAGTCTTCGTAGGCTTTACCAGCAAACCTGGGCAGAACCTTTCCCTCCGTCGTGCACGACCTGCGCGCAGGCGCGCGTCAGGCGGGTGGTCGGACCGGGCAGGATCTTCGGCATCGTTGTTGCTCCCTCGGCGACCGTTCGATTCCGGACCCGGAGGACCCCATGCGAGAGATGCCAACGCCCCCGTGGGCGTTGCTGTTGGCCGGAGGTGACGGCCGCCGACTCAAGACACTGACCCGGCAGATCGCGGGCGATCCACGGCCCAAGCAGTTCTGCGCGATCTTCGACGGGGAAACCCTGCTGGACCGCACCCGCCGCCGCGCGGACCTCTTCACCCGCGCCGATCAGCACGTGGTCGTCGTGAGCCGCGTGCACGAGCCGTACTATCAGGGTCTCGCGCGGGAACTCGCCCCCGATCGCCTCGTCGTCCAGCCCCGGAACATCGGGACGGCGCCCGGCATCCTCTATCCGTTGCTCCGGATCCGTCAGCTCGCCGGCAACGTCCCCGTCGCCGTCTTCCCCTCGGACCACTACATCTCGGACGACGGCGCCTTCGTCACGATCGTGACCCACGCGGTCGACGTCGTTCGCGCCCGGCCCGCCAGCGTCGTCCTCCTGGGCGTGGAGGCCACGGCGCCGGAGACGGAGTACGGCTGGATCGATCCCGACCCGGTGCCGCTGCCCCTGTCGGGCGAGCCCGCGTTCCCGATCCGGCGCTTCTGGGAGAAGCCGTCCGCCCGGCTGGCCGAGCGGCTCTACGAGCGCGGCGCGCTCTGGAACAGCTTCGTCATGGTCGGGTGGGTGGACGCGTTCCTCGATCTCACACGCCGCGTGGCGGGCGATCTGCTCGCGGCGTTCGAGCCGCTGCGCCTCGCCCAGGGCACGCCGGGCGAAGCGACGGCGGCCGAGCGCGTCTACGCGGCGCTCGAGACGAGTGGTTTCTCGGAGCGCGTGCTCGTGCCCGGCGCCGACGCGCTCCTCACGGTCCGGGCCAAGAGCGTCGACTGGAGCGACTGGGGTCACCCACAGCGAGTCGTGGCCACGATGCGTCGGACCGGATGGCGGCCCGCATGGCTCAACCGCGTGGAGCTGGCCTCAGCGGGCTGATCGCGCCCCGGGCGATGGGGCCGATCCTGGTCGTCGAAGACGACTCGGACACCCGCCGGGCGCTCGGCGAGCTGCTGACCCTTATCTTCCCCGGCTCCCGCGTGCTCATGGCGGAGTCGGGGGAGGCCGCCCTCGAGCTCATCCGCCGCACCCACCCGCGCGTCGTCCTCCTCGATCTCCACCTCGGCGGCATCCAGGGCTTCGACTTTGCCGCCAGGGTGACGGCGCTGAACGGCGATCCGGCGCCGGCGATCGTCGCATTGACCGGCGATGGCAGCCCGGATACCGTGAGGAGGGCCGAGGCTGCCGGGTTCGCCGCGTTTCTCCGCAAGCCTGCCGACGCGGAACGCCTGGAGGAGGTCCTCCGGCCGATACTGGAGCGCTGATCGGGGGGCGACGTGGACCTGCGAGGACGGACCGCCGTGGTCACGGGCGGCGCGAGCGGCATCGGCCGCGCGCTCATTCTGCGATTCGCGCGTGAGGGCGCCAACGTCGTCGTGGCCGACCTCGACGAGGCCGGGATGGCGGCGGTGGCCGGCGAGGCGCAAGGGCTCGGCGTCAAGGCGCTGGCCGTCCGCACCGACGTCACCGAGCTCGCCCAGGTCGAGGCGCTGGCCGCGCGCGCCTTCGAGACGTTCGGCGCGGTCCACGTCCTCTGCAACAACGCCGGCGTGGCCGCCTGGGGCGGGCTGGAGACGGCCACCCATCGCGACTGGCAATGGGTGCTCGGCGTCAACCTCTGGGGCGTGATCCACGGCGTGGAGGCGTTCGTGCCGCGCATGATCGCGCGCGGCGAGCCGGGCCACGTCGTCAACACGGCGTCGATGGCGGGGCTCATCGCCAGCAAGGGCCTCGGCGTCTACAACACGTCCAAGTACGCGGTGGTGGGCCTGTCTGAGACCCTCGCCAAGGACCTCAAGCCCTATCGGATCGGCGTGTCGGTGCTCTGCCCGATGGGCGTCGAGACGCGCATCCGCGACTCCGAGCGCAGCCGCCCGGCCGCCCTGCGCAACGAGGAGAAGGCGGCGGAGCCGGTCGAGCTGATCGGGCGCTACCTGGCGCCCGAGACGGTGGCCGACCTGGTGCTGGCCGCGATCCGGACCAACGAGCTGTACGTCATCACTCACGACGAGGGCCTCGAGCCGTTGCGCCGCCGCTTCGAGCGCATGGAGCGCTCGATCCTCGACCGCCGCCGCTGAACGCTCCCGTCTGGACCGCTGACACCGGCGCGCTGGCGGCCACCGCCCGGGCGCTCGCCGCCGCCCCCGAGGTCGCCCTCGACACCGAGGGCGACAGCCTCCACCACTATCCCGAGCGGCTGTCGCTCGTGCAGCTGGCCACGCCCGACGGCGTGTGGCTCATCGACCCGCTCGCGCTGCCCGACCTCACGCCGCTCGCGCCGGTCTTCGCGGGCGCCTCGCCGGTGGTGGTCGTGCACGCGGGCGACAACGACTTCTCCCATCTCAAGCGCCGCTACGGCTTCGCGTTCCGGTCCATCTTCGACACCTCCATCGCGGCGCGGTTCCTCGGCGGCAAGGCGCTCGGGCTCGACACGCTGCTCGAGGCGTGGCTCTCGATCACGCTGCCGCCCTCCCGCCAGCGCGACGACTGGTCGGCCCGGCCGCTGTCGCCCGCGCAGCTCGACTACGCCGCCGCCGACGTCCGCCACCTGTTCGCGCTCAAGGCGCGGCTCGTGGAGGAGCTGCGCACGATCGGCCGAGTCGCGTGGGTCGAGGAGGAGTGCGCGGCGCTCGCGGCGCAGATCGTGCCCGAGCGCGTCGTCGATCCCGACGCGTTCCTCGGCATCAAGGGCGCGCGCGAGCTGCCTCCGGGCGCGCTCGCGATCCTCCGCGAGCTGTGGACGCTCCGCGAGTCGCTGGCGCGCGCCGCCGACCGGCCGCCGTTCAAGATCCTGTCCGAGGACATCCTCCTGGCGATCGCGCGCACGGTCCCGCGTGACGCGGCCGCGCTGGCCACGCTGCCCGGCGTCACGCCCCGCGTGCTCGGGCGCTGGGGACAAGCCCTGGTCGGTGCGGTGGAGCGCGGCCTCGCGGTGCCCGACGCGGACCTGCCGCAGTGGCCACACCGGCCGCGGCCGCGCATCCCCGGCATCGTCAGCCGCCGCGTGGAAGCGCTGCGCCGCTGGCGCGCCAGCGCCACGGAGCGCGCGGGCCTCGAGCCGGGCGTGCTGCTGCCGAACCGTCTGATCGGCCAGATCGCGGAGGCGGCGCCGCGCACGATCGAGGAGCTGGCCGCGCTCGACGGCGTGCGCCGCTGGCGCGCGGAGACGTTCGGCGGCGAAATCATTGCAGCCCTCGGCGGCTCGTGAGAGGCTGACCCTTCGTATGGACTGGCGGGACAATCTCGTGGGCGACGACGCCGGGCTCCTGCGCGTGCTCGAGGAGGCGCGCACCATCGCCGTGCTCGGCGCCAAGGGCGAGCCGGCCGAGCCCGCGTACTACGTGCCGGCGTACCTCAAGGCGCGCGGCTACCGCGTGCTGCCCGTGAACCCGACGCGCATGGGCGAGCGCATCCTGGGCGAGCCCGTCGTCGCCACGCTCGCGGATCTCCGCGAGCCCGCGGACGTCGTCGAGATCTTCCGGCGCCCGCAGTTCCTGCCGGGCCACGCGACGGAGATCGTGCGGCTGCCGCGGCGACCCGCGGTGGTGTGGTTCCAGCTCGGCATCCGCGACGACGGCGCCGCCGAGACCCTGGCGCGCGCCGGCATCCGCGTCGTCCAGGACCGCTGCATGATGCCCGAACACCGCCGGTTGATGGGAGCGGCATAGCGCATGGCCGGGGAATACGCGTTCGTCATGAAAGACCTCCGCAAGGTCGTCCCGCCCAAGCGGGAGATCCTGCGCGGGATCTATCTCTCGTTCTTCCACGGGGCCAAGATCGGCGTGCTCGGCGCCAACGGCGCCGGCAAGTCGTCGCTCCTGCGCATCATGGCCGGCGTCGACAAGGATTTCCTCGGCGAGGCGTTTCCCGCCGACGGCCTGCGCATCGGCTACCTGCCGCAGGAGCCGCAGCTCGATGCCGCCAAGGACGTGCGCGGCAACGTGGAGGAGGGCGTGGCGGAGACGCGCGCGCTGCTCACGCGCTTCGAGGAGGTCTCGGCCAAGCTGGGCGAGCCGCTCTCGGACACGGAGATGGAGAAGCTCCTCGAGGAGCAGGCGCGGCTCCAGGACAAGATCGACGCCTCCAACGCGTGGGACCTCGACCGCACGGTGGAGATGGCCATGGACGCCCTCCGCGTGCCGCCGGGTGACGCCGACGTGTCGAAGATCTCGGGCGGCGAGCGCCGCCGCGTGGCGCTCTGCCGATTGTTGTTGGCGCGGCCCGACATGCTGCTGCTCGACGAGCCCACCAACCACCTCGACGCCGAGTCGGTGGCGTGGCTCGAGCGCTTCCTCGACGAGTACCCCGGCACCGTGGTGGCCATCACCCACGACCGCTACTTCCTCGACAACGTCGCGAAGTGGATCCTCGAGCTCGATCGCGGCGCGGGCATCCCCTGGGAAGGCAACTACTCCTCGTGGCTCGAGCAGAAGGAGCAGCGGCTCAAGCAGGAGGAGAAGTCCGATGCCGCGCGCCAGCGCACGCTGGCCCGCGAGCTGGAGTGGGTGCAGATGTCGCCGCGCGCCCGGCAGGCCAAGAGCAAGGCACGCCTGGCCGCCTACGACGCGCTCCTGCAGGAGGCCAACGACAAGCGCGCGGACACGCTGGAGCTCAGCATCCCGCCCGGGCCGCGGCTGGGCGACGTCGTCGTCGAGGCCGACCACGTGGCCAAAGGCTACGGCGACCGCGTGCTGATCGAGGACCTGTCGTTCAAGCTGCCGCGCGGCGGCATCGTCGGGGTGATCGGGCCCAACGGCGCCGGCAAGACGACGCTCTTCCGCATGATCGTGAAACAGGACAAGCCCGACGCCGGCACGCTGCGCGTCGGCGAGACGGTCCAGCTCGCCTACGTGGACCAGAGCCGCGACGCCCTCGAGGGCAAGAAGACGGTGTGGGAGGAGATCTCGGGCGGCCTCGACCTCATGCAGGTGGCCGGCCGCACCATGCAGTCGCGCGCCTACGTCGCGTCGTTCAACTTCAAGGGGAGCGACCAGCAGAAGCGGGTCGGAGAGCTGTCGGGCGGCGAGCGCAACCGGCTCCACCTGGCGAAGACGCTCTCCGCCGGCGGCAACGTGCTGCTGCTCGACGAGCCCACCAACGACCTGGACGTGGACACGCTGCGCGCCCTCGAGGACGCGCTGCTCGAGTTCCCCGGCTGCGCCGTCATCATCAGCCACGACCGCTGGTTCCTCGACCGCGTCGCCACCCACATGCTCGCCTTCGAGGACGAGGGCCGCGTGGTGTGGTTCGAGGGCAACTACCAGGACTACGAGGCCGACCGCAAGAAGCGGCTGGGGGCGGAGGCGGAGCGGCCGCACCGGCTGCGGTTCAAGAAGCTGCCGACCAGTTGAAGGTGGGGGGGTCCGACATGGCCCCCACACCCCCCAGCGCTCGGAAGCGCACAGCGGCTGTATCTAATTTTCGACTCTTGACGACGTTTGCCGTCTGCACCCGCCGCATGTACACCATCGACGCCTGATGTGGCTTCAGCGCCGCGCTTTCGGGCCGAGGCGCACGAGAACGCGCGCACGCGCGAAAAGTCGGGATCGCGCAAGGATCGCGCATCCTGGCGGCGCCCTGAGTCCTTGAAAATCGCGGTGTAGAGTCGGCGCAGAGAAGAGGAGATGCGCCGATGAGCATGCCGTATGAAGTCAGTCTCGCGCCCATGATCCCGCCCACCGTTGACCCGGCTGCCATCGAGCTGGAGCGCCTCGGCGACCAGATCGCCGAGATGTCCGCTCACCTCGACGCTGCCACCGCACACCTGCTGGACCTGATCCGCGAGTTCGACGCCCGCGGGGGCTGGGGCAACGGGTTCAAGTCATGTGCGCACTGGCTGACGTGGCGCGTCGGCCTCGATCACGGCGCGGCCCGTGAACGCGTTCGCGTGGCGCGCGCGCTCGGGGATCTACCCCGGCTGGCGGACGCGCTGGCGCGCGGCGAGCTGTCGTACTCCAAGGTCCGGGCGCTGACCCGGGTGGCGACTCCGGAGACCGAGGAGCGGCTGCTGAACGTCGGCCGGGCCGGCACCGCCGAGCACGTCGAGCGCATCGTCCAGGGCTGGCGGCGAGTGGACCGGATCGCTGAGGCGAAGCAGAGCACCCAGCGCCACCGCAGCCGGACGCTCCACGTGTATCAAGACGAAGACGGTATGGTCGTCATCCGCGGGCGGCTGGAGCCGGAGACCGGGGCGGTGCTGATGAAGGCCCTCGACGCCGGCCGGGAGGTCTTGTCTCAGCGCGCGCGGGTCACGGACTCCGGAGCCGGTTTGATAAACAAAAACGTTCCCGCGGGAACGTTTCAGGAGCCGGCGGCGGAAACGCTCCAGGAGCCGCCCGCGGAAACGGTCCAGGACCCCGCCGCGGACCCGCCCACATTCGGTCAGCAGCAGGCTGATGCGCTCGGCCTACTGGCCGAAACCGCCCTCCACCACGGGATCGATCCAGGGGCTCCCGGAGAACGCTATCAGGTGGTCATCCACGTCGACGCTTCGGTCCTGGCCGAGACGAACGGGCCGGCGGATCCCAGCGCGCCGGGTCAATCCGCGCTCGAGGACGGCGCCCACGTGTCTGCGGAGACGTCCCGGCGGCTGGCGTGCGACGCGACCCGCGTGGTGATGCGCCATGACCCGGATGGCCGGGTGACTGAAGTCGGTGCCCGGGCGCGGACGATTCCCCCGGCGCTCCGCCGGGCCCTTCAGCATCGAGACCGCGGCTGCCGCTTCCCGGGCTGCGGGCTGCCGTTCGGGCAGGGCCATCACATCCGGCACTGGGCGCACGGCGGCCCCACCACTCTGTCGAATCTGGCGATGCTATGCCGGCGGCACCACCGCGCGGTCCACGAGGACGGCTACCAGGTCGAGCGACAGCTGGACGGCGCGCTCCGCTTCCGGCGGCCGGATGGCTTGCTCCTGCCCGACGTCCCGCCGCCGGGTAAGATCCCAACCAACCCGGTCGAGACGCTGCGAGCCGAGAACGACGCGCACAAACTCCACATCGACGCGCGGACCGCGATGCCCGGCTGGCTGGGCGAGCGCCTCGACGTCGGCTACGCGATCGACGTGTTGCACCCGCTGGCGCTTGCAGCCGGCGGCGCAGCAGACGATCGCGCGCTAGACGCGGGTCAAAGGCTTTCCACCACCTGACCCGCGGGCGCGGCCGCGCCCCACATCGCCGAGCAGCCTCACCCCGCGCGCGGCCCGGAGGCGTAGATCAGGACGTTTTCGCCTTCGCGTCTCACGCGCTGGGTGCGGACCGAGGCGAAGCGCGAGCGTAGATAGCGGGAGATCGCGCCGGCGTCGCCGCGGCGGTGGCGGTTGACGACGAGCGTGCCCTCGGGCGCCACCAGCGGTACGAGGGCTTCGACCACGGGGCGGGAGCGGTCCAGGTCGGCGTAGGCCGCGTCCTCCATCACGAAGTCGAAGCGGCGGCCGGCGTCGGAGAGGATGGCCGCCACCGTCTCGGCGTCGCCCTCGTAGAACTCCATCGGGCCCAGCTCGTTCAGCCCGAACCAGGTGCGCGCGACGTCGAGGATGACGGGATCGCGCTCGATGGCGGTGATGAGCCCCGGCGTGGTGAGGCGGTGGACGAGGTGGGCCTGGGTGCCGCCGCCGAGGCCGACGAGCAGCACGCGTGGGTTGGGCGGAAAGCGCACGGGGGCCACGCCGTGCCACCAGTACTCGCGCTCGATGGCCGACCAGTCACCGTTCAGCGGATACGCCGAGAGAATCGCGCCGCCGACGATGAGCCGCCGCTCCTGACGGTAGTCCACGACCCGGATCCGGCCGGAGATCGCCGACCAGCCGGCGTGCGCCGTGCGCGAGCGCCGCGCCCGCCTCATCCGGCTAGCGCGGCGCCATGCGGATGGCGCCGTCGAGCCGGATCGTCTCGCCGTTGAGCATGACGTTGGTGATGATGTGGCAGGCGAGGGCCGCGTACTCGTCGGGCTGGCCGAGCCGCGAGGGGAACGGCACCTGCTTGGCGAGCGAGGCGCGCACGGGCTCGGGCAGCGTGCCGAGGAGCGGCGTCTCGAAGATGCCCGGGGCGATGGTCATGACGCGCACGCCCTGCTCGGCGAGGTCGCGTGCCACCGGCAGGGTCAGGCCCACGATCCCGCCCTTGGAGGCGGAGTAGGCGGCCTGGCCGATCTGGCCGTCGAAGGCGGCCACCGACGCCGTGTTGATCACGACGCCGCGCTCGCCGTCCTTCGTGGGCGCGTTCTGCGCCATGTGGACGGCGGCGAGCCGGATGCAGTTGAAGGTCCCGATGAGGTTCACGCTGATGACACGCGTGAACTCCTCGAGCTTGGCCGGCCCCGCCTTGCCGAAGGTCTTCATGGCCGTGCCGATGCCCGCGCAGTTCACCAGCACGTTGATGGCGCCGAGCCGAGCGCGGGCGGCGTCGAGCGCGGCGGTGACGTCGTCGGCGCTCGTCACGTCGGCGGGCGTGAACACGGCGGCGTCGCCGAGCGACTTGGCGACGTCGGCGCCGGCCGACGCGGGGCGGTCGAGAATGGCGACGCGGGCGCCGGCGGCGGCCAGCCGCGCGGCGGTGGCGCGGCCGAGGCCCGAGGCTCCGCCGGTGACGACGGCGCGAACGGATGCGAGCTCCATGAAGGGGTCCTCCCTGGGGCGTAATGGTATCCTCGAACCAGCCCCCATGCGCACGTCCTACCAGCCGGCCTCGCGACGCCGGATCCTCTGCGTGTACCCCGTGTACGCGCGCTCCTTCGGGACGTTCCAGCACGCGTATCCCTTCTTCGGCGGCCGCGTCCGGGCCTTCATGCCGCCGCAGGGGCTGCTCGCGGTGGCCGCGTACCTGCCCGAGACGTGGGAGATCCGCTTCGTCGACGAGAACTCGCGCCCCGCGACCGACGACGACTTCCGCTGGGCCGATGCCGTGTTCGTCTCCGGCATGCACGTGCAGCGGCCGCGCATCCACGAGGTGATCGCGCGGGCGCACGCGCACGGCCGGCCGGTGGTGGTGGGCGGGCCCTCGGTCTCGGGCTGCCCCGAGTACTATCCGGACGCCGACATGGTGCATCTCGGCGAGCTCGGGGACGCGACCGACCGGCTCATCGAATACCTCGACCACCACGGGGGGCGGCCGCGCCACCAGCTGCGGTTCGAGACGAAGGAGCGGCTGCCGCTCGCGCAGTTCCCCACGCCGGCCTACGAGATGATCCCGCTGCGCGAGTACTTCATCGCCAACATCCAGTTCTCGAGCGGCTGTCCGTACTCGTGCGAGTTCTGCGACATCCCCGAGCTCTACGGGCGCAACCCGCGGCTCAAGACGCCCGAGCAGATCTGCCGCGAGCTCGATCTGATCGCCGCGGCCGGCTGCACGTCGGTCTACTTCGTCGACGACAACTTCATCGGCAACCAGAAGGCGGTCCTGGAGCTCCTGCCGCACCTCGTGGCCTGGCAGGAGAAGAACCGCTACCCGCTCCGCTTCGCCTGCGAGGCCACGCTGAACATCGCCAAGAACGAGCGGGTGCTGGAGCTGATGCGGGAGGCGGGCTTCATCACGGTCTTCTGTGGGATCGAGACGCCCGAGCCCCAGGCCCTCCGCTTCATGTCCAAGGATCAGAACCTCCGGATGCCGATCCTCGAAGCGGTGGAGCGGATCAACGCCTACGGGCTGGAGGTCGTCTCCGGGATCATCCTCGGCCTCGACACCGACACGCCGGAGACGGCCGACCACATCATCGAGTTCATCCGCGAGTCGCGGATCCCGCTCCTCACCATCAACGTGCTCTACGCGCTGCCGAAGACGCCGCTGTGGCGGCGGCTGGCCGCGGAGGACCGGCTCGTGCCCGAGGCGGGTCGCGAGTCCAACGTCGCCTTCCGGCTGCCCTACGAGACGGTGATCGACATGTGGCGCCGCTGCATCACGGCCGCCTACGAGCCCGAGGCGCTCTACGCCCGCTTCGCGCACCAGGTGACGCACACCTTCGCCCGGCGCAAGGACTACCCGGTGAACGCGCAGCGCGCCTCGTGGGCGAACGTCCGCATGGGGGTGGGAATCCTGGCGCGGCTGATCCTGAGAGTCGGCGTGCTCGGCCGCTACCGGCGCACGTTCTGGCGGATGGCGTGGCCGGCACTGCGGACGGGGAAGATCGAGGCGCTGATCCACGTGGCCCTGGTGAGCCACCACCTCATCGAGTTCACGCGCGACTGCGTGGAGGGTCTGGGGGAGTCGTCGTTCTACGCGCCGGGTGAAACCAGGCCGGCGCCGGCGCCGCACGCGCCGACCGCCGCCGCCGTCTGAGTCCTACGCCGCTTCGCCGGTGTGCGCCCAGAAGTCGTCGTCACGCTCGGGCTGCGCCAAGCGCGGCGGAACTTTCCTCCGATGGAAGAAGTCACACATGATCCGGTTCGCGACCGCCCAGTCGTCGCCGTACACGCAGTGGTGATGCGGGCACAGGCCCGCGTCACCCGAGAGCTGCAAGCCGCACGAAGCGCAGAGGCTCATGCTTCGCTCTTCAAGCGAACGCCGTGCCAACCCCAAATCGCGCTTGGCGAGGGAAGAAGAATGCCGTAGAGTGCGAAAGTTCGCGCCTCTGAATTTCATCGCGAAAGGGATGTCGGTATGCGCCTCGGGCTCTGGATCGTGTTCTTCCTCGTCTCAAACCTGCTCGGTGTCGAAGCCTTCAAAGCCGCTCTTACACTGCCGTCCGACGAGCGGCTCGTCCCCAGCCTGCTGACCCTGCCGCTGGTCGGTCTCACCGCCGTGAGCGCGACACGCGTCATGGACGCGTGGCGCCGCCGCGACGAGGAGTAATTTCTACAAATCGTCTCGCCGACGCGCGTTCGCGCGTCATCGTGGCATTCAGTGTGCAGCGCTGTCCATCGTGTGGGGCGTGCCGTTCCTCGGGCGCCGGTGAAAGGAGTTCGGCGATGGACATTCTGCTGTGGATCGTGTTCGGCCTGGTGGTCGGGCTCGTCGCGAAGCTGATCATGCCAGGCAACGACCCGGGCGGGGTCATCCTGACGATCGTGCTCGGCATCGTTGGTGCGATGCTCGGCGGATGGCTGGGCCGCGTGCTGGGTCTCTACCGCGAGGGCGATGCGGCGGGATTCATCATGGCCGTCGTCGGCGCCGTCATCATCCTCGGCATCTACCGCCTGGTGCTGCCGGGCCGCAGCCGGATCTAAGAAATTGGGGGGCCCGCACGGGCCCCCCATCTACAGCAAGTCTCGGATCGGCAGCGCGAGGACTTCCAGCATGCGGGCTCTCACGCCCCGATCCTTCCACGCCTCGTACGTCACCCG
Organism: Candidatus Methylomirabilota bacterium; assembly: GCA_036002345.1. Classification (GTDB taxonomy): domain Bacteria; phylum Methylomirabilota; class Methylomirabilia; order Rokubacteriales; family CSP1-6; genus AR12. Next base: position 13,069 of record DASYTM010000216.1, on the reverse strand, counting down.
CCGGGACCGCGCGACGTCCGCGTAGAAGACCTCCTCGAGCTGCCGGGCCACGCGCCGGCTGTAGACGATGACGTTCAGCTCCTCGTTCACCGCGAACGAGACGTTGTCGAGGTTGGTGCTGCCGACGGTGGCCCACACCCCGTCGATGACCATGGTCTTGCTGTGGAGCAGCGCCGGCATGTACTCGTAGATCTCGATCCCGCCCTTGAGCATCTCGCCGAACTGGGCCCGGCTCGCCATGCGCACGATGTTGTGGTCGATGGCGCCCGGCACGAGCACGGTGATCTTGACCCCGCGGCGGGCCGTCGCCAGCAGGGCGTCGCGCATCCGCCGGTCCAGCACGAAGTAGGGGTTGGTGATCTGGATCGAGCGCTGGGCCGCGTTGAGCGCCAGCAAGAACGTGGTGTACATCGCGAAGCTCCCCGCCGCCGGCGAGCTCTTCACGACCTGCGCGTAGACGTCGCCGCGCGGCTCCAGCGGGCGTGGAAAGTAGGGTTCCCCGCCGAGCACCACCCCCGTCGTCTCGAGCCAGCTCTCGGCGAACGCGGCCTGGAGATACTCGACGGCCGGCCCCTCGAGCCGGACGTCGGTGTCGCGCCAGTGGTGCTCGACGCGGCCGTTGCCCATCCACTTGCGGCTGACGCCGGAGCCGCCCGTGAAGCCGATCCGGCCGTCCACCACGAGGATCCGGCGATGGTTCCGGTTGACGTAGCGGCGGAGGATGTACTGCGAGAGCGGCCGGAACCACGCCACGTGGCAGCCCGAGCGGGACATCTGGTCCGCGTACTCCCGGGGCATGCTGAGACTGCCGAAGGAGTCGAGCAGGACCTTCACCCCGACGCCTGCGCGGCAGCGCTCGGCCAGGGCCTCCGCGATGTCGCGAGAGACGGGCCCGTCCTCGTAGAAGTATTGCGCGTACGTGATCGTCTGCTTGGCGGCGCGGATCGCCTCGAGCATGGACGGAAAGATCTGCTCCCCGTTGAGCAGCACCTCGACGGTGTTGCCCCCCACGATGGGCGACGACGCGTACGCCTCCAGCGTGGGAAAGAACGACGGCTCGCCGAGGGTCAGGGGCGGGAGCGCCACGTGTGGGTGCACGCGGGCGCAGGCGGGGAGCAGGAGCAGGACGAAGAGCAGCGGCAGGAGCGAAGAGGGGCGGCGTCTGCGCATGCGGGTGCCTTTCGGGCCACCGCCGCCCCTCGCAGCCGGTGGCGCATCGTTTGCTCACCTTCAGAATACCGTCATGCTCGAAGGAATGCTCCTCCTCCTCCTGGCACTCAGCGGCAGTGGCCGCAGCCCGTCGGCGGCGGTGCCGTCGCCGGCCACGCCGGAGCCGGTCATCGGCGTGTGGCGCGGGACCTGGACGACGCCGGCGACCGCGACGCCGGTCCCCATCGAGGCCATCGTCACGTCCGTCTCCCGTGACGGGAAGATGGTGGCCGTGATCGCCGCGGGCAATGGCCGCGCCCGGCGGATGACCCGGCTCACCGGCAAGCTGGAGCCCGATGGCGCCGCGTTCGCGCTGCCCAATGGCGGGTTCCTGCGCCTGGCCGCGGCGTCACAGACACGCTTGATCGGGCTGGCGAAAGGAGTGTCGTCCGACGGGTCGCTGCCCGGCGATGGCACGCTGGCGCTGACCCGAGTCTGGCGGTGATCGAGCTCTTTCGCGTCCGCGGCATCCCCATCCGGATCGATCTCGGCTGGCTCCTGGTCTTCGGGCTCGTCACGTGGAGCCTCGCCTCCGGCTACTTCCCCGCCGTCCTCCCGGCCGACGGGCCCCTGGCGTACGCCCTGTACGGGGTGCTGGCGGCCCTGCTGCTGTTCGTGTCGGTGCTGCTGCACGAGCTGGCGCACGCCCTGGCCGCGCTGGATCAGGGGGTGCCGGTCGGTGGCATCACGCTGCACGTTTTTGGCGGCGTCTCGCAGCTCGATGCCGAGCCCCCGACGCCGCGCGCCGAGCTGCTGATCGCCGTGGTCGGCCCGCTCACGAGCTTCGCCCTCGCCGGGCTCTGCCTCGTCATCGATCGCGCGGTGGCGGGACCGGCCGCGTTTCACGCCGTCGCCGGCTACCTCGTCGTCGTCAACCTCGTCGTCGGCGTCTTCAACCTCGTGCCCGGCTTTCCGCTCGACGGCGGGCGCGTGCTGCGCGCCGTCGTCTGGTGGTGGACGGGGCGCCTGAGCCGCGCCACGCAGATCGCGAGCCGGTGCGGGTCGGCGGTGGGGTTCGTGCTCGTCGGCGTCGGCGTGGCGCGCGCGGTGGCCGGCGACCTCGTCGGCGGTCTGTGGTTCGTCCTCATCGGGTTGTTCCTGCACCAGGCGGCGCGCGCCTCGTGGGAGATCGTGCGCCTGCGCGAGCGTCTCGAGGCCCTGCGCGTCGAGGACGTCATGACCCGGGCCCCGCTGATCGCCGACGCGGTGGCTCCGCTCGCGGAGGCGGGGACGACCCTGCGCGCAGAGCACGTGGTGCGGCCCCGCGACTCCGCCTGGCAGGCCTTCGTCACGCTCGGCCGCACGCGCGGCGGGCGCGTGGCCGTCGTCGACGGCCCGGCCCTCGTCGGCGTGGTGACGCGGCGCGACCTCCAGGACGCGCTGGCCGCCGACACCGACCGGGCGCGCGTGGCGCGGCCCGCCGCGTGAAGGCGCTCGTCGCCGCCGTCGCGCTCGTGGCCGGGCTCGTGGGCGGGGCCGGCGCCCTCACCCTCCTTGCCGAGGCACGCCTCGCGACGCTCGCGCCCGGGGGCCTCGTCGTCTCGGGCCTGCGTTACGAGCCGCTCACGGGCCGGCTGCGCCTGTCGTCGGTCAGCGCGCGCGACGAGGCCGGCCGCGAGATCTTCCGCGCCGACGCGGTGGAGGCGACGGCATCGCTCGGCGACCTCTTCAGCGGCGCGCCCCTCACGCTGCAGCGGGTGCGGGTCGTCGCGCCGCGGCTCGTCATCGCGCAGGCCCCGGCCCTCCGGCTCATCGGCCTCGGCAGCGCCGCGCGCGGCGGGCCGCCCGTGATCGTCGACGGGATCGTCGTCAGCGAGGGCGCGCTGGTGGTCGAGGAAGCCGGGAGCCGCCGCGCGCTCGTCGCCCGCGACCTCTCCGCGCGCCTGGACCGGCTCGCCGACTTCGGCGAGGGCGACGCCGCCTTCGCCGTCGAGATGGCGATGTACGGCACGAGCGTCCGGGTGACCGGCCAGCCGCTCGGCGGCGGCGCCTACGCCCTGCGCGTGCGCGCGCGGGGGCTCGACACGCCGGCGTTACTGGAGGACTTCCCCGAGACGTTCGCGGGCACGGGGGTGCGGCTGACGGGCGGCCGCGCGGACCTCGACGCGACGCTCGTCGTGGCGGGCGCGCGACTGCTCGCGTCGGGACAGGTGCGGGTCGAGCGGCTCGTGGCGAGGTTCGACGAGCCGCGCAGCGCCCCGCTCACGGCCGCCGCGCTGATCCTGGCCGTGGATCGGTGGGACGTCGGGGCCGGAACCGGACGGATCTCACGGCTGGAGCTCCAGCGGCCGTCGTTCACGCTCGGCATGGATCGCGGCACGCCGGCCGCGCTCACCGCCCTCGTGGAGCGCCTGGCCGGCCCTGGCGTCATGCTGCGGCGGCTGCGGATCGTCGACGGCACCGTGCGGCTCGTCGCCGCCGAGCGGCCGCTGACCCTGCGCGGCCTGACGCTCGGGCTTCAGTCCGCCGCGGAGACCGGCCCTCACGCCGGCTTCGTGCTGACGGCGCGCGCGGGCGTGGGGGACGAGGGGCGTCTGACGCTCGACGGCGCGTTGTCGCGGGACTTCCGCCGCGCGCAGGGCGCCGCCCGCGCGATCGGCGTGACGCTCGACGGCTGCGGACTCGCCGACGTCAGCGTGCCGCTGCCCGGCGAGGCCTCGCCACGCGCCGTCCTCGCCGCGCTCGCCGCCGGCGGCTGCGTCCAGGGCCGCTAGCGCGGACAGGAAAAAGGCCGGGAGGACGTCCCGGCCTTCCTCGCGTCGGTCCGTTGCCGCGCTACTTCGGCTGCTTCTTGTCCTCCGGCTTCGCGGTGTCCGACTTCGTGTCCGTGGCCGGCTTGTCAGGCGCCGGGCTGGTGCTCGGCGCGGCCGGGCTGGCGCTCGGCGCGGGGGCCGGGCTCGCGCTCGACTTGTCCGGCGCCGGGCTCGTGCTCGGCGAGGCCGCCGGGGTGCTCGAGGACTCGGTCGCCGAGGTCTTGGTGGCGCCGAGCTTGGCCATCGTCTCCGAGTCGAGCTGCCCCGTCGTCTTGAGGCCCTGCTTCTTCTGGTAGTCACGAAGCGCGGCCTGGGTCCGGGGGCCCATCTTGCCGTCGATGTCGCCCGGATCGTGGCCCTGATCCTTGAGCGCCTGCTGGGCCGCCTTCACCTGGTCGGCGTTGGCGGAGGCGCCGGCGCCCGCGCTCTTCGCGGCCTTGTCGCCCTTCATCGAGTCCTTGTCAGACTTCATGGTGTCCGACTTCTTCATGTCCGAGGACTTCATCGAATCCGCGGGCTTCGCGGAATCCGCGGGCTTCGCGGAATCCGCGGGCTTCGTGTCGCTCGGGCTGGCCGAGGGCGAGGGAGTGCCCGACGCTCCCTGCGCGAGCGCGGGAGCCGCCGCCAGCGTGCTGGCGACGACAAGCGCCAATGCGCCCATCCAAATCTTCATCGTTCTGCCTCCTCCTGCGTGTTGGGGTTTCCCGCGCCGGCTCAGCTGGCCTGACGACGGTCCGCCACCGCTTTGCGCAGGTCGTGCGCGGCGGGTGGCGCTTCGACGCGCGCGATCCGCGGCAGCGTCACGGGACGGCCGTCGCGCGCTGAGCGGTAGATCGCTTCGACGATGCGAACGTCCGTGAGGCCGTCGAGGCCCGAGGGCTCGGGCGCGACGTCCTTCAGGATCGCGTTCGAGAAATAGGCGAGCTCGGCCGCGACGGCGTCGAACGGCTCGAAGGTCATGGCCTCGCGGCGCCCGCCGCGAACCACCTCGAGCGCGGCCGGGGCGAACGGATCGTAGGCGCCCGTGAGCCGGATCGAGCCGTCGTCCCCGAACACCGTGAGCACCGAGGTGGGCTCCTCGCCGAACGAGGTGTGGAGATGCGCCAGACGGTCGTCGGGGAAGCGGACGAGCGCGACGGTGCTCTCGTCGACGTCGCCGCCGTAGCGCCGCGTCATCCGCGCCGTCATGGCCATGACCTGTGCGGGCTCGGCGTCGAAGACGGTGCGCGCCGCGAAGATCGCGGCCACCCCGAGGTCGTACATGGTGCCGCCGCCGAGGCGGCGCTGCAGCCGGACGTCGTCGGGGTCCTGGACGCGGATCGTGGCGTCGCTGCTGAAGGTCTTGGCCGCGCCGATGGCGCCGCCCCGCACGAGCTCGAGGACCTTCCGGTACGCCGGCATCGTCCCGACGTGGTAGGCGATCATGAGCTTCACGCGGTTGGTCTGGCAGGTGCGCATCATGCGGCGGCACTCGTCCGCCATCACCGCCATCGGCCGCTCGCAGAGGATGTGGACGCCGGCCCGCGCGGCCTCGACGGCGTAATCGCAGTGCAGCGAGTTGGGCATCGCCAGGTAGACGGCCTGGACGTCCTCGCGCTGCAGGGCCTGCCGGAACTCGTCGTAGTGATAGCCGGTCGCGCGGTGCTCCTGGGCGAGCGCGTGGGCGCGCGCGCGATCGGCCGAGACGATCGCGGTCAGCCGCGTCTCTCCTCCCGCTCGCGCGAAGGCCGGCAGCAGTGCCCGCTCGAGCGGACCCGCGCCGACGACGGCATACCCGATCTGCTTGGCCATTACGTTCTTCTCCCTCAAGATTCGGAGTGCCAAGGTTGCAAGCGCGATGCCCTCGTATGTGGGGCCTGCGACGGGCTGCACACCCCGCATGTAGGGGGTCGGACGGGATCGGGCCACGATATCTGTGGGCTTGCCTGGTACTCAACTCCTGTTTAGCCTCAGGACCATGACGCCGGCTTCGTGGATACGCGCGGGAACGATCACGGAAATCGTCGGCACGTTGTCGTCGGGGCGCACGAGTCTCATGACCGCGTGCCTGCGCGACGTGACGGCGGCCGGCGGCACGGCCGCCCTCGTGGACGCCGACGGCGCGTTCGATCCCGCCTCCGCCGCGCAGGCCGGCGTGGCGCTCGCGCGCGTGCTGTGGGTGCGGTGCGGCGGCCGTCGCGACGCCGCGCTGGCCGCGACGGATTTGCTCGCGCGCTGTCCGGGTTTTGCGCTGGTCGTGCTCGACGCCGGCGAGACGCCGCCGCGGGTCTCGCTCGGGGCGGCGTTCCGCCTGCGCCAGGCGGCGCGCCGCGCGGGCGTCGCGCTGCTGCTCGTCGGACGGCGGCGGGTCGCGGGAGCGGGCGCGACGCTGGCCCTCCGCACGCGGCGCGACGCGCTGGCCTGGGCGGGCTCGCGCCGCGCCCCCACGCGCCTGGCGGGCATGAGCACGCGCATTCACGTACTCCGCAACCAGGGTGCGTCGCCGCCGTCCGGTGACGAGCGGCGCTGGTGGACCGCGTGAGCGGGGCGCGGGTGGCCTGCGTGTGGGTCGAGGCCTTCGCGGCGGCCGCCGCCGAGCGCGCCGAGCCCGCCCTGCGCGAGCGCCCGATGGCGGTGGTGACCGGCGCCGCGCCGGCCGCGCGCGTGCTCGAGGCCAACGCCGCGGCCTGCGAGCGCGGGGTACGCGCGGGCATGGCGGAGGCGGAGGCGGTCGCCCGCTGTCCCGGGCTGCTCCGGCGTGCGGCCTCGCCGGCGCGCACGGAGGCGGCGCGCCGCGCGCTGCTCGACGCCTGCTACGGCGTGTCACCCCGGCTGGAGGACGCGGCCCCGGGCGTCGTCCACGTCGATCTGGCGGGCCTCGGCCGGCTCGCCGGGGGCGACGCGGTCAGCGCGGAGCGGCTTGCCCGTGCCGCGCGGGCCGTGGGCCTGCCCGCGCGCGTGGGCGTCGCGGGCACGCGCACGGCCGCCCGCATCGCGGCACGTGGCGGGCTCGGGGTCGTGGCCCCCGGCGGCGACGCCCTGGCCCTGGCGCCGGTCCCCGTGACCACGCTCGACTGGCCCGAGGACGTCGCGCGCGCGCTGGGACGCTGGGGCGTGGACACGCTCGGGGCCCTGGCCGCCCTGCCGCGTGCCGGGCTCGCCGCCCGCCTCGGGGTGATGGGGCTCGCGGCGCACGACCTCGCCCGTGGTCTCGACGATCCCTCGCCCTGGTCACCGTGGGCCCTGCCCCCGTTCTGGGAGGAGGCCCAGGAGCTCGACTGGGAGATCGACGCGCTGGGCCCGCTCATCGCCGTGCTCGAGCGCGTGGTGGAGCGCCTCACCGCGCGCCTCTCCGCCGCGCACCTCGTGGCGGACACGCTCGAGCTGCGCCTGGCCCTGGCCGGCGGCGCCCATCACGCCCGCACGCTGGCGCTCGCGTGCCCGATGGAGGCGCCGCGGCCGCTCCTGACGCTGCTCGAGCACGACCTCGGCGCGCGCCCGCCGCAGGGCGCGGTCACCGGGGTGGCGCTGCAGGCCGGCGCCGTGCCGCGCCGCGCGCTGGCCGGTGTGCTCGGACGCGCCGCGCCGCCCGCGGAGCGGGATCTCGCCACGGTGCTGGCGCGGCTCGCGGCCCTGGTCGGGGCCGAGCACGTCGGCGCGGTGGCCCTCGCCGACTCGCACCGGCCGGACGCGTTCGTGCCGGCGCCGCTGGCGCTCGACGGCGGGCCCGACGCCACCGCGTGCGCGGGGGGCGCCGCGCTCACGCTGCGCCGGCTGCGCCCCCCGCGGCGCGTGCGCGTGGCCGTCGACGCCGAGCGCCGGCCGGCCGTCGTGGCCGGGGCGCTCGGCCCCGAGGCGCGTGTCGTCGCCTGCGCCGGGCCCTGGCGCGGCTCGGGCGAGTGGTGGGACGAAGGCGTGTGGGCGCGCGACGAGTGGGACGTCGCGCTCTCCGACGGCGCGGTCTGCCGGCTCGCGCGCGATCCGCGCTCCGATGAGTGGTATCTCGATGGTGTCTACGACTAGCGCGGTGGCCGCTCCGCGCCGGGCAGCGGCGGGCGCCGCGCTCAACCACGCAAATCGACGATACGGTGCGCCTGTAAACGTGCACCGATTCCTAGCCGGGTCCGACGCTATACCCGAAACACGGGTTTCGCGCGCCGCCCGCCGCTGCCCGGCGCTCACCGTCGCTGTGCTCGTCATCATCGCCGTCGAGCTACCGTTCTCCGGCCGGAACGTACGTGGCTGGCAGATCGGGGCCGTCGGTCAGGCTCCGCGCTTCGAGGTCGCGTGATGTTCGTCGAGCTGCATGCGCAGTCGGCGTTTACTTTTCTCGAGGGGGCGGAGCAGCCGGAAGTGCTGGTGGCGGAGGCGGCGCGGCGGGGGATGGGAGCGCTCGCGCTCGTCGACCGCGACGGGGTGTATGGCGCGCCGCGGTTCCATCGCGCCGCGGTGAACGCGGGGATCCGCCCGATCGTGGGCAGCGAGCTGACCCTGGCCGGCGGCGCACGGCTGCCCGTGCTCGTCGAGGACCGCGAGGGGTGGCAGAACCTCTGCCGGCTGATCACCCGCGCCAAGCTCGGCGCGCCGAAGGGCAAGGCCGCCGTCACGCTCGACGATCTCGCGGCCGCCGCGGAGGGCCTGGTGTGCCTCACCGGCGGCGCGCGCGGGCCGCTCGCGGAGCGGGTGCGGGCGGGCGACCGCGAGGCCGCGCGCCGCGTGCTCGACCGGCTCGTCGGCGTGTTCGGCCGCGGCAACGTCTTCGTGGAGGTCCAGCGGCACTTCGATCGCGCGCAGGAGCGCGATCTCGAGCGGCTGGTGGCGCTCGCGCGCGGCGCGCGCGTGCCCATCCTCGCCACCAACCAGCCGCTGCACGCGCGCCCCGGCGGCCGTGCCGTCGCCGACGTCTTCACGTGCATCCGTGAGAAGACCGATCTCGACCACGCCGGCCGGCGGCTCTTCGCCAACGCCGAGCGCGGCCTGCGCGATGCCGCCGCGATGACCGCGGCCTTCCGCGACCTGCCCGAGGCCGTGGCCGCCGGCGGCGAGCTCGCGCTGCGCCTTCACTTCACGCTGAAGGATCTCGGCTATCGCTTCCCCGACTTCCCGTTGCCGCCGGGGTCGAGCGTGCAGGCGCACCTGCGCGATCTCGTCGCGCGCGGGGTGCGCACGCGCTACGGGACGCGCGGGCCGCTCGCCGAGCGCGCGCGAAAGCAGGTCGCCCACGAGCTCGAGATCATCGGACGTCTCGAGCTCGCGGGGTACTTCCTCATCGTGTGGGACATCGTGCAGTTCTGCGGCGCGAACGACATCCTCGTGCAAGGCCGCGGCTCGGCGGCCAACAGCGCCGTCTGCTACGCCCTCGGCATCACCGCCGTGGATCCCGTGAAGATGGACCTGCTGTTCGAGCGCTTCCTCTCGGAGTCGCGCGGCGAGTGGCCCGACATCGACCTCGACCTGCCGAGCGGCGCGCGGCGCGAGTCGGTCATCCAGTACGTCTACCGGCGCTACGGCCGGCTCGGCGCGGGCATGACCGCGAACGTCATCACGTATCGCGGGCGCAGCGCGGCGCGCGAGGTCGGCAAGGCCCTCGGACTCCCCGCCGACATGCAGGACCGGCTCGCGCGGCTCGTGGAGAACTGGGGCTACCGGGATCCCGAGGCCGTGCTCACGAAGCACCTCGCGGAAGCCGGCTGCGACACGCGCCATCCGCGCATCCGCAAGTTCGCCGCGCTCTGGACGCGGCTTCAAGATCTCCCGCGGCACCTCGGCCAGCACTCGGGCGGCATGGTGATCGCCGCCGGCCGGCTCGACGACGTCGTGCCGCTCGAGCCCGCCACCATGCCGGGCCGCGTGGTCGTGCAGTGGGACAAGGACGACTGCGCCGCGCTCGGCATCGTGAAGGTGGACCTGCTGGGACTGCGGATGATGTCGGCGCTCCAGGAGGCCATCGCGCTGGTGAGCGAGACGGGCGGCGCCGTCGACCTCGCGCACCTGCCGCCCGACGACGCGGCCGTGTACGAGATGCTCCGGCGCGCCGACACCATCGGCGTCTTCCAGGTCGAGAGCCGGGCCCAGATGGCGACCCTGCCGCGCATCCGCCCCGAGCGGTTCTACGACCTCGTGGTGCAGGTGGCCATCATCCGCCCCGGGCCGATCGTCGGCGAGATGGTGCACCCCTACGTCAACCGGCGGCGCGGCCGCGAGCCCGTGACGTATCCGCACCCGAGCCTCGAGCCGATCCTCGCGCGCACGCTCGGCGTGCCGCTCTTCCAGGAGCAGTTGCTGCGCATCGCCATGGTGGCCGCCGGGTTCACGGGCAGCGAGGCGGAGGAGCTGCGCCGCGCCTTCGGCTTCAAGCGCAGCGAGCGCCGCATGGCGGAGGTCGAGGTCAAGCTGCGCGAGGGCATGGCGCGCCAGGGCATCACCGGGGAGGCGGCGGAGACGATCGTGCACGCCATCACGTCGTTCGCGCTCTACGGCTTCCCGGAGTGCGTGACGGGGGACACGGTCGTCATCGAGCCCGAGACGGGCCAGCGCGTGCGTATCGAGGACGTCGTGAGCGGGCGCGCCGAGCTGGCCGCCACGTTCGCGTGCGACGACGCCCTGACGCTGCGCCGGCGGCGCGTGCTGGGGGCGACACCGAGCGGGCGGCGCCTCGTCCATCGCCTGCAGACCGCGGGAAACCGGGAGCTCGTCGCCACCGCCGAGCATCCCGTGCTGACCCCGCGCGGCTGGCGCGCGCTCGGCGCGCTCGCCATCGGTGACCGCGTTGCCGGCGCGCCCCGCGGCGTGCCCCTGGACGCGGCGCCCGTCGAGTGGGACGAGGTGATCGGCCTGGTCCCCGCGGGCATGCGGCAGACGTACGATCTCGAGATCGAGGAGGACCACAACTTCCTCGCCAACGACCTCGTCGTCCACAACTCGCACGCCTCCAGCTTCGCGCTGCTCGCTTACGCGAGCGCCTATCTCAAGGCGCACCACGGCCCGGCGTTCTACGCGGCGCTGCTCAACAACCAGCCCATGGGCTTCTACCACTCGTCCACCGTCGTCAACGACGCGCGCCGCCACGGGGTGCGCGTGCTGCCGGTGGACGTCACGCGCTCGGCCTTCCTGTGCACGCTCGAGCCGTCCCCCGGCGCGTGGGTGGTGCGGCTCGGGCTCCGCTTCGTGAAGGGCCTGCGCGAGCGCGCCGGCCGCGCGCTGGTGGCCGCGCGCGCCGCGCGGCCGTTCGCCTCCGCGCGGGACCTGGCCGCGCGCGCCGAGCTCACGCGCGAGGAGATGGCGACGCTGGCGTCGATTGGCGCGCTGGCGCCGATGGGCGGCACGCGGCGGGCGAACTTGTGGGTGGTCGCGGAGCAGGAGCTTGGACCACTGTTCGCGCAGAGCGAGGAGAAGGGCCCATCTGGCCCTTCTCCCCTACCCGAGATGACGACTGACGAGCGATTGCTGGCCGATTACGCGGGAACGGGGCTCACGCTGGGGGCGCATCCGATGGCGTTGCGGCGCGAGGAACTTCGAGCGCGGGGTGTCACGCGCGCCGCGGATCTCGCGCGAGGACGCAATGGAGCGCGGGTGCGGGTGGCGGGGAGCGTGATCGTGCGGCAGCGTCCGGGGACCGCGAAGGGCTTCGTGTTTTTGAGCCTGGAGGACGAGACGGGGATCGCGAACGTCATCGTCACGCCCGGTCTCTTCGCGCGCCAGCGCCTGGCGCTCGTCAGCGAGCCGTTCCTGCTCGTGGAGGGAATCTTACAAATGCAGGACGGCGTGATCTCCGTGCGCGCCGCGCGCGTGGAGCCGCTGCCGCGCTCGGCCCACACCGTGCCCTCGCACGATTTCGGCTAAAACATCGCAGAGTTTTGAACAGTTAGCCGCGGCCGGTGGCCCTGCTTTTGCTACCCACTCAGGGCGATGGCCACTGCGTCCCGCGCCGCCGTCCCCGCGCCGCCCCCCGAACCGCAGGAATCGCTGCTCGCGCGGCTCGTGCGCCTCGCCGCCCTCGAGCTCGAGCTCGGCTGGGCGGAGACGCGCACCGTCGTGATCCGCGTGGCCGTGGCGCTCGCGGTGGCCCTGGTCGCCGCCGTCGCGTTGCTCGCGTCGATCATCGTGCTCGTCGCCGCCGCCATCGCGCCCGTGTTCGAGGCGACGTGGCAGCACCTCGCGATCGCGGGCGGCGTGGTGGCGCTGCTCTCGCTCGCCGCGCTGGGGTGGTGCGCGTGGCGCCTCACCCATATCGCGTGGCCCCAACAGACCCTCGCGTCGCTGCAGGAGACCTGGCGATGGCTCGTAGCCCAGCTGAGATCCAAGCTGACATCGCGGTGACCCGACGCGTGATCGAGCACCAGCTCGACGCGCTCGGCCACGTCGTGGAGGGTCGGTGGTGGGCGCCGTACGCCGTCGTCGGCGGCGGGCTCGCCCTGGGCTTCCTGCTCTCGCGCATGCCGCTCGGCCGCGTGATCGGGATCACCGCGCGCGCCGTTCAGACCGGCCTGGCCGTGGCCTCCACGCTCGCCGCCGTCGACCGTTTCGTGGCGGAGCGCCGCCACCTCCCCCGTGCGGCGTGATGGCAACCTGCATGGCCCTGCGCAACCGCTTGCGGGCCGGGGGGCGGTGAGGGAGTGGTGCGGCCCGTCTGGAAAGGCGCGCTGAGCTTCGGCCTCGTCACCATTCCTGTCGGCATGTATCCGGCGACGGCCCGCAACGACGTCTCGTTCCGGCTCCTGCACGCCAAGGACAAGAGCCCGATCGCGTACCGCCGCGTGTGCGCCGAGGAGAACGTCGAGGTGCCGTGGGCCGAGATCGTCAAGGGCTACGAGTACGAGAAGGGCCGGTTCGTCGAGATGACGGAGGCGGACTTCGACGCCGCCGACGTCGAGGCCACGCAGACCATCGACATCCGCGACTTCGTCACGGCGGCGGAGATCTCGCCCGCGTACTTCGAGCAGCCGTATTACCTGGCCCCGGAGAAGACCGGCGGCAAGGCGTACGCGCTCCTGCGCGAGGCGCTGCGTCGCAGCGGCCGCGCCGGCGTGGCCACCGTGGTGCTGCGGCAGCGCGAGCACCCCGCGGCGGTGCAGGTGCGCGGCGATGCGCTGACGCTGACCACGATGCGCTTCGGGCACGAGATCGTC
>DASYTM010000215.1:0-35094 GCA_036002345.1 Candidatus Methylomirabilota bacterium | reverse complement strand
CTCATGATCACCTGGTCGACCCATCCCCCGATGTAGCCCGAGAGGATGCCGAGGAACGTCCCGATGAGTCCGGCCACGATCACGGCGGTGAAGCCCACCACGATCGAGACGCGCGCGCCGAAGAGCAACCGCGCCAGCACGTCGCGGCCGAGGTGGTCCGTGCCGAGCAGGTGGCCTTCCATGGCGCCCTTCTGCCAGATGGGCGGCTTGAAGCGGTCGCCGAGCGAGCCCACCTCGGGGTTGAAGGGCGTGATCACGTTGGCGAAGATCGCCACCAGCGCGACCGTGAGGAGGATCAGCGCCGGAATGGTGGGGAAGCCTTCCGACCGGAACGCGGCGAAACGCGAGGCCAGCGATACCCCCTGGGCGTCGTTCAGCGTTACGGGAGTCACACTCATGGTCAGCTCCTCGCTCATCGTTCCATGCGGATTCTGGGGTCGATGGTCGCGTACAGCAGATCGACGATGAAGTTCACCACGATGATCATCGCGCCGCCGAGGATGACGGTCGTCTGCACGACGGGGAAGTCACGGAACGCGATGCCCTCGTACAGCAGGCGACCGACACCGGGCCACGCGAAGACGGTCTCGACGATCACCGCCACGTTGACCATGAGGACGAGGTTGATGCCCGCGAGCGTCAGCACGGGGATCAGCGCGTTCTTGAGCGCGTGCTTCGAGATGACGAGCGCCTCCGGCAGGCCCTTCAGGCGCGCGAGCTTCACGTACTCGGTGCCGAGGACCTCGAGCATCGACGAGCGCGTGAGCCGCATGTGGGCGGCGGCGAACACCCATCCCAGCGACGCCGCCGGCATGATCAGGTGCCACGGGGTGCCCGACCCGGACGACGGAAGCCAGCCGAGATAGACGGAGAAGACGAGGATCAGGACGAGGCCGACCCAGAACGACGGCAGCGAGAGACCGAGCAGCGCGAAGATCTTTCCCGCGCTGTCCCACCACCCGTTGACGCGGACCGCCGCGATGACCCCCGTCGGGATCCCGATCAGGAGCGAGAACGACATCGCCGCTGCCGCGAGGAGCAGCGAGTTCGGCAGGCGGGAGAGGTAGAGCTCGAGCACGGGCGTCCGGTAGTAGAACGACTGCCCGAACTCGCCGCGCACGATGCTCGTGGCGAAGCTCACGTACTGGACGAAGTACGATCGGTCCAGTCCGAGCTGCTGCCGGACCATCTCGAGGTCGTCCTTGGACGCTCCTGGCTCCACCAGCAGCACGGCCGGGTCCCCGGTCACGCGAACGAACAGGAAGATGGTCACGGACAGGAGGAAGAGCGACAGCAACGCGTAGCCGGCGCGCCTCAACATGTAGCGTTTCATGGCGACCTCACGCGAAGGGTTCCGGACATGGAGAGCTTAACATCGCGTCCAGAGTTCCCGCCCTCGGCCGGGCTGGAAAAGTTCAGAGGATTATCCTCGAATCGCGCGCGCTGTCAAACACCGAACTCGACGGGTCGCCGGGGGCCGCACGGCGAGGGCTCTGGGCAATCTCTTTCCTACCGGGGCGCGATTTCCCTTGCGCCGTTCGAGGCCCATTCCTACACTTCGGCAATGGTTTGTCGAGCCCTGTTCGTCGGAACACCCTGAAAGGAAGACACCGGACCCGTGGCGGATCTCCAGACGCATCGCGCGAGCGGGCTGGTCGACGTCCTGGACCGTGTGCTCGACAAGGGCCTGGTCATCGCCGGGGACGTCAAGATCTCCCTCGCCGAGGTCGAGCTCCTCACGATTCGGATTCGTCTCATCGTGTGCTCGATCGACAAGGCTCAGCAGATCGGCCTCGATTGGTGGAAGTACGATGCACACTTGGCCCCGAATCGGAATCGTCTGTCCGCGGAGAACGAGGAGTTGCGCCGGCAGGTGCGGCTGCTCGAGCGCAAGGTCGCGTCGCTGAGCTCCCGCCGCGGCGGCAACGCCCGCCGCGACGGCGGTCGCGATGCGAACCGACAAGGAGATTGAACGATGCCAGTCGAACGGACAACCGGCGGTACAAGCCTCATCGACGTCCTCGACCGAGTCCTGGACAAGGGCATCGTCATCGATGCCTGGGTCCGCGTCTCGCTGGTGGGCATCGACCTGATCACGGTCGAGGCGCGCGTCGTGGTGGCTTCCATCGATACCTATCTGAAGTATTCCGAGGCCGTCGGCACGGTGGCGCCGGCGTCGCGGCCGGCCATGGACGGCCGCGGCAGCGAGGCCGTCATCGCCGAGAACGCGGCGCTCCGGGCGCAGATCGCGGCCACGCGGCGCGAGCCCGTCGGCGCGCGGCGAGCGCGTAGGTCGTGACCCGACGCGTCGCGGATCGCCCCGCGGCGCGGCGCCGGGTGAAGGCCGACACCTCCGACCGGCTCGCGCTGGCGGAGACTCTACTCGGAACCGACGATCTCGTCACCTGCGCCCAGCGCGCGCTCGACTGGCTCGGCCGCTCGGCCGGCGTGTCGCGGGGCCTGTGCCTGGTGGGATCGCAGGAGACCCCGACGATCCTCGAGCCGATGGCCACGCTCGGCGTGCGCGGGGCGCGCGGCCGGGCGTTCACGCTCGACCTCGAATCCCGGGACAACCCCCTCGTGGCGGCCACCGTCGGGCTCGTCCCGAGCGTTTTCGGCAAGAACGGCCGGCCGGCGCCGGCGACCCCCCTGGAGTCCCCCCGCCTCCTCGCGGTGCCCCTGCACGCGCGCCAGGCGCTCGAGGAATATCCCGTGGGCCTCCTGCTCGTCACGCCCGACGGCGAGACCGAGGCGGCGGCCAAGTGGGTGGCGGGCATGCTCGGCCCGCGGCTGGCCGCGCTGCGCACCTCGCAGCGCCGGCAGGACGGTGAGCGGCGCATCCTGCGCGAGCGCACGCTCCTCTACAACATCATCAACGCCGTGACCGACCCGATCTTGCTGACCGACACCGAGGGCCGGATCACCGTGGCCAACGCCCGCGCGGAGGCGCTCCTGTCCGCCGGCGAGGACGAGAGCGAGGGCCGGCGCCGCGCCATCGCGCTGAACAACATGCTGTTCTCCTCGGCGCTCACCCGGCGCGCCATCGAAGGCGCGGAGCCGTGGCGGCACGAGCTCCTGCTCGTGGACCCCGTGGACGGCTCCGACCTGCTCTTCGAGCTCCTGAGCACGGTCACCGTGGACCAGCGCGAGGGCACGGGCATCGTGTCGATCCTGAGAAACGTGACCGACCTGCGGCGCGCCACCCAGGAGATCGAGGAGAACTACCGCAAGCTGCGGCTGGCGGAGGCGGATGCCCGCGCCGAGCGCGACCGCCTGGACGTCATCATCGACTCGGTGGCCGATCCCATCCTCGTCACCGATCCCAACGCCAACATCGTGATGATGAACGCCCCCGCCGAGCGGCTGTTCACCGCGGAGCCCGCCGCGGGCGCCGAGGCGCGGCGTACCGTGCAGGCCAACGACGCGCACTTCTCCTCGTTCGTCTCGAACCTGTTCTTCGAGCCCGGCGCCATGCGCCGCTCGGGCTCCATCGGCCTCGTGGACCCGCGCACGGGCGCGCCGCTGCCGGTGGAGGCGATTTCCGGCAAGATCGTCTCCGAGCACGGCGAGGTCACGGCCGTGGTGACCATCCTCCACGACCGGACCCAGGAGCTGGAGCGCGACCGGCTCTACGAACAGCTGAAGCGCGCGTCGAGCGAGCTGGAGCAGAAGGTGCGCGAGGCCACCGCGGAGCTGACCCGGCAGAACGAGCTGCTGCGCCGCTCGCACTTCGAGATCGAGCAGGCCTCGGCGGCGAAGTCGCAGTTCCTCGCCAACATGTCGCACGAGTTCCGCACGCCGCTCAACGCCATCCTCGGCTACACGAGCATGCTCCTCAAGGGCGTGACGGGCGAGCTGACGCCGCACCAGCGGCGCAACCTCGAGCGCGTGGACTCGAACTCGCACCACCTGCTCGCCATCATCAACGACATCCTCGACATCTCCCGCATCGAGGCGGGCAAGATGCCGCTCACCCTGACCCGGTTCGGTCTTAAAGATTTGGTGGGAGAGGTCCTCGCCGAGGTGGAGCCGATCATCTCGCGCTCGCAGCTGGCCGTGACGAGCCACCTCGCCCCCGAGATGCCGCAGCTCAGGACCGACCGGCAGAAGATCAAGCAGATCGTCATCAACTTCCTGACCAACGCCATCAAGTTCACGCCGCACGGCGCGGTGGAGATCCGCACCACCTACGACGCCGATGCCGAGGAGATCGCCATCGCCGTCGCGGACACCGGCATCGGGATCGCGTCCGACGACCGTGAGCGGATCTTCGAGGACTTCCGCCAGGCCGACAACTCGCCGACGCGCGAGTACACGGGCGCGGGCCTGGGGCTGGCGATCTGCCGGCGGCTGGCCGGCATGCTCGAGGGCCGCATCGCGCTGGAGACCCAGGTGGGACGCGGCTCGACGTTCACGCTCGTGGTCCCGCGGGAGGTGAAGCGCTCGTGAGCCCGCGCCGGCCCCCGGCGGCGAAGGACGGCAAGGCGGCGGCGGCGGACGGCGCGTCGAAGGCGCCGCTCGTCCTCATCGTGGACGACTTCGCCGACAACCGGGAGATGTACACGCAGTTCCTCCTGTTCTCCGGGCTCCGTGTCGAGGAGGCCCAGAACGGCCACGAGGCGCTCGACAAGGCGTTCGCGCTCACCCCGGACCTGATCGTCATGGACCTCTCGCTGCCCGGCATGGACGGCTGGGAGGCCACGCGACGGCTCAAGGCCGACGCGCGCACGCGCGCCATTCCCGTGATCGCGCTCACGGGTCACGCGCTGGCCGGCCACAGCAAGGGCGCCATGGACGCCGGCTGCGACTCGTTCATCACCAAGCCCTGTCTGCCGGAGCGCCTGCTGGAAGAGATCACGGCGATGTTGAAGGGCCACCCCCACACCCCGGAGAGAGGACGCTAGCGATGGCTCCCAAGCCGAAGCCGTCACGCCGCACGCCCCCCCGTCCCGCCCGCAGCGCGCCCAAGAAGGCCGCGGCGCCGAACGGCGCCGCCGGCGGCTCGCGCGTCATCCGGGAGATGCCCCCGCGAGTGACCGCGCCCGCCGTGCCGAAGTCCGCCGCCAAGCCGGCGGAGAGCCGCGGCAAGTACGTGTACTGCGTCATCCGCTCCGAGGATCCGCTGCGCTTCGGGGCCATCGGCCTGGGCACCGTCCCCGCCGAGATCTCCACCGTCCACTACAAGGACATCGCGGCCGTCGTGTCGGACACGCCCATCGAGGTCCTGGACGCCACCCGCGAGAACGTGCTGGCCCACGAGCGCGTCAACGAGGCGGTCATGCGCGACCACACGGTCATCCCCATGTCCTTCGGGACCGTGTTCAAGACGCGCGACGACATCATCGAGCTCCTGCGCGGCGCGTACAGCGCGTTCATCGACGTGCTCCTCAAGATGGAGGACAAGGTCGAGTTCGGCCTCAAGGTGCTCTGGGAGCGCGACGAGGTCGTCAAGCAGATCGAGCGCGAGGACGACGACGTCCGGCAGCTCAAGGGCGAGATCTCGTCCCTGAGCGGCCCGACCTACTTCGCGCGCGTGCAGTACGGGCGCCTCGTGGAGAGCGCGCTGCAGGCGCGCTCGGAGCGCTACGTCGGCGAGATCTTCGAGGCTCTGCGCAACGTGGCGGTGGCCTCGCGCGCCAACAAGCCGATCGGCGACAAGATGATCATGAACGCCGCCTTCCTCGTCTCGCGCGACCGCGAGCAGGCCTTCGACGCCAAGGTCAAGGCCGTGGGCGGGAAGTACGACCACCTCACCTTCCGCTACACCGGCCCGTGGCCGCCCTACAACTTCGTCAACATCCGGTTGAAGCTCGAGCGGGCGACGCCGGGAGACTGATGTCGTGAGCAGGGTCAGGGCCCATGCGGTCGCCGTCGCCGCCGTGGCCGGCGCGACGGCCCTGACCGTCCTGTTGCGGCCGGTGATCGAGGGCGCCGTCTCCACGCTCTTCCTGGCCGCCGTCGTCGTCGCGTGCTGGGCGGGCGGGCGGGGGCCCGGGCTCCTGGCCACCGCGCTCTCGCTCGGCGTGATCGAAGCCCTCTTCTATCCGCCGTTCCTCTCGTTCGACGGGGGCTCGCTCGTGCGCGCCGTCACCTTCGCCGTCGTCGCGCTGCTGGCCGCCTCGCTCTACGGCCGCGCCCAGTCCGCGCGCGAGAGCGCGGAAGCGCTGGCCCGGGCCCGCGAGGAGCTCCTGCGCCAGGAGCAGTCGGCCCGCGCCGACGCGGAGACGGCCGGGCGCGCGAAGGACGAGTTCCTGTCCAGCCTGTCGCACGAGCTGCGCACGCCGCTCAACGCGCTGATGGGCTGGGTGTGGTGGCTCCGGCGCGGCGGGCTCGACGAGGACAAGCAGGAGCGGGCGCTCGTCACCATCGAGCGCAACACCAACGCCCTCGCGCAGCTCATCGAGGACCTCCTCGACGTGTCGCGCATCATCACCGGCAAGCTGCGCCTCGCCGTGCGCCCCACGGAGCCGGCGCCCGTCGTCTCGGCGGCGGTGGACGCCCTGCGGCCGGCCGCCGCGGCCAAGTCCATCGCGATCGTCCTCGACCTCGAGGAGAAGACGGGGCCGATCCTGGTGGATTCCGACCGGCTCCAGCAGATCCTCTGGAACCTCGTGTCGAACGCCATCAAGTTCACGCCGGACCACGGGCGCGTGGACGTGATGCTGCGGCGCGCGGACGGTGAGGTGATCCTCCAGGTGCGCGACTCGGGCCAGGGCATTCCCGCCGACCTCCTGCCCCGCGTGTTCGAGCGCTTCCGCCAGGGCGACGCGCTCCGGCCGGGGGCCGGCCTCGGCCTGGGCCTTGCCATCGTGCGCCACCTCGTGGAGGTGCACGGCGGCCGCATCACCGCCGAGAGCGCCGGCGAGGGTCGCGGCGCGACGTTCACCGTGATCCTGCCCGTGAGCGCGCCGGCGACGGCAAGGGCCGCGGCCGTCGAGACGGCGCCCAGCACGCGCGGCCCGCGCCTGGACGACATCCGCGTGCTGGTGGTCGAGGACGACGTGGACTCGCGGCTCTGGGTGAAGGAGAGCCTCGAGAGCCTGGGCGCCGTCGCCCTGATCGCGACCTCCGCGCAGGAGGGCTTCGAGACCTTCGAGCACGAGCGCCCCCACGTGCTGGTCTCCGACATCCGCCTGCCGGACGGTGACGGCTACACCCTGCTCCGGCGCATCCGCGAGGCGGACGCCGCGCGCGGCACCCACACGCCGGCCGTCGCGCTCACCGCATACCCGCGCGTGGAGGACCGGGCGCGCGCGCTGGAGGCGGGCTTCCAGCTGCACGTGCCCAAGCCCGTGGCGCCGGAGGATCTCGCGGCCGCGATCGCGTCGCTCGCCGGCCGCGGCGGGGCCTGACGTGATCATCCTCGACACGCTGCTCGTGGGCGGGATCAAGTTCGTGCTCGGCAAGATCGCCGAGGCCGTCGAGAGCCAGATGAACGACGACAGCGTGCTGCGCGAGGAGCTCCTGGCCGCGCAGATGCGGCTCGAGCTCGGCGAGATCAGCAAGAAGGAGTTCACGACCATCGAGGCCGACCTGCTCGCCCGCCTCCGCGAGATCCGCGAGCGCCAGCGGGGCCCGACGCCCGCGCCCGGCGAGATGCGGATCACCGGCATCGAGGCGCGTTTCGACGACGGCTCGGGCGACGGCGACGACGAGGACGCCGCCCGCGCGCGGTGACGCCGCCGGCAAGATTTCGGTTCCTCGGCGGCAAGGGCGGCGTCGGCAAGACCACCACCGCGGCGGCCACCGCGCTCGCGGCGGCGGAGCGGGGGGGCCGCGTGCTCCTCGTCTCCAGCGATCCCGCCCACTCCCTCGGTGATGCCCTCGAGCGGCGGCTCTCCGCGCGGCCGGCGCGGGTGCCCACGCGGCGTGGCGCGCTCGCCGCCGTCGAGCTCGATGCCGACCGCGCCCTCGAGCGCTGGATCGCCGCCCGCCGGCGTCCGCTGCGGACCATCGCCGCGCGCGGCACCTACCTCGACGAGGACGACGTCGACCGCCTGCTCGCGCTCTCGCTGCCCGGCGTCGACGAGCTGATCGGCCTCATCGAGCTTCACCGCCTGGCATCCGCCGCGCCACGGGATCACGTGGTCGTCGACACCGCCCCCACCGGCCACACCCTCCGCCTGCTGGCCATGCCGGACTCCCTCGCGCGGATCGCGGGCGTCCTCGCCGACATGCTCGCCAAGCACCGGTTCCTCGGCCAGAGCCTCGCGGGCGGGCACCGGCGGGACGCCGCCGACGCGCTCGTCGCCGAGATCGAGGGCGAGGCGCGCACGCTCCACACCCTCCTGCGCGATCCCGCCCGCTGCCGCTTCACGTGGGTGCTGCTGCCCGAGCCGATGGCGCTCGAGGAGGCCCGCGACGGCGTCGCCGCCCTGGAGGCGGCCGGCATCACCGTGGACGAGATCGTCGTCAACCGCGTGACGCGTCCGGCCGGCGGCTGCGCCGCGTGCGCCGCGCGCGTCGCGGCCGAGTCCCAGGTCATCGTGCGGCTGCCCGATCTCTTTCCCGGCCGCCGGCTCTCGCGCGTGCTCGAGCTGCCGCGCGAGCCCCGCGGGCTCGCGGCGCTGCGGGGCGTGAAGCCAGGACCCGTGGCCATGCCGCCGCGCAGTGTCCGGGGCAGCCGTGGCAGGGCGGCCATTCGGATTTCGCGGGGCGGGGGCCCCGCCGTCCGAGGCGAGCCTGTCGCCTGGCTCGACGCGCTCGCCCCGCGCGGCGTCCGCGTGCTGGCCTTCGCCGGCAAGGGCGGCGTCGGCAAGACGTCCGCCGCGGCGGCGGTGGCCCTGGCGCTCGCGGAGCGGCGCCCCGACGCGCGCGTCCTCGCGCTCTCGACCGATCCCGCCCACTCGCTCGGGGACGCGCTGGGCGTGCGGCTGGGCGACGATGAGCGGCCGGTGCCGGGCGCCCCCGCCAACCTCTTCGCGCGTGAGCTCGACGCCGAGGCCGCCTTCGCGGCGCGGCGGGAGCGCTACCGGGCATCCGTCGACGAGATCTTCGACGCCCTGCTGCGCGGGTCGCGCTTCGACGTCGCCTACGATCGCGACGTCGTCCGCGAGCTCATCGACCTCGCGCCCCCCGGCCTCGACGAGCTGTTCGGCGCGCTCTCGCTCGTCGACGCCGTCTTCGGCCGCGGCCGGGCCGCGTACGACGTCGTGGTGCTCGACACGGCGCCGACGGGTCACGCGCTGCGCCTGCTCGCCATGCCGGACGCCGCCCTCGAGTGGGTGCACGCGCTGCTGGCCATCCTCCTCAAGTACCGGACGGTGGTCGGGCTCGGCGAGCTGGCCTCGGACCTCCTGGAGGTCGCGCGGGACCTGCGCGAGCTGACGGCGCTCCTGCGCGATCCCACGCGCACGCGCGTGGTCGCCGTGACCCGGCCCGCCGCGCTGCCCCGGCTGGAAACGGCGCGCCTCGTGCGCGGGCTGCGGCGGCTCGGCATCGCCGTCGGGGCGCTGCTCGTCAACGCGCTCACGCCGGACGACGCGGCGCGCCGGTGCGCGCGGTGCCGGCGCGCGGCCGCGACGGAGCGGCGCGAGGTGGACGCGCTGACGGCCGCCGTTCGCTCCGGCGGCGGACGGCGGTACGCTATGATCGCGGCTCCGGTCGAGGCGCCCCCGCCGGGCGGCGTCCCTGGCCTCGCACGCTGGGTCCGGAGGTGGGAGTGGCGCAAGTGAGTCAGCAGGTGGCGGACAAGAACGGCAAGGCGACGTACGTCTATTGCCTCGTGCAGGGCAAGCGCGCGCCCCTGCTCGCGCGGGCCCCGCGCGGGCTGCCCGGCGCCGGGCGCGTCCGGGCCCTCGACGCGGGCGACGACCTCTGGCTGCTCGTGGCCGACGCGCCGCTCGCGCGTTACGGCAGCGGGCCGCTCGAGTCCCGCCTGCGCGACCTCGAGTGGGTGGCCGCGTGCGCGACCGCCCACGAGGCCGTGGTCGAATTCGCCGCGCGCGGAGCGACCGTGCTGCCGCTCAAGCTCCTCACGCTGTTCAACTCCGACGAGCGCGCCGCCGCGCACATCCGCCGGCTGCGGCCGAGCATCGACCGCGTGCTGGGCCGCGTGGCCGGACGCCAGGAGTGGGGCGTCCGCGTGCGGATGGACGAGCCCGCGGCGCGCCGCCGCCAGGCCGAGCGCGCGCGCAAGGCGACGGCCGGCGTCAGCTCCGGCACGCGCTTCCTGGTGCTCAAGAAGGAGCAGCAGCAGGCGGTGCGCGAGGCGCTCGCGCGCGGGCGCGCGGACGTGGACGCCGCCTTCGAGTCGCTCGCCGACGTCGCCGACGACGCGCGCCGCCGCGCGCCGGACTCCGTCGAGGGCGCGGCGCGGCTCGTCCTGGACGCGGCGTTCTTGTTAGCGCCGGCGCGACTGGCGCGGTTCAAGAAGGTCGCGCGCACCACCGCGACGCGGCTGGCCCGCCACGGCTACGAGCTGATCCTGTCGGGCCCGTGGCCGCCCTACAACTTCGTCGGAGACATGGCCTGATGAGCACGCGGCCGCCGGCGCGCGACGAGGCGCGGGAGATCCTGGCCACCGCCGATTCCTCCCTGCTCGACGTCGTCGACAACCTCCTCACCAAGGGCGTCATCCTCAGCGGCGACGTCGTCCTCGGCCTGGCCGGCATCGACCTCATCTACGCGCGGCTCTCGGTCCTGCTCTGCGCCGTCGACAAGCTGCGCGAGATCCAGGAGGAGCTGGGGTGAGTGACGTCTACGTCTACGCGCTGCTCAGCGAGGCGCCGCGCCCGGACGCGGGGGCGGGCCTCTCCGCCGAGCCGCTGCGCGTGGTCCGCGTCGGCGACCTCGTGGCCGCCGTCGGCGAGATGGCGGAGCGGCCCGTGGTGAGCGAGGCGACGCTGCGCGCCCACGACGCGGTGGTGCGCCGGCTCGCGGGCGCCGTGGACGCGATCCTGCCCGTGCGCTTCGGCGCCGTACTCTCGGAGTCGGCGCTGACCGACGCGCTCGCCGCGCGCGCGCGCGAGCTCACCGCGGCGCTCGCCCTCGTGGCCGGGCGCGCGCAGATGACCCTGCGCGTGCTCGGCGAGCGCGCGGCCCCCGCCGCGCCCGCCGAGGACGGCGGCGGCTCCGGCGCCGGCCCCGGCGCCCGTTACCTCACCGCGCGGCGCGCCGAGTGGCGGCGCACCCACGACGCGCCCGAGCTCGCCCCGTTGCGGCCGACGCTGGCCGCGCTCGTGAAGGCCGAGCGCGTCACCCGCCACGACGCGCCGCCGCTGCTGGCGAGCGTCTACCACCTCGTCGATCGCGACGCCGTGCCCGCCTACCTCGAAGCCGTCGAGGGCGGGAGCGCGGCGCTCGCCCCGCTGCGCGTGGCGGCCACCGGCCCGTGGCCGCCCTACGCGTTCGCGCCCGAGGCGCTCGGATGACCCGCGAGCCCTCCGCGCACGTGCGCGAGCTGGAGTCGTTGCGCGCCGAGCTGGAGCGGCGCGTGGGGGACCTCTCCCCGCCGCGCTGGAACGCCGACCCCGAGGACGTGCAGCGCTCGGTCGCCAAGCTCGTGCTCACCCTCGTGGAGTTCATCCGCCAGCTCATGGAGCGCCAGGCCATCCGCCGCATGGAGGCCGGCACCCTCACGCCCGAGGAGACCGAAGACGTCGGGCGCGCGCTGATGAAACTGGAAGAAACCATTGTCGATATCGGAAAGCGATTCGGACTGGATCCGGCCGATCTCAACCTCGACCTCGGGCCGTTAGGCCGCCTGCTCTGATCCCTCTCGACACGGAGGCACCGGAACCACGATGAGCTCGCTCAAGGACCGCTATTGCATCGTCGGAGTCGGCGAGACCGAGTACTCGCGCAACTCCGGCCGCACCACGCGCGCCATGGCCGTGGAGGCCATCCGCAAGGCGATGAACGACGCCGGGCTCCGCGCGTCCGACATCGACGGGATGATGAGCTACCAGAACGGCGACTCGACGCCGGCGAACTGGGTGGCCCCCGACCTCGGCATCCGCCTGAACTTCTACATGGACGTCATCGGCGGCGGCTCGTCCACGGAGGCCCTCATCGGGCTCGCCATGGGCGCCATCGAGGCGGGCATGTGCAAGACGGTGGCGCTGTTCCGCTCCATGAACGGCTACACGGAATTCCGCATCGGCGGCACCGGCGCCCGCGCCGCGCAGCCCGTGCGCGGCCAGGACCTGGCGCAGGTGCCGTTCGGCATGCGGAGCGCGGGCCAGGCCTTCGGCATGTCCTTCATGCGCCACATGTACGACTACGGCACGACCTCCGAGCAGGTGGCCGCCGTGAAGGTGGCGCACAGCAAGCACGCCTCGCAGAACCCCAAGGCCATCCAGAAGGAGCGCGTGACCGTGCAGGACGTGGTGGGCTCGCGCTGGATCTGCAAGCCCCTGCACCTGCTCGACTGCTGCCTGGAGACCGACAACGCCACGTGCGTCATCGTGACCTCCGCCGCGCGCGCGAAGGACCTGCGCCAGCGGCCCGCGTACATCATGGGCGTGGCCGGGCGCACCTCGAAGCCGCGCACGGACTTCCACTGGGCGCACGGGCCGATCTCGCGCGTGGCCGGCTATTACGCGAAGGACATCGTGTTCGGCCAGGCCGGCATCACGCCCGAGGACGTGCACGTCACCGGCTCGTACGACGCCTTCACGTTCACCACGATGCTGCAGCTCGAGGAGTACGGCTTCTGCAAGAAGGGCGAGGGTGGCGCGTACGTGTCGAGCGGCATCATCGAGCTCGGCGGCAAGCGGCCCAACAACACGTCGGGCGGCCACCTCTGCGAGGGCTACACGCACGGCATGTCGATGGTGATCGAGAACGTGCGCCAGCTCCGCGGCACCGTCGACGACTACTGTCCCGGCGCCGCCGAGGGCGTGCACACCTACGACTACTCCCCCGGCAAGTGCCGCCAGGTGCGGGGCACGGAGATCACGATGAACCTCGGCTGGGCGATGCCTCCCACGGGCTCGGCCATGATCATGAGGAGGTAGCGCGATGCCCCAGCCCGTGACCTATCGCGGCATGGCCCTCGTCATCCCCGACAACGACAGCGAGTGGAAGGAGTTCTACGCCCACTGCCGGGCGCACAGGCTCATGGTCCGCGCGTGCACCGCGTGCGGGCTCATGCGCTACCCGGCGACCCACGCCTGCCCGTGGTGCACCGAGCTCGGCTGGACGTGGAAGGAAGTGAGCGGGCGCGGCACCATCCACTCCTACGAGACGGTCCTGCACGCCATCCAGCCCGGCTTCAAGGATTCGACGCCGTACACGATCGTGCTGGTCGAGCTGGACGAGCAGCGCGGGACGCCGACCCCCGACGAGGCGCTGCGCGTCATCGGCAACCTCGTGAAGCCCGACGCCGTGACGTTCGAGGACGAGAAGCAGGTGGCCATCGGCAAGCGCGTGCGCGTCGTGTTCCAGGACCTCGCCGACCACATGGCGCTGCCGCAGTTCGCCCTCAGCGACGAGGCGCCCCAGGGCCGGGTGTGGAGGCTGCCGGATTAACCTCGGCGCCCAGCGCGCGTAGCGCGCCGCGCGCCAGCTCGTAGTCCGGCTGCTCGGCGACGATGCGGCGGTACTCGGCCAGCGCCTCGGCGCGGCGCCCGAGGATCTCCAGCGCCCTGCCGAGGTTGAAGCGTGCGTCCACGTAGGACGGCGCGTGCGCGAGGGCCTCCCGCGCCGCGCGCTCGGCGTCGGCCGGCCGTCCCAGCTGGAGATACGCCGCCGCGAGATTGGAGCCCGCCACCGCCCGCGCGACCCCGACGCCGTGCCAGTCGAGGCCGCGCGCGGCCGCCAGCACGCGCGCCGCCTCCTCCGCGCGCCCGTCGGCGAGCGCCACGTGACCGAGGATCGACTGCGCGAGGGCGAAGCGCGGATAGAGCGCCGCCGCCTGCGCCGCGTACCGCGCGGCCCGCGCGCGGTCGCCGAGGCCGAGGGCCGCCGTGGCGGCGTCCGTGGAGAAGTACGCGTTGGCGGGATCGCGCGCCAGCGCCGCGTCGAAGCGCGGCCACACGTCCTCCGGCCGCGCGCGGCCGTCGCGGGCCAGATCGGCGAGCACGCGCCCGAGGTTGGCGTGGTGGAAGGCGCTCACGGGCACGAGCTCGACCGCGCGCTCGAACGCGGCGCGCGCCCGGTCGAGCGGGCGGCGCCGCGCGGCGGCGTCCCGCGCCGTCCGCGCCTCGGCGTGGGCGGCCGCGCCCAGCTTCACCCAGTGGAAGGCGACGGGCGGGTCGAGGGCGACGGCGCGCTCGAGGAACGCGACCGCGCGCGCCGGATCGTGGGGCGTCAGCAGCATCCCACGCCGCGTCGCCTGGCTTGCCTCCCACGGCCGCAGCACGAAGCCCCACGCCAGCACGCCCGCCGCCAGCCACACCACGGCGACGGCGGCCCACGCGCCCGCCGACCACTCCGGCGCCGCACCGCGAGCGGCCGCCGGCGCGTCGTGACGCTCCAGAGCGACGGCCGCGGCGCCCGCCGCCAGCGCCACGACGACGAGGACCAGCGCTCCGACGGCCCGGATGGGCGCGGCGTCGAGCGTGGCGCCGTCGACGTTGCTCGCGTAGACCGCGGCGGCGACGAGCCCCGCGACCCCGAGCGTCGCGGCCAGGCGGAGATCGCCGGGCGCGGCGACCGCGGCGGGCGGCGAGCACAGCGGCCCGAGCACGGCGGCGAGCACCACCGCCAGCGTCCCGCACGCCGCGACGGTGAAGCTGGAGAGCTCGGAGACCGCGAAGCCCGCGAGGGCGGCCGCGATGGCGACGGCGAGCGGGCGATCGCCGCCGCGGCGGACGGCGATGACGGCCGCAGCCGCGACGGCGGCGGCGAGCACGAGCGCGGCGAGCCCGCCGAGCGCGCCCTGGGTCGCGAGCACGTGCAGCGCCTCGTTGTGCGCCTTGGCGGGGCTGCCGTTCCACTCGACGAGCCAGTACGCGGCCGTGCGGTGGCGCTCGAAGGCGAGCTGGAACGCGTCGAGGCCCACACCGGCCACCGGGTGCTCGCGGAACATCGCCCACGCCGCCGTCCAGATGTGCGTGCGGCTCGTGGCCTGGCCGAACTCGCGCAGGCGCGCCAGCACGCCCGCGAGCAGCCCCGTCGCCGCCCCGAGCCCGAGCACGGCGACGGCGGTGGCCGCGAGGACGCCGCCGAGGGCCAGCCCGCTGCGACGCTCGCCGATCGCGAGCCAGCCGGCGACGAGCACGACGAGCGTCGCGGCGAACGCCACCCAGGCGCCGCGCGACACCGACGCCGCCACGCCGACGCCGGCCAGGAGCGCGATCGCGCCAAAGACGGCGGCGGCCGCGCGCTGGCCGTTCGCGAGCGCGCAGCGCCCCGCCTCGACGGCGAGCGGGAACGCCATGACCAGGAAGGCGGCCATGAAGTTCGGATGGCCGACCGTGGCGAACGGCCGCACGAGGCCCGTGACCTCGGAGATGCGCCCGTAGCCGACCGGATCCACCCGGAGGACCTGGACCACGGCGTACGCGCCGACCACGGCCGCCGCCACCACGGGCGCCAGCAGGAGCCGGCGCGCGTCCTCGACGCCGCCGATGACGGCGCGCGTGGCCGCGAAGAGGATCCCGTACGCCAGCACGGTCAGGAGGCCGGCGTAGCTCTCCTGCGTCCCGTAGAGCGACGTGAGCGGGCTGATCGACGCGAGCGTCGACACGAGAGCCGACGCGACGAAGAGGAGCACGCCGAGGGCGAGCGGGTCCATCCGCCAGCCTCCCGGGACCGGGCGAGCGCCGAGCAGCCGGATGGCCAGCAGGGCGGCGAGCGCGAGGGCGCCCGCGTGGAGGAGCGTGACCTTGTTGAACTCGAACGCCTCGACGGTCTCCCGGGAGAAGACGAGCGGGATCAGCAGCAGCAGCGTGAACAGGAGCGCGCGGGCGAGACCGCCGGAGCGCGCCGGCATCGCGGGGACGCCCGCGCGCCGCCGCTCCCGCTCCTCCGCACGCCGCCGGCGCCGTTCGCGCGCGATCCGCCGCGTCTCCGGCTCAGCGTCCGCTCAGAAGTACTCGAACGTCGCCGTGCCGCGCGCCATCCGCACGCGCAGATCGGCCATGAACACGAGGTACGGGTGCGCGCCGCGCGCGACGAGGGCGTCGCGGTCGCCCGCGAGCAGCGCCGACTGCGCGGCGGCGTCGAGCCCGTGCTCGGCCATCGCGGCCTTCGCGTCGGCCACGAACCGCGCGCGGAAGGCGTCGTCGGACTTCAGCGCGTAGAGGCAGCGGTTGAGCGGAAAGGCGCTCGCCGGCGGGAAGCGGTAGTGCGCGTCGTTCACGACAGTGGCCACTCCACCACGGCGTTGCCGTGGTGCCACGAGGGCTCGTAGCAGTAGACGTCCGCCCGGGCGGCGCCGACGGCGCCGAGCACGGTGATCCACGTGCGCAGCTCCACGTTGCCCGCCTTGTCGAGCTCCTCGCCCGTGACGGCGGCCAGCTCGGCGCCGCGGCCCTCGGCGAGCGTGTCGAGCACGCGGCGGTCCCAGTCGAAGTCGGGCGAGGCGTAGCGGTCGGTGCCGGGATAGTGCGACATGCCCCCCGAGGCCATCAGCACGACGCGCTCCGGGCGCCCACGCAGGATCTCGCCGAGCGCCTGGCCCCAGGCGTGGCAGCGCCGCGGGGTCGGCTGGGGCGGCAGGTACACGTTCACGTGCAGGGGCAGGATCGGCACGGCCGGCTCGGGCATCGTGAAGTGGAGCGGCACGAAGAACGCGTAGTCGAGCGGCGCGCCCTGCGTGTAGAGGAGGTCGAAGCCGCGCTCGATCCCCTGCTCCACCACCGCGCGCGCGAGCGGCTCGTGGACGGGGAACGAATATTTGTACGGGCCGAAGGTGCCCGCCGCCGCCGCGCCCGCATAGACGGCCAGGGCGGGCACCGCGTCGAGGAAGAAGGCCTCGACGTGGTCGCCGGCCACCACCGCGACGGCGTCGGGGCGGAGCGCCTCCAGCCGGCGCTTCACGCGCGCGAACGCCGCGTGCACCCGCAGCACCAGCGCCCGGTCCTCCGTCTCGGGCCGCGCGATGAGCTGCGGGGTGTGGGCGCAGGCGAAGGCGCCGACCAGCATCAGGCGCTCAGGCCGTCACCCGCGCGAGCACTTCGTCGAACACCTTGTCGGCCAGCGCGCGCACCTCGTCGCGCGTGAGCGGCTGGATGGGGTGCTGCACCATCACCGTGCGATAGGCGGTGGCCCCCAGCGCCTCCGCCTGCGCCTTCGCGGCGCGGGCGAACTCGGTGGAGATGATCGTCGCCGTGGGAATCCCCTGGTCCTCGAAGAACACGCCGTCGTGCACACTGCACGTTGTGCAGGACCCTCAGTCGGCGAGGGCCTCGATCACCACGTCGGTGGCGCCGACGATCTCGGCCCGGAGCGGGTCGGGCGCGGGCCGCGCGAAGGTCGGCTTCTTCTTGCGCACGATGGCCTTGGGCGTCGCGCGCTCGCGCAGCAGCTCCTCGAGCCGATCGAGGAGGTGGTCGCTCTTGGCCTTGGAGATGTCGAGCAGCGTGACCACCTTGCCGTCCAGGCTCGACGGCCGCGTGGCCGTCTTGCGGGGCACGGCGACGGAGTCGGTGGGGTCGAGGTACTCGGTCATCGGATCCTCCTCATCACGAGGTTGCTGCCCTTGGAGAACGTCCAGCCGGCGATCACCGCCGAGAAGCGGCCGGCGGTGCCGCCGGCCACCACGATCTTGATGTGCTCCGGCGCGCGGAACTTCGGAATCAGCGTCGTGTTGTGCTCCGGATCGGCGAGCTTGCGCAGCACGTGCTCGGGCAGGCCGTCGCCGCCGTTCCGGCCGGGCACGAGCTCGTGCACCGGACGCTGGAGCCGCTCGAACAGGAAGCGCCGGACGTCGGCCTTCGACCAGCCGTCCCCGGCCACGGTAGCGGCGTGCTCGGGCGACATCACGAGCAGCGTGTCGCCCCAGTGCGTCATCTTGTGGTGCTCGACCACCGCCATGCTCGCGGCCACGGTGGCGAGGAGATCCTCCGCCGTGCGGCTGCGCTGGTCGTAGACGGTGATGGGCGCGTCGGCGGCGAGCAGCGCGACCGTGTCGTCGGCCGGCGCGAAGCCGTTCTCGACGGCGAACGACTCCCACGGGCTCGCCTCCTCGTGCTCGCCGATGCAGTAGGTGTAGCGCCCCGGGTGGGCGAAGGTGGACATGCTCACCACGCCGGGACGGGCGCCGCCGACGTTCATGCACACGAGGCGCAGCGCGCGGCCGATGGTGGCGTTGGCGCGCCAGCCCGGGCCGAAGACGCCGGCCCCGCAGTTGACGTCGAGCGCCTTGCGGATCGGGCCGTTGATCACGATCAGCGGCGCCGGCGCGTTGGTCGTGCACGACACGCCGTGCAGGTCGAACCGGTCGTCGCAGACCGCGTCCACGGCGGCGATGACCACGGGCAGGTACTCGGGGCGGCAGCCCGCCATCACCGCGTTCACGGCGATCTTCTCGACGGTGGCGCGGCCGAAGTTCGGCGGGACGAGCGCGACCAGCGCGTCGCCGGGCCGGCCGCTCGCCGCCACCGCGCGCTCGACCCGCTCGCGCGTCGGCGGCACGACGGGGAGGCCGTCGGTGACACCCCGCTCGTAGAGCGCTTCGATGGGATCGACGTCGCTCACAGCGGAGAGGCTAACACGGGGCGGGTATGCTGGGGTGTGATGGCCCGCCCGCTCGCCGCGCTCCTGCTCGCCCTGGCGCTGGTCTCCGTCGTGCGCGCCGCCGAGCCGCCGCCGCCCGGCCTCGGCCACGACCATCCCCTCAACGGCCGGATCTGGGACGTGGCGCAGGGGCGATTCGTGACCATGGACGAGCTGGCCGCGGCCGTGAGCGCCGCGCGGTTCGCGCTGCTGGGCGAGCGCCACGACCATCCCGATCACCACGCGTTCCAGGCGTGGCTCCTGCGGCGGATGATCGAGGCCGGCCGGCGGCCCGCCGTCGCCTTCGAGATGCTCGACGCCACGCAGGCGGGAGCACTGGCGCGCCACCTCGCGGCGTCGCCCCACGACGCCGCCGGCCTCGGCGCCGCCGTGGGCTGGCCCGGCTCCGGCTGGCCCGAGTGGCGCCTCTACCAGCCCATCGCCGAGGCCGCCCTCGGGGCCGGGCTGCCGATCGTCGCCGCCAACGTGCCGACGCCGGCCGCGCGCGCGGCGGCGCGGGGCGACCTCTCCGCGCTCGACGCGGGGCTGGTGCGGCGCCACGCGCTGGACCGGCCGGCGCCGGCGCAGGCGGCGCTCGAGGCCGAGATCCGCGAGGCCCACTGCGACGCGCTGCCGGAGAGCTTGCTGCCCGGGATGGTGACGGCGCAGCGCGCGCGCGACGCACAGATGGCCGAGCAGCTGGCCGCGGGCGCGCGCGACGGCGCCGTGCTCATCGCCGGCGCCAGCCACGTCCGCACCGACCGCGGCGTGCCGCGCTATCTGGCGGGGCTGGCGCCGGACGCGCGCGTCGCCGCCGTCGCCTTCCTGGAGGTCGCCGACGGCCGGACGGCGCCGGCGGACTACGCCGCCCGCTACGGCGCGGCGCGGCTGCCCTTCGACTACGTGTGGTTCACTCCGCGCGCCGACAACATCGATCCCTGCGCGCGCTTCGGCAAGGCCACGCCCCCGCGCTGAGCCAGCCGCTGAGCCACCCCGCGCGCTGAGGGGGTTTGGGGGAAGCGGTACGGGTCCCCCAATTCAATGATACGGGGCCCCCAATTCAAGAATTGATGCGGGCGGCGCGCGCGCGGATCGCTCGCGCGCGCTCCAGGAGCAGCGCGGCCTCGTTGGCGCGGCCGGCGCGCTCGAGCATCGTCGCCCACTGCTCGAGGGCGGGGGCCAGCAGCATGTGGTCGGGCCCGTACGCCTTCTCGAGGGCGGCCACGCAGGCGCGGAAGAGCGGCTCCGCTTCGTCGTAGCGCTTCTGCTCGCGGTACACGACGGCGAGCGCCTGCATGCTGCCCGCGGACGTCGGGTGCGCCGCGCCGAGACGCCGCTCGGCGATGTCGCGGGCGCGGCCGGCCAGCACCTCCGCCTCGCCGAGGCGCCCCTGATCCACGAGGAACAAGGCGAGGGAGGTGAGCGAGATGGCGTGGCTCGGATGGCCGAGGCGCTCCCAGATGTGCGCGGCCTGGCGCAGCTCGGCCTCCGCCTCCGCCCGCTTGCCCATCAGCCGGTGGAGCGTGCCGAGGTTGTCCAACGCGGTGGCCACGCGTGGGTGCTCGGGCCCCAGCGCGCGCTCCCAGATGCGCACGGCGCGGAGGAGCAGCGGCTCGGCCTCCGCGTACCGCTGCTGCGCGCGATAGTTGAGGGCGAGGTTGTTGAGGCTCCACGCCAGGTCGGTGTGGTCCGGGCCGAGGTACTTCTCGCGGATGGCGAGGGCCTGCTTGTAGAGGCCCTCCGCCTCCTTCACGAAGCCGCGGTCCTCGCGCACGGTGGCGAGGATGTTGACGATGGCGGCCGTCTCCGGGTGATCGGGGCCGCGCGCGGCCTCGAAGATCACGCGCGCGGCACGGATGCGCTCCTCCGCCTCCGCGAAGCGCGCCTGCAGGCGATAGACGAGCGCGAGGTTGCGCTGGGCGAGCCCGATGCGCAGGTCGCCGGCGCCGAAGCGCATGGCGACGAGCATCGCGCGCTGGAGCAGCGTCTCCGCCTCGCCGTACCGTCCCTCCTCGTAGGCCTGGCCCGCCTGCCCGAGGAGCGTGGCGAATTCGCGGTCGTCGAGCGGCTGGGCGAAGGCGGCGGCGGGCCACAGCAGCACGGCGACGACGGCGGCGCGGAGGGCGCGCGACATGGGCGCCATCATAGCAGCGCGTCCGGACGACGCCCTCACCTACAATAGTTCCAATGAAGCTCGACCGGCTCTTCGGCGGCACGGTGGGCCTCCGCGAAGCCGCCTCCATCGTCTTCGCGCTGGTCGCCCTGCTGCCCCTCCTGCTCGCCGTCTTCGTCATGCACCGCTCGGGGGCGCTGTGGACCTTCGAGGCGCAGGTGGCCGTGCTCCTGGCCCTCACCGTGGCCGTGCTCGGCTTCGTGGTCTTCCGGATGATGGTGGATCGCGTCGCGCGCCTCGCCGGCGCCCTGGCCAGGCCGGGCGGGGCGGCGCGGCCGGCCGACGGCGGCGCCATCCCCGGTCTCGGGCACGTGACGGAGATCGGCCAGATCGGCGACGCCTTCTCGCGGATGCTCGAGGATCTGCGCGGCTCCACCGAGCGGCTCGAGGACCTCGTCTTCAAGCTCGGCGCCCTCAACGAGATCGTCGAGCTGGCCGCCCGCGTGCCGAACATGCAGCAGCTGCTGGCGCTGGTGCTCGAGCGGACCATGCGCACGGTGCGCGCGACGACCGGCTCCATCATGCTGCTCGAGCGGCAGCGGCGGGTGCTGCGCGTGGTCGCCGCCCGCGGCGACGCCGGGGACGTGGCCGTCGGCACCGAGGTCGCGCTCGGCGAGGGCGTGGCGGGCCGCGTGGCCCAGGCCGGCGAGGCCGCGCTGGAGGACACCGTCATCTGCCTGCCCATCCGCGTGGAGGAGCGCATCATCGGCGTGATCAGCCTCGCCAAGGCGACGCGCTTCTCCCCGACGGACGTCCAGTTCCTGAGCACGCTGATGACGCACGTCGCCTACGCGCTCGAGAACGCGCGCCTCCTGGAGGAGGCGCGGCTCAGCACCGAGCGGCTCCAGCTCGTGGTCCAGGACCTCCGCACGGCGCAGACGCGGCTCGTCGAGGGCGAGACGGTGCGCGCGCTCGGCCAGATGGCCTCCGGCATGGCGCACCATCTGAACAACCTGCTCGCCGTCGTTTCGGGGCGGCTCCAGCTCCTGCTCCTGCGCGCCAACGACCCGGTGCTACGCAAGCCGCTGGAGACGGCGGAGCGCGCCGTCGGCGACGCCGCGGAGGTCGTGCGGCGGGTGCTCGGCTTCTCGGCGGCCCAGCCCGTGCCCGAGACCACGCGCGTGGACCTGAACGAGATCGCCGCCGACGTGATCGAGCTGACGCGGCCGCGCTGGCAGGACACCGCGCAGCTCAATCGGGCGGTGGTGGACATCCGCTTCGAGCCCGGTGACGAAGCGGTGGTGGCCGGCGAGCCTGCGCCGCTGCGCGAAGTGCTCATGAACCTCGTGCTGAACGCGCTCGACGCGATGCCCGGCGGCGGCTGCCTCACCGTGCGCACCTGGGACGCGGACGGCTGGATCTACTGCGCGGTCGGCGACACGGGCACGGGTATGAGCGCGGACGTGCGACAGCGCGCGCTCGAGCCGTTCTTCACCACCAAAGGGCCGAAGGGCGTCGGCCTCGGCCTGAGCGTCAGCGTCGGCGTCGTGCAGCGCCACCGCGGCGAGATGGACATCAAGAGCGCCGAGGGGCGCGGCACCGAGGTGACGCTGCGCATCCCGCAGCCCGGGGTCACGCCCCCACCCGACACCGTGCCGCTCACGCCACCGCCGGTGATGCCGCTCACGATCCTCATCGTGGACGACGAGCCCACGGTGCTGGAGGCGCTCGGCGACACGCTCGTGGAGGACGGCCACACCGTGCTGCGCGCCGGCGGCGGGCGCGACGCGCTCGCCCTCCTCGACGGAGGCGAGCGGGTGGACCTCGTCATCACCGACCTCGGGATGCCGGGCATGACGGGCTGGGAGCTGGCGCGCGCGCTCCGCACGCGCTGGCCGGACCTGCCGGTGGGACTCATCAGCGGCTGGAGCTCGGCGGACTTCAGCGCCGAGGAGGCGAGCCACGTCGCGTTCGTGGTCGCGAAGCCCTACACGCTGGGCGCGCTGCGGACGGCCCTGGCGCCGTTCCGGCCGCGCCGGCAGCGCTGACTACTTCATGGGGGGCCCCGGAATGGCCCCCCAAACCCCCCAGCGCTCGGCGCGTCCCGGGAAACCCGTGACGCGCCTCGATTACCGCCTGCAGACTCGGAAATCCGCGTAGTCGCCGGCCGCGGACGACTTCGTGTCGTCGGCGTCGGTGAGGACGGCGATGCCGGCGGGCTTCGGCGTGTCCTTCGTGTCGAAGAACTTCTGGTAGTCCTCCAGCACGTTCACCTTCGCCTGCCGCCACTCGCTCTTGCCCGCCGCCCCGCTCGCGAGCACGCGCACCTGCGTGAGGCCGGCGTTGGAGGTCAGGTGGGTGCCCACGGGCACCTTCTCGCTCCAGACGTACTTGACGGCCTTGGGCCCCGCCACGCGGGAGTACGGCACGAGCATGTAGACGGCGAGCGCGCTGTCGTTGGTCCCCGGCTCGCGCTCGTCACCGCCCTTCGGGAACTCCACGGGGCGCCAGGACCACGCCAGCACGGGATGGGTGGCCAGGTCCCAGCCCTCGATCTCGCGCGCGGCCTGGATGCCGAGCCCCTTGGACGCCGCGTGCAGGTACCGCTTGCCGCCGTCCTCACGCACCGCGTAGACGCCCTTGCCGGCGTCCTTGCGGGGTTTCCAGTCGGCGGGAAACTCGCCGACCTTCGCCCTCGCGAAGTCCTCGATCGGCCGGCAATCGTCGGCGGGAACGGCGGGCGGCGCCAGCATCAGGGGCAGGGCGAGGGCGAGAGCGAGCAGCACGGCGATCACGAACCGGCGCATCACAGTGCGCCGGTGCAACGGCGAGGCCATCAGCGCCCGCGGCGCCACCAGTGGTGGACGAGGTTGTCGACGACCTCGCCGAGCTGGCCGATGGTGCGGCACTCGCGCACGACGTCGCAGGACGGCGCGTACATCGGCATCACGCTGTCGCCGATGCCCCAACCCCACTGCCCCTCGGGGTTGAGCCAGATGATGCCCTTCACCCGCTCCCGGATGAGGCGCAGCGCCCACGATTGCGGGTCGTTGTAGTTGTTCCGCGCGTCGCCGAGGACCAGGATCGTCGTCTTGCGGTCGAGCGACTCCAGCTCGGTGTTGGCGAAGCGGCTGAAGGCGAAGCCGAAGTCCGAGCGGCAGTGGTAGTCGACGGGGGCGGCCTTGAGCGCCCACTCGATGCCGCGCTCGACGGGATAGGTGGCGAAGGCCTGGGTGACCTCCGCGATCTCCGAGACGAAGACGTACGAGCGCACCCGGCTGAAGCACTCCTGGAGGCTCCACACGAGCTGGAGCATGAAGCGCGAGGCGTTGCGCACGGAGTCGGAGACGTCGCAGATGGTGATGAGCTTGGGCTTCTCGCGGTGGCGGCGCTTGAGGAAGACCTCCATGGGGATGCCGCCGTAGGACATGCTCTTGCGGATCGTCCGCCGCGTGTCGAGCCGCCCCTTCTGCTCCTGGCGCTGGCGCAGGGCGAGCGCGTCCTTGATCTTCCGCGCCAGCCGCGCCACCACGTTCTTCATCATGGCGACCTCGTCCGGCGTCAGCGCGAACAGCGGCTTGTCCGCGAGCACCTCGCGGGTGAGCTTCTCGCCCTGGCGGTAGGCGCGCCGCTCGAGCTCGCGCTCCACGTGCTGGCGGATCATCCGGTTGAAGGCCTCCAGCCGCAGCTCGAGATAGTTGCGGATGCGCGCGAGCTGGCCGGGGTCGAGGCCCTTGGCCTCCAGCATCCGCATGATCTTCTCGATGTCGCGCTCGATGGCCGACCAGTCGAACTTGTCCTGGATCTTGCGCGAGAAGTAGCCGACCTGGAGGAAGTACATCAGCCGCTCGAGGCCGGCGTTCTGGCCGCCCGCGCGGATGGCCATCTCCATCTCGCTCCCCTCGCCCCGCATGAGGAGCTCGGTGAGGTCGTCGAGCTCCAGGCCGTCCTCGTCCATCAGGCGGTCGAGCAGGTCCTGCACGCGCGGGTCCTCGGGGCCGAGGGCCTTCTTCAGTCCCTCGCCGAGGGCCTCGAGGTCGAGGAAATAGAGGTTGAAGATCCGGTCGAAGGTCGCGAGGTCGCGCGACTCCTTGACGAGCGTGGCGGCGAGGGTGGCCTTGAACGTCTCGCGGTCCACGAGGCCGATTTCCGCGCTGGCCGCGAGGGCGTCGATCGCCTCGGAGGGCGAGATGCGCAGCTCCGCGCGGCGCAGATCGCCGATGAACTCGAGGATTCTCTCGTCCATGCTACGGCGCGAGGACTTTGTCCAGGGCGCCTTTCACGCGCTCGAGGTCCTTTTCGTACTTCACGAGCATGGTCAGCGTGGACTCCACGAGGGCGGGGTCCAGGGCCTGCGCGTTGAGGATCACGAGCGAGCGCGCCCAGTCGAGCGACTCCGACACCGACGGCGGCTTGCGCAGCTCCAGGGCGCGGATCTTCTGCACCGCCGCCACCACGGCCGCCGCGAGCTTCTCGGGGATCTCCGGCACCTTCAGCCGGATGATCTCCAGCTCCTCGGCGGGGGCCGGGAAGTCGATGAAGAGGTGCAGGCAACGGCGCTTGAGGCCGTCCGACAGCTCGCGCGCGTTGTTCGACGTGAGGACCACCAGCGGGATGTGCCGCGCCTTCACGGTGCCGAGCTCGGGCACCGAGACCTGGAAGTCGGAGAGCACCTCCAGCAGGAACGCCTCGAACTCGGGCTCCGCCTTGTCGATCTCGTCGATCAGCAGCGTGACGGGCTGCTCGGACTGGATCGCCGAGAGGAGCGGCCGCGCCGAGAGGAAGCGGTACGAGAAGAACGCGTCGTCCTGGCCGGCGATCCGCGCCACGGCATCCGGGAGCGACGGCGCGTCGGCGATCAGCTCGCCGATGCGGTCCTTGAGCAGCTGGGTGTAGAGGAGCTGCTTGGCGTACTTCCACTCGTAGAGGGCCTTGCCCTCGTCCAGCCCCTCGTAGCACTGGAGGCGAATGAGCGGGCGGTTCGTGATTTCGGCGAGCGTCTTGGCGAGCTCCGTCTTGCCGACGCCGGCGGGCCCCTCGATGAGGACGGGACGTCCCATGCGCTCCGACAGGTAGACGACGGTGGAGATCCGCCGGCTCGCGATGTACCGCGCGCTCTTGAAGCGCTGCTGGACGTCCTCGACGGAGTCGAACATGGGGCTCCTTTACACGCCTCTCTGGGTGATTGAACCGGCGTTCATTGTAACAGGAGAGGCGTGCGCCCTCTTTTCATAGGCTCGCCTCGGACGGCGGGGCCCCAGCCCCGCGACGTCCTGCGGCTCGCACTACCGCCGGGTCCCGCCGCCGCGGAGCATGCGGTCGCGGATGTCCTCCTGCGGCTGCTCCGGCGTCCGCTCGGGCGGCTGCGACGAGCGGCCGCGGAAGAAGTCGGTGATGCGCTTGGCGCGCGACGGCTCCTCTTTCGTCTCGGCCGGAGCCGGCTCGGGCGCCGGCGCGGTCGCGGAGGGCGCGGACGGCGGCGCCACGCGCGGCCCGGCGGCCGGCGGCGGGTTCGCGGCCACGGCGCGCGCGATCTCGGGCCACGCCGCGGCCACGTCGCCGGCAAGCGCGGCGGGATCCACGCGCCCCTCCTCGGCGATCTCCGTCCAGCCGGTGCCGGTGCGCCGCGCGACCGCGACCTTCTCGAGCGAGTGGCCGCCGCGCGTCGCGAGCCGCTGCGCGATGAACAGATCGCCCCAGCCGAGCCGCGTCTCGACGCGCGCGACCCGCAGGCGCTCGGGCGTCAGCGAGAGCGCCGCGGCCATCTTTTCCACGATGGCCGCCTCGCCGCGGGGCGCGGCCGCCGCGCGGTCCACGGCGTCCGCGAGGGCGTCGAGGCGATCCTGCGCCTCCGCGGCGCCGGCGGCGAACAGGACGATGAGCAGCGCGAGGAGCGTCTTCATGTCCGCCGAGTATGCCGCGCCCGGCGGCTGTGTACAATCGCCGCATGGCTGCCGAGTCCGAGCGCTATCACCGCCTCCAGCTCATGCTCGGACTGGCGCGGCTGGCGCTCGGGGCCGCGTACCTCGCGGCCGTGCTGTGGGCGGGCGGCGGGCACGTTCTCGCCGGGCTCGCGGCGCGCGCCACCGCGAGCGCCGCCGGCCAGGTCGCGCTGGTGGCGGCGACGCTCGGCGCCGGCCACGCGCTCCTCGGCCTGCCACTCGCGTGGATCTCGTCGTGGATCTTGCCGCGGCGCTATGGCCTGCTGCATCAGCCGCTTCGCGCGTGGCTCGGCGACCGCGCGAAGGGTGCGGCGCTCGGCGCCGCCATCGGGTTGGCGGGCGTGGAGGTCGTCTACGCGC
This sequence comes from Candidatus Methylomirabilota bacterium, assembly GCA_036002345.1. Lineage (GTDB taxonomy): Bacteria > Methylomirabilota > Methylomirabilia > Rokubacteriales > CSP1-6 > AR12. The sequence continues at coordinate 8,073 of DASYTM010000215.1, read as the reverse complement.
TGCTGCGCGCCACGGACTGGTGGTGGCTCACCGCCGCGGCCGCGACGTTCGTCTTCGCGATCGCGCTCACCGCCGTGCTGCCGATCTGGATCCTGCCGATGTTCTACCGGCTCACGCCCCTGGCCGACGCGGCGCTGGGAGCGAGGCTGCTCGCGCTTGCCCAGCGCGCCGGCGTGAGCGCGGTGGGCGTCTGGATCGCGGACCAGTCGCGGAAGAGCCGCACCGCCAACGCCGCCGTGATCGGCCTCGGCCGCACGCGGCGGATTCTCCTCTACGACACGCTCGCCGCGGGCTTCCGTCCCGAGGAGATCGAGGCGGTGCTGGCGCACGAGCTCGGGCACCACGCGCATCGCGATCTCAGCCGCGGCCTCGTCGTGCAGGGCGCGCTGAGCGTCGTGACGTTCTGGATCGCGGACCACGCGCTGCGCGCGGGCGTCGCCTTCTGGGGCTATACGAGCGTCGCCGATCCGGCGAGCCTGCCGTGGCTCGCCCTCGTGCTCGCCGCCCTCGGCCTCGTGGCGACGCCGCTCGTCAACGCGTTCTCCCGCCGCGTCGAGCGCCAGGCCGACGACTTCGCGCTGGCCCTCACGCGCGATCCGGCCGGCTTCATCGGCGCCATGGAGCGCCTGGCCTCCCTGAACCTCGCCGAGCGCCGGCCGCACCCGCTGAAGGAAGCGCTGCTGTTCTCGCATCCTGCCCTGGACCGTCGCATCGCCCGCGCCCGCGCCGTCGCATGAGGAGCGATCCATGAGCCGCCGTGCCGATCTCCGCCGCCTCGTGTCCGCCAAGAACGGCCTCGTCGTCCCGGGCGCGTACGACGGCGTCTCCGCGCGCCTCGTCGAGCGCGCGGGCTTCCCCGCCGTCTACATGACCGGCTACGGCGTGTCCGCCTCACGCCTGGGGCTGCCCGACCTCGGCTACGCCGGCCTCGCGGAGATGGCCGACCACGCGCGCAACATGGCGGGCGCGGTGTCCATCCCGCTCATCGCCGACGCCGACACCGGCTACGGCAACGCCCTCAGCGTGCGGCGCACGGTGCAGGCGTACGAGGCGGCGGGCGTGGCCGCGTTCCACATCGAGGACCAGGTCTCCCCCAAGCGCTGCGGCCACCTCTCCGGCCACCAGGTGATCCCGCGCGCGGAGTTCGCGGGCAAGATCCGCGCGGCCGCCGACGCGCGCACGGACGGCGACACGCTGATCATCGCGCGCACCGACGCGATCTCGGCCCTGGACTTCGACGAGGCGCTGCGGCGCGGCGAGGCCGCCGTGAAGGCGGGCGCCGACGTGCTGTTCATCGAGGCCCCGCGCGACGAGCCGCAGGTGGCGCGCGTGGCCCGCGCCTTCGACACGCCGCTCCTCTACAACTACGCGCCGGGCGGCCGCTCGCCGCTCCTGCCCTTCGCGCGGCTCCGCGAGCTGGGCTTCGCGATCATCCTCCTGCCCGTGGACACGCTGTTCGTCGGCGTGAAGGCCATGATCGATTTCCTGGGCGAGCTGAAGAAGCGCGACGACGTGCAGTCGCTCTACGACCGCTACGTCCCCTTCCGCGAGTTCAACGAGATGATCGGCGTCGTCGAGCAGATGAAGATGGCCGATCGCTACAAGGAGGACGGCGCATAGTCGACGTGGCGCGCCCGGAGGGAATCGACCCCCCGACCCTCGGCTTAAATCCCGCGCGGTAAGCACGTGATTCCTTAGCGCTCCAGGGCGATGACTTTGCTACTTTGCTCCCTGGAGCGTCGCGGCGGCGGCGAGCTTGGCGCCGGCCTCGCGAAGTGTCCCCTCGTCGACGATCGTGTACCGCTTGAAGACGCTTCGCGTCCGGTGACCGCTGAGCTTCTCGGGGTGATCGCGGGCAGGGCGGCGAGGTCCGCCCGTTCGGCGCGTTCATGAGGCGGCGCCTAAATTAGCCTGCGAGGCCGCCTACATGACGATTCGCCGCGCAGGCGGTTCGGGCCTGTCGTCTGCTATACGCGACGGCCCGGAAAGGTCTGCGGCGGTGAATACTTTCGTTATTTCACCCTTCTTGTTGATACGCGCGATGAACGGTCCAGGCTGCCCTTTCAGTAGACGCGCGACGCGGTTCTTCGCGGCAATGAAGGCTGCGGCCATCTCGGCGCTCGTCCAGTTGCCGCCTGTGAACTGAAATACGCGAGCACCAGCGCGCACAATGGCTTCGCGCTCATTCGGCTTGTAACGGGTGGCGAGATCCTTTGAGATAGTTACCCAGCCGGATGACCCTGCCCTCTGTGCCCACTCCGTGTCATCTATTCCGCGAGGCAGCGTCGGATTGTCCACATGTGTGATGACCTTCAATCCTTCTTCGGCGAGCACCTGGGCGAGCTTCTTCCCGAGTGACTCCTCCACGAGAAAAGTGGCGTCGTCAAGCGGCGAGGTCGGCGTTTTCGCAGCGGAGCGCTTCTTCAATCTCCGGGATGGGGCGAGCGTAGTCTTCGGCGAGAGCCTGCACGCCTTCGCCGGCCTTCCACCTCTGATACACCATCGCGGTCGCGACGCGCGTTCCAGCGATCACCGGGCGTCCGAACATCACGGTCGGGTCAATGACGACGACCTTTGGAGCCTCCGGTGATCGAGGTGCCCTCGTAAACGGATAGAGGCGCATCACCTTCCCGAATTTGTCGCGGTCAACACGCTTCAAGTAATCTTCAAAAGCAGACCGTATCGTTTGCTGATTCGGATTCTTTACGCCGATCAACTCACCGTAGTGCTCGATGAAAAGATCGACGCCCACGCTAGCAAAGCGCTGATCGACGAGCGGATGTTTTCCATTAGGATCGAGCGTTGTCTCGATAAGTTTGATCGCGGCCCGAATCTGTCCTAGTGAGACACCGTGCGCGCGGCGAAGAGCATCACAGATGTACGCCTCAAAGAGGTTGTAGAACGAGAGGTAATTCCTACGCTGGTCGGCGATCCGGATGACCGGCTCGAAAACCTTGTCCTCGCCCCGGTACTTGTACGCCTGGCCGACGGTCCATGACCGAAGCGTGGACACCGGGATGTCGAGATAGCGCGCAGCTTCAGTGATCCCGTAGGCTGCGACTTCCCGCGGGTCATGGTCCCCGTAGAGGTTAAATGCCGCTTCGGCAAGCGCCAACGCCGTGCCCTCCTTGAGCCTCCATACGGCGTCCGTAGTTGGCATCCTAACATCCGGGCTGGCGAGCCGATGACGTTTGCCGCGGCTCCGCAAGGGCCCGTGTTCGTGCGCTGCGTTGCGTCGAAACCGGCGGGACAGACGCGGGCAGATGGGCCGCCCTTGGCGTGACTTTGCTCCGTCTTTGCCACATCCACCCCGCACAGCCGGGCACGGTGCAGCACGGTGAGTCCGCGAGAACACTGCGAAAACTGGCGCGCCCGGAGGGAATCGAACCCCCGACCCTCAGCTTCGAAGGCTGATGCTCTATCCAACTGAGCTACGGGCGCGGGGTCCTACAGTATCAGGAGATGATCCACGCCGCGCGGATCGGAGCCTCTACCGAATCCTCCGATGCGGCGTCGGGCGACTGGATGCTGCGGCCGTGGACGGCCTGGCGCAGGCTCTCGAGCGCCGTGGGCGGATGGCCCTCGCAGGACGCGTCGGGGGTGACGGGGGGCTCGGCGTCGTCCGGCGTCCGGCGGATGCACCGGTGGCAGCTCATCACCATCCCTCATCGCAACCGCCGCGCCAACCCTGTCCGACGCATTAACGCGGACTTGCGCGCGGCCCGGAAAGAAAATTCTGCGAAAGTGTTCCCCTACCCGGCGCGGCGGAGCCGGTGGAGAGCGCCGGCCACGGCGTCGGTGAGCACGTCGGGATCGACGGGCTTCGCCACGTGGAGATCGAACCCGGCCGCCAGCGCCTGCGCCCGGTCGTGGAGGCTGGCGTAGGCGGTCAGGGCGATGGCCACCATGGGCCGGCGGCCCGACGTCCGCTCGCGCTCGCGCAGGTGGGCGACCAGCGCGAAGCCGTCGGCGCCCGGCAGCCCGAGGTCGCTCAGCAGCACGTCCACCTGTGTCTCCTCGAGCGCGGCCACGGCCTCGCTCACCGACGCCGCCGTGCGCACCTCCGCGCCCCGGTCGGTCAGCGCCACGCGCACCAGCTCGCGCGCGTCGGCGTGGTCGTCCACGGCGAGGACGCGCACGCCCTCGAGCGGGCGCGGCCCGCGCGGGGCGCGCGGGAGCGCGGTCACGATCGCCGCCCGCGGCTCCACGCTCAGCGGCAGCGTCACCGTGAAGGTCGCGCCGCGGCCCGGGCCATCGCTGTGGGCCTCCACGCGGCCGCCGTGCAGCGATACGATGTGGCGCACGATGGCGAGCCCGAGGCCGAGGCCTCCGCCGCCGCGGCCGCCCTGGCGGAAGCGGTCGAACACGTGGGGGAGCAACGCGGGCTCGATGCCGGCCCCGGTGTCGCGCACGCGGAGGACGGCCTCGCCGGGCGGGCGCGCGAGCTCGACGCCGACGCGGCCGCCCGCGGCGGTGAACTTGATGGCGTTGGACACGAGGTTGGCGACGACCTGCGCCAGGCGCACGGCGTCGCCGTGGACGATCGCCGCGCCCGGCTCCAGGGTGACCTCGAGCCTCACGCCCTTGGCCTCCGCGTCGCGGCGCAGCGTCTCGATCGCCTCGCCCACCACGGCCACCACGTCCACGGGCTGGCGGTCGAGCTGCATCTTGCCCGAGATGATGCGCGAGACGTCGAGCAGGTCGTCGATCAGCTTCGCCTGCCAGACGGTGTTGCGCTCGATCGTCTCGAGCGCGCGCGCGGTCTGCTCCGGGCCGAGCCGCGCGGAGCGCATCATGCGGACCCAGCCGAGCATGGCCGTGAGCGGCGTGCGCAGCTCGTGCGAGAGGGTGGCGAGGAAATCGTCCTTCGAGCGGTTGGTGGCCTCGAACTCGGCGCGCGCGGCCTGCTCGCGCGCGAGGAGCCGCGCGTTGCGGATGGCGGCCGTGGCCTGCTCGGCCAGCCGCAGCAGCAGGACCTCGTCGGCGTCTCCGAACGGCCGCCGCGTGCGGTTGGCCACGTAGAGGAGCCCGGTGACCCCGTCGTCCACGATGGGCACCACCAGCGCCGAGACCGTCCCGAGCAGCTCGCCCAGCTTGTCGTAGTCGCGGGTGATGCGCGGGTCGGTCGTGTAGTCGGCGGTGCGCAGGGCGCGGCCCGTCTCCATCACGTGGCCGCCGAGGCCGCGGCCGCGCTCGACGCGACCCACCCCGGCCGGCAGGTCGACGGGCGGCACGCGGCAGCGCATCGTCATCACGTCGGGGGCCTCGGGATCGCGCAGCATGATGGACGCCGAGTCGGCGCCGCAGACGTTGCGCGCCGTCTCGCAGACCAGTCTCAAGATGGCGTCGAGGTCGAGCCGCTCGTTGATCCGTCGCGAGAGGTCCGCGACGGCGAGGGCCTCGCGCTCGCTGCGGCGCAGGTCGTCCTCGGCCTGCCGCCGCGCCGTCACGTCGCGGACGATGGCCACGTGGCGGCCCGGCATCACGTCGGCCGTCGCCGAGAACTCCACGTCGCGGAGGCTGCCGTCGGGCCGCACGAGGCGGAAGCTGCCGACCACCGAGCCCTTCGCGCGCAGGTCGCGCCACGCGCCCTCGACGTCGCCGGGCACGGCGCAGTCGTGCACGGTCCGGCCGAGGAGCACCTCACGCGTCACGCCGAACAGTTCCTCGGCGGCGGGATTGACGTCCACGTAGCGCCCGACGTCGTCGAGCACGACGATGGCGTCCAGCGTCGAGGTGAAGATCGCGCGCATCTGCGTCTCGCTGGCGCGGAGCGCGCGCTCGAAGCGGTCGCGCTCGCGCGCGGCGGCCTCGAGCGCCGCGGCCAGGCGGTTGACCTCGGTGACGGCGCTGGCCGTGGGGACGAGCGCGCGCCCCTGCCCGAGCGCCTCCGCCGCCTCGACGAGGGCGAGGATGGGGCGCGCGATCCGGCGGCCCACGAGCGCGGCGAGCGCGGCGCCGCCCAGGAGCACGACGAGGCCGCCGCCGAGCCCGAGCATGAGCGAGCGGCGGAGGGGCGCGTCCACCGACGCCGCGGGCACGCCGATCGCCACCGTCCAGCCCGTCGACGCCGAGCGGCTGTGGGCGGCGTAGGCGTCGACGCCGTCGACGTCCACGCCGCGCGTCCAGCCCGCGTCCCCCACGAGGCCGCCGAGCAGCGTGCCCGCGGGGCGGCCGATCCACGCCTCGGGCGCGCGACTGCGCGCGACGACGAACCCGTCGCGATCGATGATGGTGCCCGTCCACGCCTCGGGCAGGTGCTGCGCGGCGACGAACCGGCTGAGCGCCGCCGGCTCGAGATCGGCGGCGATGGCGTAGCGCAGGCGGCCGTCGCGGATGACGGGCACGGCGATCGCGATCGTCGGCGCGCCGGTGGCGCGATCGACGAGGACGTCGGAGAGGACCGGCTTGCGCGTGCGCGTCATCTCCAGGAAGTACGACCGGCGGCCGAGGGCCGCGTGGGCGGCCGTGCCGCCGCCGCGCGGGCTGGTCACCAGCACGTCGCCGCGCGGGTCGGCGAGGGAGATCATGCGCCACGACGGCTGCGTGGGCATCACGCGCCCGGCGTGGTGCGCGAACGCCGCGTAGTCGTCGGTATCGAGATCGAGCGATCCCGCCAGGGCCTGGAGCGCCTTGATCGACGACTCGATCTCGCGGTCGACGGCGAGCGTGAGCGCGCGCGTCGTGTCGCGCAGGCCCCGCTCCGTCGAGGCGCGCTCGCCGCGGCCGAAGACGACCACCATGATGGTGGCGAAGACCACCACGGGGACGACGGCGGCGACGACCAGCGTCACGAGGTGCCGGCGCAACGGGAAGGTTGCCGCGTGGGACACAGCGGGCATGTGCGATCGAGCATAGACCCGCGCGCGCACGCGAGCCACGAGAAGCACGATCGAAAGGGAAAACTTTTTCACACCGGCGCCCGCTCGGCGTTCCGCCCCGGTGTATAGTGCTGTCGGTCGCCCGGCGACCCAGCCGACACCGCGGGAGATCTCATGAGCGCAGTCAAAGACCTGATCGCACAGGCGGTCGACCGCCTGGCCGACGACCTCGAGACGCTGTCACGCCAGATCCACGACAACCCGGAGCTCGCCTACCAGGAGGTCAAGGCCGCCGGCTGGCTGTCCGACTTCCTCGAGCGGCAAGGGTTCAAAGTCGAGCGCGGCGTGGCCGGCGTGGAGACGGCCTTCCGCGGCACGATCGAGACGGGCGACGGGCCGACCATCGCCATCATGTGCGAGTACGACGCGCTCCCCGCCATCGGCCACGCGTGCGGTCACAACGTCATCGCCACCGCCGGAGCGGGCGCGGGCGCCGCGCTCGCCGCCGTGCGCGAGCGGCTGCCCAAGGGGCGCATCCAGGTCATCGGCACGCCCGCCGAAGAAGGCGGCGGCGGCAAGGTCAAGCTGATCAAGGCTGGCGTGTTCAAGAGCGTGGACGCCGCGATGATGATCCACGGCTTCGACCGCTGGATCATGCACTCGGACCTGCTCGGCATCGTCCGCGTGGACTTCGAGTTCACCGGCAAGGCGTCCCATGCCTCCGCCGATCCCTGGGAGGGCATCAACGCGCTCGACGCCGTGATCCAGACGTTCAACAACGTGAGCATGCTGCGCCAGCAGATCCGGCCGGAGGCGCGCATCCACGGGATCGTGACGAACGGCGGGGCCGCCGCCAACATCATCCCCGAGGTCGCGGCCGCGAAGTTCTACGTGCGCGCGCCGGACCTCGACTCGCTGCGGGCGCTGCAGAAGCGCGTGATCGCCTGCGCCGAGGGCGCCGCCAAGGCCACGGGCACGACGCTGACGACGCGCGAGCAGCCCGACAACACCTACGAGCCGATGAAGCGGAACAACACGCTCCTCGACCTCTTCCGCGCCAACGCCAAGACGTTCGGCGTCGTGGAATCGCCGGAGGTCCGCGATCGGCTGGGCTCCTCGGACGTCGGCAACGTGAGCCAGGTGATCCCGACGATCCAGCCCTACGTGAGGATCGCGCCCGACGGCACACCCTGGCACTCTCGCGCCTTCGCGGAGGCCGCGGTGAGCCCGCTGGCGCGGGAAGGCATGCTGG
>DASYTM010000214.1:0-4861 GCA_036002345.1 Candidatus Methylomirabilota bacterium | reverse complement strand
TCGCGGCCGGCTTCCGCGCCGGCCACGCCTGGGCGGCCGCGCTCGGGCTCGTCCTGCTCGTCGTCGCCTTCGGCGGGCTGCTGCGCGCCGTCCACGCGATGTGCTTCGGTCCCGCGCCCCAGGTGCGCGCCGCGGGAGGCGGCTGGGCGGCCGCGGCCCCGATGGCCGCGGCGCTGGCCGCGCTCGTGCTCACCGGGCTCGCGTGGCCGCCCGGCCTCGCCGCCGCGCTCGACCTCGCGGCGCGGGTCGTGACGCGATGAGCGCCCCGCTGGCCCTCGACGCGCTCGCGCGCGTGGTCCGCGACGGCGGAGCCGGCGACGTCACCGTCGAGACGGCCGTCTCAGTGGTCGAGTGCCGGCTGCCCGTGTCGGAGATCCCCGCCTTCGCCGACCGCCTGGCCGGGCTCGGGCTCGAGCCGCAGTGGATCGCCGCGGCGGACACGCGGGCGGCCCGCGGCGACTTCACGCTCGCCTATCACTTCGCGCCGCCGACCCACCGCCCCGCCGTGACCGCGCGCGTCGCCGTCCCGGCCGGGCGGGCGGCGTTTCCGTCGCTGGCCACGCGCTCCTTCGCGGCGAGCCGCTTCGAGCGCGAGATCCAGGACCTCGTCGGCCTGGTCCCGACCGGCCATCCCGATCCGCGGCGCCTCGCCCTGCACCAGTTCTGGCCGGAGGGCTATCACCCCTTGCGGCGCGACGCGCCGCCGCGCGCGGACGTCGTGGACGACGGCCGGCCGTTCCCGTTCCGCCACGTGGAGGGCGAGGGCATCTTCGAGATCACCGTCGGCCCCGTGCACGCCGGCATCATCGAGCCCGGCCACTTCCGCTTCTCGGTGGAGGGCGAGACGATCGTCAACCTTGAGACGCGGCTCGGCTTCGTGCACAAGGGGACGGAGAAGCTCTTCGAGACGCTGCCGCTCGCGCGCGCGCCCGAGCTGGCCGAGCGCGTCTCGGGCGACACCAGCGTGGGTCACGCGCTGGCGGTCTGCCAGGCCGTCGAGACCCTCGCCGGGTGCCGGCCCCCCGCCCGCGCGGCGTGGCTGCGCGTGGTGCTGCTGGAGCTGGAGCGCCTCTACAACCACGTCGGCGACGTCGGCATGATCGTCAACGACACCGGCTACGCCTTCGGCCACGCGCACTGCTTCCGGCTGCGCGAGCGCCTCTTGCGGCTCAACGCCCGGCTCAGCGGGCACCGCCTGCTCCGCGGCGCGGTCGTGCCGGGCGGGGTCACCGGAGCCATGGCGTCAGCCGACCTCGGCGCCGCCGCGCGCGAGGTCGAGAGCGTGGTCGCGGAATTCCTGGAAGTCGCGCGGCTGTCGCTCGACAACACGATGGTGCTCGAGCGCCTGCTCGGCACCGGCCGCCTCACCACGCGCACCGCGCGCGAGATGCAGGTGGTCGGCCTCGTCGCCCGCGCCAGCGGCCTCGACGCCGACGCGCGGCGCGACGCGCCCTTCGCCGCCTACGGGGACCTGCGCGTGCAGGTCCCCGTGTACGACACGGGTGACGTGTGGGCGCGGACGATGGTGCGGCTCGAGGAGGCGCGGCAGTCGGCGACGCTCATCGCGGAGGCGGCACGCCGCGCGCCGGCCGGGCCGGCGTCGGTGGCGCCCGGCCCGCTGCGCCCGGACGCCGACGCGATCGGCCTCGTCGAGGGCTGGCGCGGCCCCATCTGGCACTGGGTGGTGGCCGGCGGCCCGCAGGCGCTCGCGCGCGTGAAGATCGTGGAACCGTCGTTCCGGAACTGGCCGGCGCTGGAGTACGCGGTGCTGAACAACATCGTTCCGGACTTCCCGCTCTGCAACAAATCCTTCAACCTGTCCTACTCCGGAAACGACCTCTAGATCTAGCGCGCGGCCACGAACTCGCGGATCAGGCGATTGACCACCGCGGGCTGCTCGTGGATCACCCAGTGGGTGCCGTCGGGGATGCGGCGGATGGTGAGTTCGGGCACGTACTGCTCGAGCCCCTCGAGGTTCTGCGGCAGGAGCGCGGTGTCCTTCTCGCCCCAGATCACCAGCGTGGGCACGCGGACCATGGACGCGGGCGCGCCGGTGCCGAGGGTGCCCGAGGCGGGGGCGCCGTCGCGCGCGGGCGGGCCCACCTTGGCGGCGCGGTAGAAGTTGAGGCCGCCCGTCAGCGCGCCGGGCTGCGACCACGCGGCCACGTAGGCGGCCTCGTCCTCGGCGGTGAAACGGCCCGTGGCGAGCAGGTCGGCGAGCACGATGCGCTTGAGCGCCGCGAAGTCGTCGGCGGCGAGCATCTGCTCGGCCTTCGCGCTGCGGAACGCGAGCATGTACTCGCTGGCCTTCTGCTGGCCCGGGTCCTCGCGCAGGAGGCGCGCGAAGATCGTGGGGTGCGGCGCGTTGACGATCACGAGCCGCTCGAGGCGGTCGGCGTGGGCGATGGCGAAGGCCCAGGCCACGGCCCCGCCCCAGTCGTGGCCCACCAGCGTGAAGCGCCGCACCCCGAGCGCCTCCGTGAGCGCCCTGAGATCTTCGACGAGGTGGGTCACGCGGTAGGCGTCGAGCTCCGCGGGCTTGGACGAGAGATTGTGGCCGCGCATGTCGAAGGCGATGGCGCGGTGGTCGCGCCCGAACTCGGCGAGCTGGCGGGTCCACTCGTACCAGAACTCCGGGAACCCGTGCACGAAGACGATGGGCGGCCCCGCGCCCTCCGTGACGTAGTGCAGGCGCACCCCGTTGACGTCCATGAAGCCGTGCTGGCGCATCAGACGGAGAACAGGTGGCAGGCGACGTCGCGGCCGTCGACGCGGGCGAGCTGCGGCTCTCTGGCCGAGCAGTGCGCCATCATCTTCGGGCACCGCGTGTGGAACCGGCAGCCCGAGGGCGGATCGAGCGGGCTCGGCACGTCGCCCGGCAGCACGATATCGTCGCGCGAGTCGTCGGGATGCGAGGGCAGCGCGGCGGCGAAGAGGGCCTGCGTGTAGGGGTGCTTTGGCTGCGTGGCCACGGTCTTGGCCACGCCCGTCTCCACGACCCGCCCCAGGTACATGACGGCGATGACGTGGCTCATGTGGGCGACGGCGGCGAGATCGTGGGCGATGAAGAGATAGGCCAGCCCGAGCTCGCGCTGGAGATCCTTCAAGAGGTTGAGGATCTGCGCGCGGATCGAGACGTCGAGCGCGGACACCGGCTCGTCGAGCACGATGAGGCGCGGCGACAGGGCGAGCGCGCGCGCGATGGCGATGCGCTGGCGCTGGCCGCCCGAGAACTCGTGCGGGAAGAGGTCGGCCGCGCGCGCGGGCAGCCCGACGAGGTCGAGGACCTTCAGCACGCGCGCCCGGGCGTCGGCGCCGCTCAGGCGCTCGTTGGTGACGAGCGGCTCGGCCACAATGCCGCTGATCCGCATCCGGGGATTCAGCGAAGCGTAGGGGTCCTGGAACACCGCCTGCACCGACTTGCGATAGCGGCGGATCCCCTCGGCGTCGAGGGCGCCGAGCGACTGGCCGTCGAAGCGGATCTCGCCGGCCGTCGGCAGCTCCAGGCGGAGGACCATCTTCGCCGTCGTGGTCTTGCCGCAGCCGGACTCGCCCACGAGCCCCAGCGTCGCGCCCGGCTCGATGACGAACGAGACGTCGTCCACCGCCTGCACGGCCTTGGGCGGCCCGCCGAGGAGACCGCGGCGCACCGGGAAGTGCTTGACGAGCCCGCGCGCCTCCAGCAGCGGCGTCATGGGTGCAGCCAGCACGACGTGCGGTGGCCGGCGCCCACGAGCGAGACGGCGGTCTCGCGCGGCCGCTCGGTGGCGCAGCGGTCGAGCCGCGACGGGCAGCGCGGGTGGAAGGCGCAGCCGCCGGGCAGCGCGGCGGGATCGGGCGGCTGGCCCTCGATGGCGGTGAGCCGGCCGTTGGACTCGCCCAGGCGCGGGATCGACTCGATCAGGGCGCGCGTGTACGGATGCGCGGGCCGGCCGAAGATCGTCCGCACCGGCCCCGACTCGACGATGCGGCCGGCGTACATGACGGCCACCTGGTCGCACATGCGCGCCACGATGCCGAGGTTGTGGGTGATGAAGATCATGGCCAGGCCCTGGGCGCGCTGGATCTCGCGCAGGAGGGACAGGTACTGGGCCTGGATCGTCACGTCCAGGCTCGTGGTCGGCTCGTCGGCGATGAGCAGCCGCGGGCCGCACGAGATCGCGATGGCGCCGACGATGCGCTGCCGCATGCCGCCCGACAGCTCGTGCGGATAGTTGCGCACGCGCATGTTCGGCGCCGAGATGCGCACGGAGCCCAGCAGCTCGCGCGCCTTCGCCCAGGCGTTCTTGCGGCTCGCGCCCTCGTGGACGCGCAGCGGCTCGGCGACCTGGTCGCCCACCGTGAAGAGCGGGTTCAGCGACGCCATCGGGTCCTGCAGGATCATGGCGATGCGCTTGCCGCGGATCCGGCGCATCTCGGTGTTGGACTTGGTCATCAAGTCCTCGCCCTCGAAGCGCACGGCGCCCGCCACGTTGCGGGCGGCGGGCGGGAGCAGGCGCAGGAGCGAGAGCGCGAGCGTGGACTTGCCCGAGCCCGACTCGCCCACGATGCCGAGCGTCTCGCCGTCGTTCAGCGTGAACGACACGTCCTCCACCGCCCGCGTGACGCGCGTGCCGCGCGCGCTCACGTAATGGGTGGAGAGCCCTTGCACCTCGAGGAGCGGACCGCCCACTATAGGCTCGTCTCGAACGGCAATGCCATCACAGCTGGCGCAGCTGCGGATCCAGCTTCACGCGAAGCCAGTCGCCCAGGAGGTTGGCGGAGAGGACCATCAGCATGATGCAGACGCCGGGCAGCACGGTGAGCCACCAGTAGCCCGCCATCAGGCCCTTCTTGCCGTCGGCGAGCATGAGCCCCCACG
>DASYTM010000213.1:0-5226 GCA_036002345.1 Candidatus Methylomirabilota bacterium | reverse complement strand
CCGGGCCGAGCAACATCATGCTCGTCGCCGCCGGCGCGAACGGCGGCGTCGTGAAGGGCCTGCCCTGCCTCTTCGGCGTGGCGGGCGGCATGGGGCTCATGCTGGTCATCGTACCCTTCGGGCTCGGCAGCGTGGTGCTCGACAAGCCGCTGGCCTTGAAGGTCCTGAACTGGGCCGGCGCCGCCATGCTGCTCTGGCTCTCGTGGAAGATCGCGACGTCACGCCGCCTCGCGACGGAGCCGCAGGGCCGGCCCGTCGGGTTCGTGGGCGCGGCCTTGTTTCAGTGGGTGAACCCGAAATCGTGGCTGGTCAGCGCGAGCGCCGGCGCCACCTTTCTCAGCGCGCACGCGGGCAGCGCGGGCGTGCAGTCGCTGTGGCTCGGCGGACTGTTCTTTTTCGCCGCCCTGCCGAGCTGTTTTCCGTGGCTGGCGTTCGGCGCGGCCGTGCAGCGGCATCTTCAGAGCGAGCGGCGACTCAGAGCCTTCAACATCGCGATGGGCGTGCTCCTGGCGCTGTCGACGACCGTCGTCCTCTGGTAGGCCTCAGGCGTCTTCGGCCACGGCTTCCAGCACCTGCACCACCGTGTCGAGCGCGCGCGCGTCCAGCGTCGCGAGCCCGTCGCGCGGCGTGTGGTAGGTGTCGAAGGGCGGCGGGCGGCGCTTCACCGCGCGCAGCGTGCTCAGCATCGGGCGCATGACGAAGTCGCGCAGCGCGTCCGCCTCGGCGGCGGGGATCATGGTGAGGCCGTAGGCGGGAACGCCGGCGGCGGCGAACGCGCGATGGTCGCTGCCGAAGACGGGGATCTTGCCGACCACGCGGTAGGTCTCCTCGTCGCGCCGCCCGAGGCCTTCGAGCGCGCCGCGCACGGTCATGAGGAAGCGGCTGTCGGCGGCGGCGTCCCAGATCGCCGGCGTGTCGCCCACGCCGCACAGCTCGAGGCTCAGCATGCCGACGACACCGTCGACGCCGATCTCACGGACGTAGGCGCGCGCGCCGAGATAGCCGACCTCCTCGCAGGCCGGAAAGAGCAGCCGGACGCGCACCCGCGACGGCGGCGCCGCGGACAGCCGCTCGATGAGCGCCAGCAAGATCGCGACAGACGCCGCGTTGTCGTTGGCGCCGGGGCTCCCCGGCACGGCGTCGTGGTGCGCGGCGAGCAGGAGCGTGCGGTCGCCGCCGCCGACGTCCACGGCGTAGTTGACCCCGCGGCCCTCGAACGTGGCGAAGCGGTGCCGCGTGAACGGGATCCCGCGCGAGCCGAGCCAGGTGGCCACCGCCGCTTCGCGCGCGGCGTTGTCGCGCGCGGCGAGCAGGCGCGCGAGGGCCAGCGGCGTGCGCGGGCCGCCCAGCACCTCGTTGAGCGGCGCCGGCGTGTCCAGGTGCGCGGGGGCCGGGCCGCGCAGGACGCGGCCCACGACGCGATTGAGCCGGCCGCGCACGAAGAAGCCGACGTCGCGCAGCGACATCAGCCGATCCCGAACAGCCGCCGCGCGTTGTCGGAGGCGCGCCGCGCGAAGTCGTCCAGCGGCTCGCTGCGCAGCTCGGCCACCCGCGCCGCCGTCAGCGCGAGATAGGCGGGCTCGTTGCGCTTGCCGCGGTAGCCCTGCGGTGGCAGGAACGGACAGTCGGTCTCGATCACGAGCCGGTCGGCGGGCACGAAGCGCGCCACCTCGGGCAGCGCGCGGGCGTTCGGGTAGGTCACGGGCCCCGCCAGCGAGACGAGCAGGCCGAGGTCGAGGCAGCGCCGCGCGACCTCCACGTCGCCCGAGAAGCAGTGCATGATCCCGCCCACCTCGCTCGCGTGCTCCTCGGCGAGGATCGCCAGCACCTCGGCGTGCGCGTCGCGGCAGTGCACGAGCACGGGCTTGCGCGCGCGCCGGGCCACGCCGATCAGGTGGCGGAAGACGCGCGCCTGCGTGTCGCGCGGCGAGAGATCGCGGAAGAAGTCGAGGCCGATCTCGCCGACCGCGACCACCCGCGGGCGGCCCGCGAGGCGCTCGATCTCGCCCAGCGAGGCCTCGTCGGCCTCCGCCGCGTCGTGCGGGTGCACGCCGACGGCCGCCCACACGTGGGGCTCCGACTCCGCCAGCGCGATGGCCGCGTGGGAGGTCGGCACCTCGGTGCCGATGGTGAGCATGCGGGTCACGCCGGCCGCCCGCGCGCGCGCCATCATCTCGGCGCGGTCGGCGTCGAAGTCGGGGAAGTGCAGGTGCGCGTGCGTGTCGAAGAGCTCGGGCATCACGCGCTCATCCTGGCGTGTCTCACGACATCATCTCAGGCGTGCCTCACGACATCATCTCGGGCGTGTCTCACGACATCATCTCGGGCGTGTCTCACGACACGACGAACCGCAGGCGGCCGATGAGCTGCCCGGAGGCGGTCGTCACGTCCACCGTCCAGCGTCCCTTCGGATCCGCCGGGAAGCTCACCTTGCGCGAGAACGTGCGGTAGCCCTCGCGGCGGCCGCCCTCGACCGGCGTGAGCCGGATGACGTTGATGATCCGGCCCTCGCGCCGCCACACGTGGTCGACGGGCTGCTTGAGCCCCGCCGGCGCGTAGATCGCCGTGTGCGCGACGAGGCCGTTCTGGTGCAAGGCCGCGGCGGCAATCGGCGAGCGCGGCTCGAGCGAGTCCACGGTGCCGACGTTCCAGGCCAGCCGCGAGTCGGCCAGGAAGAGCGGCGCGGGCGGGATGGCCGCGCGCCCGACGAGGGCGGCGCTCGTGGCGAGGAGCCCGACCACCGCCGTGACCGCGAGCCCGCGCGACCACGGCCAGGCACGCGCGCGACACACCGCGGGCGTCAGCGCCACCACCGCCACCCACGCGGCGATCGCCAGCGCGAGCTCCGGCGGCAGGCCGACGAGCGGCAGGGCCAGGTTGAGCGCGCCGAAGAGGGAGACCAGGAAGAACACGTAGCCCGCCCACGGCCGAGGATGCACCACGGCCTGGTACCAGGGATCGAACGTGGCGAGCAGCGTGAGGACCACGAGGGCCGCGAAGAACACCGCGTTGACGGACGTGAGCGTGGTCGACGCCCAGTAGGCCGGCAGCAGGAACAAGAGCACGCCGTGATAGAGCGTCTGCACGAAGTACTCCGTCGCGGTGAGCACGAGCCGGTGCGTGCGGCGCTCGGAGGCCCCGAGCGTGTCGCGCGCCTGCACGAGGACGGCCACCAGGATCCACATCAGGAGCAGGTAGCCCACGATCAGCGCGACGTTGGGGAGACCGCGCCGGAACACGAAGAGCGTCAGGAGGCCACCGACGAAGGACGCGAGGGAGATGCCCCAGCGCCGGGCGAACGCGACGATCACCCGGGCGGTCCGAGGCGGTCGATGATGGCGCGCGCGACCTCGTCGCGGCGCAGGGCCTGCACGCACTCGAGCACGTCGGCCGCCGCCGACGTCGCGCGCAGGTGCGCGCCCACGAGGTCCAGCGCGCTGCCGCGCACCCCGCCCTCGAGCGCGCAGATCTCGCGCAGCACGCGGGCGATGGAGGTGTCGCGTTTCGCCACCTCGAGGATCGATTGGATGTAGTCGTCGGTGATGGCGGGCGTCATTTCACCTTCGAGCCCGGGGGCAGGTCGCGGTCCGGCATCACGACGCCGAACCCCTGCCCGCCCTCGCCGGCCAGCACCATCCCCTGCGACTCGATGCCCATCAGCTTGGCCGGCTGCAGATTCGCCACCACCACGACCTTCTTGCCCACGAGATCCGCCGGCGCGTAGTGCTCGGCGATGCCGGCGAGGATCGTCCGCTCCTCCGCGCCGAGCGAGACGCGCAGCTTGAGGAGCTTCTTCGACTTCGGCACGGCCTCCGCGGCCAGCACCTGCGCCACGCGCAGGTCGACCTTCTGGAACTCGTCGATGCTGATCCGCGCCGCGCCGTCGCCGGCCGCGGGGGCGGCGGCCGCGGGCTTCTTGTCCTCCACGCGCGGAAACAGCCCGGCGATCTTCGCCACGCGCGTGCCCGGCGCCAGGCGTCCCCACACGGCGTCCGCGAGCGTCGGCTCGCCGGCCTGGCCGAGGCCGGCGCGGATCTTCGCCGCCGCGTCGGGCAGGAAGGGGGCGAGCACGATGCCGAGGCCGCGGAGCGACTCCGCGAGCGTGTAGAGGACGGCGTCGAGCCGGGCGCTCTTCGCGGGATCCTTCTTCAGCTCCCACGGCGCGCTCGCGTCGACGTAGCGGTTGACCACGGCCACGAACTCCCAGATCGCCGCCAGCGCCCGGTGGAACGCGAACTCGTCCATGGCCGCGCCCGCGTCGTCCACGGCGCGCTTGAACGCGGCGGCCACGGCCTGCTCCTCGGGCGCGGCGGCGCCGGGCGCCGGCACCACGCCGCCCGCGAAGTTCACGACGAGCGTGGAGGCGCGGGAGGCGAGGTTGCCGAGGTCGTTGGCGAGGTCGGCGTTGAGCCGCGCCACCAGCGCCTCCTCGGAGAAGTCGGCGTCGAGGCCGAAGGCCATCTCGCGCATGACGAAGTACCGGAACGCGTCGTTGCCGTACTTGTCGGTGAGGGCCAGGGCCTCCACCACGTTGCCGACCGCCTTCGACATCTTCCCGCCGCCGATGCGCCAGTAGCCGTGGACGTTCAGGTGCTGAAAGAGCGGCAGGCCGGCCGCCTTGAGCATGCACGGCCAGTACACCGCGTGCGGCTTCAGGATGTCCTTGCCGATCAGGTGCTGGACGTGCGGCCAGAACGCCTCGTAGCGCGCATCGCCGGGCCCGCCCAGCGCGGAGACGTAGTTGATGAGCGCGTCGAACCACACGTAGACGGTCTGCTGTGGGTCATCGGGCCACGGGATCCCCCACGACAGTCCGCGCCGCGAGACGCTGATGTCCTTGAGGCCGCGCCCGATCCAGCCGAGCACCTCGTTACGGCGGAAGTCCGGCTCGCAGAACTCGGGATGGTCGCGGTAGAGATCCTCGAGGGCCTTCTGGTACTTCGAGAGACGGAAGAAATAGTTCTTCTCCTCGAGCCGCTCGATCGTGTTCCGGTCGCTATGGATCGGGCAGCGGCCGTTCACGAGATCCGTCTCCTCGTAGAACGCCTCGCATGACACGCAGTAGAGGCCCTCGTATGTCGACTCGTAGATGTCGCCGTTCTTGATCCACTGGCGGACGAACCACTGGACGCCCTCCACGTGGTCGGCGTCCGTCGTGCGGATGAAGCGGTCGTACGAGATGCCGTAGAGCTCCGCCGCGTCCTTGTAGAGCTGCGCGAGCCGGTC
>DASYTM010000212.1:0-8021 GCA_036002345.1 Candidatus Methylomirabilota bacterium | reverse complement strand
TCAGGCGAACGCCGCCTCGACCACGCCGACCCGCTCGAACTCCGCGCGGATCCTGTCACCGGGCGCGATCGGGAACTGGCGCGTGAACGAGCCGGTCATGACGTGGTCGCCGGCCTTGAGCCCGCGGCCGTAGGGCGCGAGCTTACCGGCCAGCCAGGCGACGGCGCGCAGGGGATGGCCGAGCACGGCCTCGCCCTGGCCGCGGCCGACCTCGGCGCCGTTGACGACGACCCGCACGCCGATGGCCGACAGGTCGAGGTCCGCCGCGAGCGACACGGGCGGCCCGAGCACGAAGCACTTCTGCTGCGCGTTGTCGGCCAGCGCGAGCGCGAGCTGGCGGGTGAAGTCGCCGCGGGTCTCGATGATCTCCAGCGCCGGGTGACACCGGTCCACGGCCCGCGCCACGTCATCGATGCCGAGCTTGGCCCCCCCGAGGTCGCGCCCGAGCACGACGCAGACCTCGTTCTCGAAGCCCGGCGCGATGAGGTCGGCGTGGCGGAAGGTGTGACCGCTGCCGATGCGGCCCTCGCTCAGCAGGCAGCCGAAGACCGGCTCGTGCACGCGGAACTGCTCCTGAATCGGCTTGGCGGTGAGCCCCACCTTCCAGCCGACCTGCGAGACGCTGCCCGTGCACCGCCGGCCGACGAGCGCGAGCTGGACGCGATACGCCGCATCGAGGTCCAGACGATCCTGCCAGGCCGGCGGAAAGTAGACGCCGCGAGCGCGCTCCGTCCAGAACTCCTCGATCGCCCGGTTCAGCGCGGCGCGTTCCATGCACCCTCCCATCGAAGGTCGCGGCGGATGGTACCATGTCGCGCCGTAGCGTCAGGAGGGCCTCACATGGCCGACAAGACGATCCGTCTGGGCTTCATCGGCGCCGGCAAGAACACCCGCGAGCGGCACATTCCCGGCTTTCAGAAACAGGCCGGCGTCGAGTTCGTCGCCGTGGCCAACCGCTCGCGCGAGTCCGGCGAGAAGGTCGCCAAGCAGTTCGGCATCGGCCGCGTCGAGGCCGACTGGCGCGCGGTGCTGAAGGCGCCCGACGTGGACGCGGTGTGCATCGGCACCTGGCCGTACACCCACGCCGAGATGACCATCGCGGCCCTCGCCGCGGGCAAGCACGTGCTCTGCGAGGCGCGCATGGCCATGAATGCCGCCGAGGGGCGGCGCATGCTGGAGGCCTCGCGGAAGGCGCCGTCGCTCGTCGCCCAGCTCGTGCCCTCGCCGCCGACGCTCGAGGTGGACGGCACGCTGAAGTCCCTGCTCGCCGAGGGCTACGTGGGCGAGGTCCTCGCCGTGGAGCTGCAGGCGACCCGGCAGCCGTCATTCGTGGACAAGGAGGCGCCGTTGCACTGGCGCCAGGACGTCGAGCGCAGCGGCCACAACATCCTCAACATGGGGATCTGGTACGAGGCCATGGCGCGCTGGCTCGGCCCCGCCCGGCGCGTGAGCGCGATGGCCAAGATCGCCGTGCCGCGCCGCCGCGACGAGACGGGCGCGCCGCGGGAGGTGAAGGTCCCCGATCACGTGGACATCCTCGCCACGCTCGGCGGCGGCGCCGTTGCCCATCTGCGCTTCAGCGCGGTGACCGCGCTCGGTCCCGCCAACGAGCTCTGGATCTACGGCAGCGACGGCACCCTCCGCCTGGAGGCCGACGCCAAGCGCCTGTCGGGCGCGCGCCGCGGCGACAAGGAGCTGCGCGAGATTCCGATCCCCGCCGAGCGGCGCATCGGCTGGCGGGTGGAGGAGGAGTTCGTGAACGCGGTCCGCGGACGGGAGAAAATTTCCCACACCACGTTCGAGGACGGCGTCCGCTACATGGAGTTCACCGACGCCGTGGCCCGGAGCCTCGCCTCCGGCCGCGTGGAGGACGTGGCCGACCTGTAGCCGCCGAGCCTCTGGCAGGGATCGTGCAGCCGCTGACGGTCGGTCATGGCTGGAAAGTGGCGGACCGCCCGAATCCTGATGCTGGTCTCGGGCGGAATCCTGCTCGCCATCCTCGTATGGAGCAACGACCCCGAGGCGATCCTGGCCTCCATCCGGCAGCTTTCCTGGCGTCTTCTGGTCGTCATCCTGTTCCCGTTCTCGGTAGTGAATGTCCTCGACACCCTGGGCTGGCGCTTCGCGTTCCGGCACGACCGCGTGCCGTTCGGCGCCCTGTTCTCGGCCAGGATGGCCGGCGAGGCGTTCAACCTGACGACGCCCACCGCGTCGGTCGGCGGGGAGGCGGTCAAGGCCTGGCTGATTCGCCACCACGTGCCGCTCGACGAGGGGCTGTCGTCGGTCATCGTGGCCAAGACCACGATCACGATCGCCCAGGGCCTGCTCCTGGTCGTCGGCCTGCCCGCCGCGTGGGCGCTCCTGCCCCACGACTCGCCGCTGCTCACCGCGATGCTCTGGCTGCTCGTGGCCGAGATCCTCGCGGTGGCGGGCTTCGTGGCCGTCCAGGTCACCGGGGTGCTCGGCCGCGGCGGCCGCGCGCTCGGCCGCCTCGCGTTCCTGGACAAGCTCGCGGGCGGGCTCGGCCGCCTCGACGACTCGCTCGCCGAGTTCTACCGCCGCGAGCCCCGGCGCCTGGCCCTGTCCACGTTCTTCCACTTCCTCGGCTGGCTGGCGAGCGGGCTGGAGGTGTGGGTCGTCCTCCATCTTCTCGGCATCGACATCAGCCTCGGCGCGGCCCTCCTCGTCGAGGCCTTCAGCACCGCGGTGCGCTTCGCGACGTTCATGGTGCCGGCCAGCATCGGCGCCCTGGAGGGCGGCCACGTGGCCATCTTCACCGCGCTCGGCTTCGGCGGGACGGTGGGCATGTCCTTCAGCCTCGTGCGCCGGATCCGCGAGGCCACCTGGATCGGCGTCGGGTTCATCCTGCTCGCGGCCTATCGCGGCTGGGTGCCCGCGCCGGCGCCCGAGCGGGGCTGAGCCGTGTGCGGGATCGCCGGCTTCGTCGCGCCTCCCGGCGTGCGGGCCGAGCGCGCCATCCTCGAGCGCATGGTCGGCACGCTCGCCCACCGCGGCCCCGACACCTTCGGCTTCCACGTCGAGGGCCCCGCCGCCCTCGGCATCGCGCGGCTGCGCGTGATCGACCTCGTCACGGGTGACCAGCCCATCGCCAACGAGGACGGCGCCGTGCACGTCGTGCTCAACGGCGAGGTCTACGGCTTCGCCGGGCTCCGGGCGAGCCTCGAGCGCGCGGGCCACCGGTTCCGGACCGCGTCGGACACCGAGGTGATCGTCCACGCGTGGGAGGAGTTCGGCGAGCACTGTCCCGATCACCTGAACGGGATGTTCGCTTTCGCGGTGTGGGACCGCCGCCGCGAGGCGGTGTTCCTCGCGCGCGATCGCATGGGGGAGAAGCCCCTCTACTACGCGAAGGCCGACGGCTGGTTCGTCTTCGGCTCCGAGCTGCGCGCGGTGCTGGCCCATCCGCAGATTTCGCGCGCGCTGGATCCCGAGGGGCTCGCCCGGTATCTCGCCTACGACTTCGTGCCCGATCCGCACACGATCGTGCGCGGCGTGAGCAAGCTGCCCCCCGGCCACGCGCTCACCGCGGGTGACGGCAAGGTGCGCGTGGAGCGGTACTGGGAGCTGCCCTCGCGGCCCGACGAGGGTGACGAGACGACGTGGCGGCGCGAGATCGTGAGACGGCTCGACGAGGCCGTGGCCCTGCGCCTCGTGAGCGACGTGCCGCTGGGCTGCTTCCTGTCCGGCGGCATCGACTCCACCGCCGTGGCGGCGAGCGCGGCGCGGCAGAAGCCGGGACTGCGCACCTTCTCGGTCGGCTACGCGGAGCGCGCCCACGACGAGCGCGGCTTCGCGCGGCTCGCCGCCGAGCGCCTGGGCACCGTGCACGAGGAGCTGCTGGTGTCGGCCGCCGACGTCGGCCCCGTGCTGGACCGCCTCGGCGCGCTGCTCGACGAGCCGATCGCGGACATGAGCTTCGTGCCGCTCCATCTCCTGTCGCGCTTCGCGCGCATGAACGTGACCGTGGCCCTCACCGGGGACGGCGGCGACGAGCTCTTCGGCGGCTATCCGGCCATGGCCGCCGACTGGTGGCATCGCGGCTTCGGGCGGCTGCCGGAGGTCGCGCGGCGCGGGCTGGCGCGGCTGGGCGACATGACGCTGGCGCCCGAGCCGCTGCGCGTCTTTCTGGGCGCGCTCGCCTACGCGCCCGACGCGCGCAACCAGGCCCTGCTCGGCGGGCTGCCGCCCGCGCGGCTGGCGGCACTGCTCTCGCCGCGCGCGCGCGCCGCGCTGGTGGGCTTCGACCCGTACGGCGACATCGACGCCGCGCTCGCCGGCTGCGCCAGCGACGATCCCGCCGCGCGGCTGATCCATCGCTACTGCAAGCTCTACATGGCGGGCCAGAACCTCGCCAACGCCGACCGCGCGAGCATGGCCGTCGGTCTCGAGCTGCGCGCGCCGTTCCTCGATCACACCTTCGTGGAGTTCGTCAGCCGGATTCCCGCGGGGCTCCGCCTGGAAGGCCTCACGCGGCTCAAGCGCCTGCTCAAGTCCGCGCTCGCCGACCGCCTGCCGCCGGAGATTCTCGAGCGCGGCAAGCAGGGCTTCGGCGTGCCGTTCGGCGACTGGTTCCGCCGTCCGCTCGCCGGCACGCTCGACGACACGCTCGCCCCCGACCGCCTCGCCGCCGAGGGCCTCTTCGATCCGCGCGCCGTGCGCCGGCTCGTGGCCGAGCACCTGGCCGGCCGCCGCGACCACGCCCGCGCGCTGTGGTCGCTCTACACGTTCGAGCGCTGGGCCGCCGAGCACCTCGGCGGCGGCAGCCTCCTCTAGAACAACTCCGGCTCGCCGGGGTAGGTGACCCGCCCGTCCACCACGCGCGCGAAGTCGCGCAGGGTGTGGGGCTCCGCGCGCCCGGGCGTGAGGATGTGGCGCACCTCCTCGCCGCGCGCGACGAGGGCATCGGCGATGAACGAGCGGTGGCAGCGCCACCACACGGCCTCCGCGCACATGATCGCCACGCGATCGCGGCGCTCCAGCGCCACCAGCCGGTCGAGCTCGGCTGCGAACATGGGTGTCTGCATGTAGTCCGCGTAGGCGCGGAACGAGGGGTTCTTCAGCGCGCGGTTGATCGAGTCGGGCTGCTCGTGGCGGAGGCCGCCGAGCCCCGCGAAGTGCGTGTAGCCGAGCCCGGCCGCGCCCAGCGTCTCAGGCAGCGTGTCGATGTTGAACTGGGGATGGCGGCGCGAGCGCGGGAGCTTGCGGACGTCGGCGACGTGCGTGACGCCGTGGGCGCGGACGAGCGCGACGAAGTCCTCGAGGGCATGGGTGGAGTGACCGACGGTCCACACGAGGGCAGCGTACCGCGTGGCGTGGCGTTGGCGCTTCAGCGATCCCGCTCTCCCGTGGCTCGCGGATGCAGAACGCCGATCGCCCAGCCGAGGTCGAGGCGCTCACCCTCCCAGCCCGCTCGCGAGGTTTGCGCGTCGATGTGGAGGCCGCGCGCGTCGTTGTCGGTTTTGGTCGCCATCACGGGATCGTCAAGCACGGTCGGCGGCGGCGGGACGTCCGGCAGGACCCGGCCGTCTGGCCGCGTGAACTTCAGCGCGCCGCTCGACAGGCGCTCGACCTGAAAGCCTTCTTCGTGCACCGCGCGATGGTGGCGCCGACAGAGGCGGGCGAGGTTCGTCAGGGTTGTCGGCCCGCCGTTCGCCCAGTGTTTGATGTGATGGCCCTGCCCGAACGGCAGTCCGCAGCCGGGGAAGCGACACCCCGGGTCGCGGTGATGAAGCGCCCGGCGCAGGGCGGGCGGAATCGTGCGCGTCCGGGCGCCGACTTCGATGACTTGGCCATCGGCGTCGTGGCGCATTACCCACACGGGTCGCATCGCAGGCGAGCCGCCGGGACGTTTCCGAGGAAACGTGGCCGCCGTCTTCCAAGAGGGACTGGCCCGGGGCGTCGGGCTCCGCCAGGACTGGGGCGTCCACGTGCACGACGACCTGGTAGCGCTCGCCCGGCGTCCCCGGCTCCAGGCCATGGTGCAGCGCCGTCTCGGCGAGCAGCGCCAGCGCGTCGGCCTGCTGCTGAGGCCACGTCGGCGGGTCCTCGCCGACGACGTGGCCCGTCTCGGGGTCGAGCGTTTCCGCTGAAACGTTTCGGGGCTGCCCCGCCGGATAGAGGGACTCGCAGGCCGCGGCCAGGGCCTTCTTCAGCACGGCCCCGACCTCCCGCTCCAGTCGCGCGTGGACGACCACCATCCCAGCCTCGTCCTCATAGAGGGAGAGTCCCCGGCTCCGGTGGCGTCGAAGATCGTCGCGCGCTTCGGCCTTGCGATCGACACACCGCCAGGCCCGGACGATCCACTCGACATGCTCGGCCGTCCCGTTCCGGCCGACGTTCAGCAGCCGCGCTTCGGTCTCCGGCGTCGCCACCCGGGTCAGGGCGCGGACCTTGGAGTACGAGAGCTCACCCCGGGCCAGCGCCGCCGCCAGCAACGGCAGCCGACCAAGAGCGCGGGCGACCCGGACGCGTTCCCGCACGGCCCCCGGATGCGGCCTCCATCGCGCGCCTGCGCCCTCATGTTCCACACTGAAGCGAACGTAGAGGTTGATGGGCTACGAGCCGCGACCGCGCACTCAAAATGCTGTCAAGAGTGGAGAGTTAGATACGGTGCGCACGCGATAAACGAAAAGCGTTTCCGCGGGCGCCCCTCAGTTGGCGACGTTCACCGTGCGCACGGCGGCGCCGGTGTTGCCGGCGGAATCGCGCACGCTGATCGTCACCTGCCGCGAACGCGCGCCCCAGGAAGGCGCCGTCGACGGTCACTTCGATCGTCCGGTTGCCGGAGGCGCCGCTCACCGCCACCGCCACCATGGCCGTCCCGGTCAGCGTCGCCCCCTCGGACGGGCTATTGAAGGCGATGGACAGGGCGAGCGCGGGGGCAGGAGGAGCAGTCCCGCCAGCAGCACGGCGAGGCGCACGGCGGACGTCATCGTAGAAGTACGATGCGGCACGCACGCCGCGTGCCAGCGACGGCCCGCGCGAACGCGCACCGCGTTGCGGATTTGCTGCAGGCTTCCTGTAGAATTTCGGCCGGTGGCACGGCTCCCCGAGCACTTCAACGTCGCGTCGTTCTTCGTCGATCGTCACGTGGCGGAGGGCCGCGGCGCCCGCCCCGCCTTCCGCTGCGGCGGGCGCACGATCACCTACGCCGAGGTTGCCGCCTCCGTGGACCGCTGCGCCAACGCGCTGGCCGCGCTGGGCGTGGAGATCGAGCAGCGCGTGCTGCTGGTCCTCGACGACACGCCGGCCTTCGCCGCGGCGTTCTGGGGCGCGGCCAAGCTCGGAGCAGTGGCGGTGCCCGTCAATACCCTGATGACGCCGCAGGAGTACGAGTTCCTCCTCAACGACAGCCGCGCCCGCGTCGCGGTCGTCGAGGCCGCGGTGGCGGGGCGCGTGCTGGCTGTCCGCCACCGCTGCCCGTGGCTGCGGGCGGTGGTCGTGGTGGGCGGCGCGGGGCTGCCGAACACGCACGATTTCGACGAGCTCCTGGCCGCGGCCAAGCCCGGGTGCGAGCCCGCGGCCACGTTCGCCGAGGACGTCTGCTACTGGGGCTACACCTCCGGCTCCACGGGCGCGCCCAAGGCCGCCGTGCACTCGCACCAGGACTTTCTGGCCGCCGCCGACCTGGTCGGCGTGGGCGTCTTCGGCCTGGCGGCCGACGACCTCGTCTTCTCGGCCTCGAAGATGTTCTTCGCCTTCGGCCTCGGCAACAGCCTCTACTTCCCGGCCCGCGTGGGCGGCGCCTCCGTGCTCGTGCCGGAGCGGATCGACGCCGAGCGCGCCTTCGACGTCATCGCCGCCGAGCGCCCGAGCGTGTTCTTCACGGTGCCCACGCTCTATGCCCGGATGCTGGCGGTGGAGGACGCCGAGCGACGCTGGGACGTCTCGTCGCTGCGCTTCTGCGTCTCCTCCGGCGAGGCCCTGCCACCGGCGATCTTCGACGGCTGGGCCGAGCGCTTCGGGCTCGAGCTGGTGGAGGTCGTCGGCTCGACGGAGGC
>DASYTM010000211.1:0-15604 GCA_036002345.1 Candidatus Methylomirabilota bacterium | reverse complement strand
CGCGTGCGAGCCGTTGGTCACCCACATCTTCGTCCCGTTGAGCACGTAGCGGTCGCCCCTGCGCACGGCCGTGGTGGTCATGCTGGCCGCGTCCGAGCCCGCGCCCGGCTCCGAGATGGACAGGGCGCAGGTGATCTCGCCGGAGGCGAGCCGCGGCAGGTAGCGGCGCTTCTGGTCCTCGGTGCCGTGCGAGACGATCGGATAGCCGGCCGCGTACTGCACGAGGTAGATGACGCCGGTGGACCCGCACGCCCACGCGATCTCCTCGACGGCGAGGCAGAACGCGAGCGCGCCCAGCCCCGCCCCCCCGTACCGCTCGGGTACGTAGAGGCCCATGAGTCCCTGGTCGCCGAGCAGGCGCAGCTGCTCGGCGGGGTACGACTCCGTCTCGTCCACCTGGGCCGCGAGCGGCGCGATGCGCTCGCGGGCCAGCGTGCGCGCGAGGTGGCGCGTCTGCCGCTCGTCCTCGCCGAGCCAGAATTCGTCGCGCATACCGCGATTATCGCCCCTCTTGACGGTCGTTCAAACCGTGGCCCATCATGGCGCCGCCGTCGACGCCGACGCCGACGCCGACCCGACACCGCCGTCCCGGGACGTTTCTCTCGCAAGGAGGGCTCACGATGCCGCAGCTCAGAACGAAGAAGGGCTTCGCGGCGGCGCTCACCGTCGTCGTGATCATGCTCGCCGCCGCGCTCTACGCCGTCGCGCAGCAGCCGTACACGCTCACGCCGATGGACGAGGCCAAGCGCGACCGCGCCGTCTCCGTGTCCGGCACGGGCGGCAAGTACTACGTGCTCCCCGCCACGCTCGAGACCACCCAGTGGGGCTGGCTCGACCCCGCCGAGAAGCCCAAGCTCACGATCAACTCGGGCGACACGGTGGCCATCGAGACGATGATGCACTCGCACAACGCCGTCCAGCCGGGGACGACGATGGACGACATCGTCAAGCTGCGTCTGGCCAATCCCGGCGGCGGCCCGCACTCCGTCACCGGACCCGTCTACGTCAACGGCGCCGAGCCCGGCGACGTGCTCGAGATCCGCATCCTCAAGATCATCCCCAAGGCCTTCGCGACGAACTTCCACCTGCCCGGCTCCCAGTTCCCCACCGTGGGCCAGCTCGCTCCGGAGTTCCCCCAGGGCTTCATCCGTTACTACTACCTCGACTGGGAGAAGAAGCAGGCGGAGTTCAAGCCCGGCATCGTGATCGATCTGCAGCCGTTTCCGGGCACGATCGGCCTCGCCCCCGATCCCAACGAGCCGAAGGAGAAAGCGGGCCCGCCCATCAAGGACGCCAAGGGGCGCACGAGCACGCTGCGGCCGTGGAAGAACGGCTCGAACATGGACCTCAACGAATTGCAGGCCGGCTCCACGCTCTTCCTGCCCGTGTTCGTGAAGGGCGCGCTGCTCTGGACGGGCGACTCGCACTGCCGCCAGGGCAACGGCGAGGTCAACCTGACGGCGCTGGAGTGCGCCTACCGCGAGATCGTGCTCCAGCCCATCGTGCGCAAGGACATGAAGCTCGAGTGGCCGCGCGCCGAGACATCGACGCACTGGATCGCCATGGGCTTCGACGAGGACCTGAACGAGGCGATGAAGATCGCCACCCGCGAGGCCGTGAGCATGCTCGCCGCGCAGAAGATGGTTCCCGTGAGCCGCGACGAGGCCTACGCGCTCACCTCCATGGTCGGCGACTGCCGTGTCACCCAGGTGGTGGACATCCGCAAGGGCGTCCACTGCATGATCCCGAAGAACATCTTCGTCAAGAAGTAGTGCTGCTCGCGCTGCTGGTGGCGGCGGCGCTGCCCGTCGCCGCCACCACCACCGATCTGCGTGACCTGGTCGCCGCCGTGGGCGGCGACCGGGTCCGCGTCGAGAGCCTGACCGACCCGCGCCAGGACCCGCACGCCCGCGAGATCGCGCCGCGCCAGGTGGCGCTCCTGAAATCCGCCGCCCTGCTCGTGCGCGTCGGGCTCGATCACGAGCCGTGGCTCGGTCGCGCGGTGGCGGCCGCGGGCGCCGCCCCGCGCGACGTGGATTGCTCGCGCGCCGTCACCATTCTCGCTCCCGACATTCCGCGCTTGTCCGCCGACGCCCGTCCCCACCTGCACGCCTACGGCAACCCGCACTACTGGCTCGACCCCGAGAACGCGCGGCCGATCACGCTGCGCATTCTCGAAGCGCTCGTGGCCGCGCGGCCGGAGGCGCGCGCCGTCTTCGAGGCCAACCGCGCGCGGTTTCTCACGCGCCTGGACGACGGGCTCGCGCGCTGGCGCAAGCGGCTGGCGCCGTTCGCGGGCGCGCGGCTGGTCGTCGTGCACGACGCGTGGCCCTACTTCGCGCGCCGCTTCGATCTCGCCATCGCGGGCGCCGTCGAGGAGAAGCCGGGCGTGCCGCCCTCCCCCGCGCACCTCGGCCGGCTCATCGAGCGCATGCGCGCGAGCGGCGTGCGCGTGATCGTCGCCGAGCCCGGCGCGGCGCCCGCCATCGTGCGGCGGCTCGCGGACGCCACGGGCGCCCGCGTGGCGACGCTGGCGCCCTCGGTGGGTGCCGACCCGGCCGCGACGGACTATGTGGCGCTCTTCGAGCTCAACGTCGAGCGGCTCGCGCGCGCCCTCGGAGGGGAGACGGGGAACCCTCCGAGGGTGCCCCGTCCCTAAAATGACGCTCGAGGTCATCGGCTGGCCGCTGGCGGCCGCCCTCGTCCTGGCCGGAATCCACGCCTGGCTCGGCCTGCACGTCCTCGCGCGCGGCGTGATCTTCGTCGA
This sequence comes from Candidatus Methylomirabilota bacterium, assembly GCA_036002345.1. GTDB lineage: Bacteria > Methylomirabilota > Methylomirabilia > Rokubacteriales > CSP1-6 > AR12. The sequence goes on along the minus strand of DASYTM010000211.1, from coordinate 12,837 downwards.
TCTCGCCCTCGCCCAGGTGTCGGCCCTGGGCGCGACGGTGGCCCTGCTCGCCGGGCATCCGCCGCAGGGCGTGGGCGCGTACTGGTACGCGCTCGCGTTCACCGCGGGCGGGGCCGCGCTGCTCGCGGCCCTGCGCGAGCGTCCCGGGCTCGCGCGCGCCGCGATTCCCGCCGAGGCCGTGATCGGGATCGTGTACGCGGTGGCGGCGGCGCTCACCGTGCTCGTGCTCGAGCGCGTGCCCCTCGGCGGCGAGCAGGTCAAGGCGCTGCTCGTGGGCAGCCTGCTCGGCGTGACCGGCGAGGACGTGCGCCGCCTCGCCGCGCTCTACGCCGCGATCGGGCTCGCGTGCTGGCTCGCCCGCCGGCCGCTCGCCGCGCTCTCGTTCGGCGGCGCCCTCCGTCACGCGCGCCTCTGGGACTTCGGCTTCTATCTCGTCTTCGGCCTCGTCGTGACCAGCTCCGTGCGCGTGGCCGGCGTGCTGCTCGTCTTCGCCTACCTCATCGTGCCCGCCGTCGCGGGCGCCGCGCTCGCCGCCACTCCGGGGCGCCGCCTGCTCATCGGCTGGGGCGTGGGCACGCTCGGAAGCGTCGCCGGGATCGCCGCCTCGTTCCACTGGGACCTGCCGACGGGCGCCACCGTGGTGGCCACGCTCGGCGCGCTCCTGGCGGCGGTCGGCGCGGCGCGGGGAGCGCGCGCGCTCGCGCGCGGCGGCCGGCGCGCGGCGTGGGCCGCCCTCGCCGCCGCCGGCGTCGCCGTGGCGCTGGCCGGCGCCGCGCTGACCGCCGTCCCGCGCGCGGATCACCTCTGGCTCGACGCGCTGGAGCGCGCGCTGCCGTCCGTCCAGCACGCGTTCCTCTCCGCCCACGAGCGGCGCGTGGCCGCCGAGGCGCGCGAGGCGATCGCCCGCGGCGCACGCGAGGTCGCGGCGCTGCGCGTGCGCCAGGCCGACGTGGCGTGGGGCACGCGGGCCGCGGACGCCGAGGAGCGCGAGCGGATGCGGCAATTCACGCTCGGGCGCGAGGAGCTGGTGGCGGGTGACCGCATGGTGCTCGGGACCCTCCGCGCGCGGGCGCGCGAGCGCCAGCGCTGGTGGCTGGGACCGCCTATGATCGTCGGCGGCTCGCTCCTGGTCGCCGTCGCCCGGCTGAAGGGCCGTCGGAGGGTGCCATGATGCGAGGGCTCGAGGCGGCCACGGGCCGGGATCCCGACGCCGAGGACTTCTATCGCCGCGCGCTGGGACTCAGCGCGCGCGCAGGCGAGCGAGCACCTCGCCGTAGTCGGCGCCCCGGCTGAGCCGGGCGACCTGCGCGCGGATGTTGTCGGTGAGCTGGACGCCGTCCATGGCGAGATCCCAGATCCGCCACTCGCGACCGTGTCGCACGAGCGCCACCGAGAGCGGCAGGTCCCGGCTTCCGTAGCCGAGCCTCAGCGTCACGCTCGCCATGCCGCCCGCGACCGACTCGCCGACGAAGTGCACTCGATTCCGGAAGACGTCGAGGCGGACGCCGACGGCGCGGCCCACGCGCGCGACGTAGGCGTCGGTGAGCATCGCGCGCAGCCCCGCCGTCACGTCGCGGCGCTCCGCCGGCGTGAGCCGCGCCCAGTGCGCGCCGAGCGCGCGCCGCGCCAGCTCGCTGAAGTCGAAGGTCCGCGCGATCGCGTCGCGCGTGGCGTCGTCGCGGGCCGCGGGCGTCAGCCGCGCGTCCCCCGCGATCCCGATCATCTCGTCGATGTGCTGGCGGACCGCCTCGCTCGGCGGCCCCGGCCACACGGGCTCGGCGACGCCGGTGGTCGGACCGGCCACGGCCGTGACGGCGAAGAGCGCGACGACGATCCACCGGCGCATGGCGCGCGGAAAGGGCGCAAGCCCGATGCCGCCGACCGCGCTGAACTTCTTACTTCGCGTCGTACGTGTAGAAGCCTCGCCCGGTCTTGCGGCCGAGGTGGCCGGCCATCACCATCCGCTTGAGCAGCGGGGGCGGCGCGTACCGCGCCTCGCGGAACTCGTCGAACATCACCTCGGCCACGTACATCGCGGTGTCGAGGCCGACGAGATCGAGCAGCGTGAACGGGCCCATCGGATGGCCGCAGCCGAGCTTCATGGCGGTGTCGATGTCCTCGAGCGACGCGAGCCCACCCTCGTAAACGCGGATCGCGTCGAGCAGATACGGCACGAGGAGCCGGTTGACGATGAAAGCCGTGGAGTCCTTGGCCTGCACCGGCGTCTTGCCGACGGCGCGCGCCCACTCCGTCACCGTCTTCACCGTCGCCTCGTCCGTGAGGAGCGTGCGCACCACCTCGACCAGCTTCATGAGCGGCACGGGGTTGAAGAAGTGCACGCCCACCACCTGCCCCGGCCGCTTGGTGGCGGCGGCCATCGCCGTCACGTTGCACGACGACGTGTTGGAGGCGAGGACCGCGTGCGGCGGGCAGATGCGGTCGAGCTTGGCGAACGTCTCGTTCTTGAGGGCCTGGTTCTCGGTCATCGCCTCCACGACGAGGTCGGAGGCCTTGAGGTCCTCGAGCCGGACCGTCCCCGCGATGCGCGCGAGCGCGTCGTCCTTCGCCTTCGCCTCGAGCTTGCCCTTGCTCACCAGCCCCTCGAGCGTGGCGCGCAGCCGCTCGAGCCCGCGCTTGACGAGCTCGTCGTTGGCCTCGACGAACAGGACGTTGAATCCGGCCTGCGCCGACACCTGCACGATGCCGGAGCCCATGAGCCCGCAGCCGATCACACCGACGTTCTTGATGGCCATGAGAGCCCTTCCTGTCGCTTCGGGGTTCTACTTGGAGCGGCGACCGGGCAGCGGCTTCGTCTCGTCCCAGTGCCCGGGCGGGCACGGATTGCGGACGGTGACCGTCACGTCACCGTAGCGGACGCTGCCGTCCTCCTGGACCTCGCCGAACCCGCGGCGCACCGGCGCGGGCCCCTCGGCGCGGATCGACTCCTGATAGGCGGTGTCGCGGGCCTGGACCCGCGGCGCCGTGAGGTCGAAGAACATGCCGGCCCGGATCGGCGTCTTGGCCTCGTCCGCGGCGGCGGCGCCGGCGCCGAGGAGGACGCCCAGGAGCGCGCCGGCGAGCACGGGGGTCTTCGCCATGCCCCTATTCATACACGATCAGCGAGTGGAGTGGCCAGCCCTTCAGTTTGTCGCGGCCCTTGAGGAAGGCCAGCTCGATCATGAAGGCCACGCCCACGACCTTGCCCCCGAGCTGCTGGACCAGGCGCAGGGTGGCGGCCATGGTGCCGCCCGTGGCGAGCAGGTCGTCAACGGCCAGCACGCGCTGCCCGGGCCGGATGGCGTCCTCGTGGACGGCCAGGGCGTCCCGGCCGTACTCGAGCTCGTATTCCACCTCGATCGTCTTGCCGGGGAGCTTGCCCAGCTTGCGGACGGGGACGAAGCCCGCCCCGAGCTGGTGGGCGAGGGCGCCGCCGAAGATGAAGCCGCGCGACTCGATGCCGACCACCACGTCCACCCGCTCCTGGGCATAGCGGCCGGCCAGCATGTCCACCACCGCACGGAAGGCCGGCCCGTCCTTGAGGAGGGTGGTGATGTCCTTGAAGAGGATCCCCTCGGTCGGGAAGTCGTTGATGTCGCGGATCTTGGCCCGCAGCTCGGCGATGTCCATGGCCGGTCATGGTAGCACCAGCGCACCGCGCTCCCGTCGGAGTTGCAGCGGGGTGCAGGGTCTCCGACGCCGGGTGCAGGGCTCTGCCAGGTCGTCCAGCGACGATTGCAGTCTTTCCAAACGGTTAGAGGTTCGGCACGTGCCTTGAGTAATGGAAGGGTCGTGAGAAAGGAGGTTCGAACCCCCATGCGTTTCAAGATGATCGCAGTAGTCGGTCTCGTCTCCGCGCTCGCGGCTTCGCCGGCCTTCGCCTTCAGCGGTGGCGGCGGGCACAAGGACGCTCAGGTCTCCTACTCGGGCGGTGGCGCGGTCAGTGGCACGTTCGATGGCGGCACGTTCTCGGGCCAGTGCGACCCCAGCGGGTCCTGCACCGGCTCGGTCACGACCGCCACGTCGGAGCCTCTCGCGCTGTTCGCTGTCGGCCTCGGCCTGCTCGGCGCGCGTTTCCTGCGCCGGCGCTAAGGCTCTCGCTCCCCCACGCGCGCCGTCGGCTCGTCCGGCGGCGTTCGTGTTTTACGGATGAGGGCCTCGACGGTAAGGCAGAAATCCTCGATGGGGATCGGCTTGCGAAAATACGCGGCGAAGTCGTGGGCCCGGTTCGGCGGGTACTCCTCGTAGAAGGCCGTGACGGCCACCACGGGCAGGCGGGCGAGGGCAGGCGCGGGCTGCCCGCGCAGCCATCGGACGAACGCCACCCCGTCCTCGTGCGGCAGCGCCAGGTCCGACACGACGAGATCGGGACGGAGCGTCTGGAGGTAGCCGCGCGCGTGCTGGACGGTGGACGCCAGCAGCACCCGGGCGCCGCAGGCGCTGAAGATCGAGCGGAGGAGCTCGAGCGTGTCGGGATCGTCTTCGACGACGAGGATCGTGGTTTTCCGGAGATCGGCCAATAGGAGGGTCCGCTCCGGTGCCGCTCTAGCACTCATCGGAACCCATTCGTACTCATACGCATGCCACGTCGTCAAGCATTTCACTCGGCGGCCTGGGAAAAATTTTCCCCTGAGCACCCGAATTCGACAACGGCTAAACGGGATCGAGGCGGGCGATCGCGTCGGGGAGCGCGGCGAGGCTCGAAATGACAGCATCGGGACGCCGCGCGCCGAGCGATTTGAGCGAGGCGCTGGTCACCTGGACGACCCGCATGCCCGCCGCGCGCCCGCCCTCGACGTCCAGCACGGCGTCGTCGCCGACGTGGATGGCCCCGGCGGGCTCGGCGCCCAGCGCGCGCAGGGCGCCGAGGAAGATCGCGGGGTCGGGCTTGCGCACGCCCGTCTCGTCGGAAAACGCGGCGTGGGCGAAGGAGCGGAGCAAGCCGTAGCGCTCGAGCACCTTGCGGAGCGTCGAGCCGGGCGTGCGCATCGTGTTCGACACGACGGCGAGCTTGTAGCCGGCGGCCTCGAGCGTGTGGAGCGCCTTCAGGGCGCCGTCGTCCACGGCGGGCGGCACCATGAGGATCGGCCGCGCGTAGGCGTCCACGAGCGCGGCCATCACGTCGCCGGGCAAGCGCGCGGCGAAGTCGCGGTCCACGGCGCCCACGATGGCGCGGACGTGGTCCTGCACGGGGACGTCCTTGTGCCTGGCCCAGATGCGGCCGAGCACCGAGCCCGACTCCTCGTAGGCGCGCTCGAGCGCCGCCGCCGAGACGCGCACGCCCGCGCCGGCCAGGATCGACTCGAAGTCCTTCATGCGCCGGGTCTTGTAGCGGTTGTCGCTCCCGGGCGGGTCGAAGAGGAGCGTGCCCCAGAAGTCGATGGTGATCGCGCGCACGCTCACCGGGTCCGGCCTCCGAAGCGCGGCGGCCGCTTCTCGAGGAAGGCGGCGGCGCCCTCGCGCGGCTCGTCGGTGGCGTAGGAGGCCGCGAAGGCGTCGATGCCGGCGCGCACCGCCGACATCAGATCTGTCTCGCGCCAGCGGACGATGAGCGCCTTCTGCGCGCGCACGGCGCCGGGCGCGCACGCGAGCAGGGCGCCGAGCGTCTCGTCCACCGCGGCCGGGAGCGCGCCGGGCTCGACGACGCGGTTCACCAGGCCCCACGCGAGCGCGCGCTCCGCGTCCACCGGCGTGCCGAGCAGCAGCATCTCCGCCGCGCGGCCGGGGCCGATCAGCGGGGGCAGGAGCGCGGCCTGGATCACCGACGGCACGCCCACGCGCACCTCGGGCAGGCCGAACGACGCGTTGGCGGCGGCCACGCGCAGGTCGCACGCCAGCGCCAGCTCGAAGCCGGCGCCGAGGCAGGCGCCGTGCACCTGGGCGATGACCGGGAACGGCGCGCGATGGACGGCGTCGATCGCCGCGCAGAGCTCCGAGATCATCGCCCGCGCGGAGGCCGGGTCGAGCCCGTGGAGCACGTTGACGTCCATGCCGGCCGTGAAGGCACGGCCGCGCCCGGTCACCACCGCCGCGCGGACGGAGGCGTCGGCGGCGAGGTCCTCGAAGGCGTGGCGGAGGGCGGTGATGAGCCCGGGCTCGAACAGGTTCAGGGGCGGCCGATCGAGCGCGCACCACACCACGTCGCCGCGGCGCTCGACGGCGAGATGGGAATCAGACATTGATAGGCTCGCCTCGCACGGCGGGGCCCCAGCCCCGCGACGTGCTGCGGCTCGCACCGCGCATCAATACCTGCGCATGGACGGGTCGACCGAGCGCGCCCACGCGTCGAGGCCGCCCGCGAGGTTCTTCACGTTCTTGAACCCGTGCGCTTCGCGCAGGAACTGGGCAACGGCGGCGCTGCGCACGCCCTGGTGGCAGTAGACGACGATCTCGTCGTCGGGGTTCAGCTCTTCCGTGCGCAGCTCGATCTCCTCGATGGGGATGTGCACGGCGTTCTCGAGGCGGCAGAGCTTGGTCTCCCAGTCCTGCCGCACGTCGAGCAGCAGCGGCCGCTCCTTCGTGTCGAGGCGTGCCTTCAGCTGTTGCGGCGTGATCTCCGTCATGGGCTAGCGCGGCGCGGGGCGGCCGACCAGGAAATCGGCGAGCCAGGCGTTGACGACCTGCGCGTGCTCGATGTGGGGAAAGTGCCCGCACGCGTCGAGCCAGCGCACGGTGGCGCGCGCGAAGCCGTCCGCGGCGTGCGCGCAGTGCCCGGCGGGAACGGCGATGTCCTGCCGGCCGTGAACGAGGAGGACGGGCAGGTCGAGGGTGGCCACCGCGCGCCGGTAGTCGGCGCGGCGCTCGACGAAGTCGCCGTGGAGCGAGCGGACGGTGGCCAGCCACGCCGCCCGCGCCGCCGCCCCCGTCCGCTCCGCGTACTCCCAGCGCACGAGGAACTCGACCTCGTCCGCGGGTGGCGCGTGGAAGCACTTGGCGATGGCCGCGCGATAGAGCGGCGCGCACACGCAGAGCCCGAGGAGCTCGCCGATGCCCGGCGTCGACACCACGCGCGCCCGCCAGCCCGGCCGCCAGTTGAAGCCCGGCACGCAGGCCGCGAGCAGCGCCAACCGCTCCACGCGCGAGGGATGCATGAGCGCGTAGGTCACGGCGACGGCGGCGCCGAGCGAGTGGCCGACGAGCGAGACCTGGGTGACGCCGACGCCGTCGAGGAAGGCGTGGAGCGCGCGGGCGAAGTACGCGAGCGAGTAGCCGGCCGGCGGCTTGGCCGAGCGGCCGAAGCCGGGCAGGTCCAGGGTGTAGACGGACGCGCGCGCGGCCAGCGAGGGGATGTTGTGGCGCCAGGATTCCGCGAAGCTGCCGAGGCCGTGCAGGAGGACGACGGCGGGACCGCGGCCCTCGACGAGATAGTTGATCGCGAGCCCGTCGACCTCGCCGCCCCGCAACCTCAGTTCCGGCATGGGGCTAAGATTCTACCAGACCGTCTCCGTCGACGAGCCGGCTCAGCGCCGCGCGATACGGAAAGACGCTGAACACGCCGCCGGTGTGCACGAAGCAGACGCGCCGTCCGAGCGCCTTGGGATCGCGACGGAGGGTGTCGAGGAGTCCGGTGAAGGCCTTCGCGGTGTACACGGGATCGAGCACGATCCCCTCCAGCCGCGCCAGGTGGAGCATCGTGTCGAGCTCCTCCTTGCGCACGGCCGCGCGCCCCACGCCCTGGTAGCCGTCGAGGAGCCGCACCTCGGCGGGCGGCCGCACGGTGAGGCCGAAGCGGCTGCGCGCGCGCTCCATGACCTCGGTGACGTAGGCGCGCACGCGCGCGGCCTCCCAGGCGATCGGCACGCCCACGATCTCGGCGCGCAGGCCGGCCAGCTGGGTGGCCATGAGCAGGCCGGCCTGACTGCCGCCGCTGAAGTCGGTGATGGCGATGGTGTCGAACTCCGGCGCGCCGTGGCGCACCTGCTGGGCGATCTCCTGGCCGCACGCGAGATAGCCGAGGGCGCCCACGACGGTGGCCCCGCTCTCCGGAATGATGTAGGGAGTGCGGCCCTGCGCCCGCTCGCGCGCGGCGATGTCGTGAAGCGTCTCGTCGATCTTCGTCCACTCCTCGTCGGTGCAGTAGTGGATGTCGGCGCCGAGGAGGCGGTCGAGCAGGAGATTGCCGTCGTACTCCCCGGGCGCCTCCCCCTTGAGGGCCAGCACGGCGCGGAGGCCGAGCCGCGCACACACCGCGGCCACGCAGCGGCAGCAGTTGGACTGGAGCGTGCCGCACGTGACGAGGGTGTCCGCGTTCTGCGCGAGCGCCTCGCCGACGAGGAACTCGAGCTTGCGGATCTTGTTGCCGGTCTCGAGCAGCCCGGTGAGGTCGTCGCGCTTGATCCACAGCTCGACGCCCAGCTCGGCGGAGAGCCGCTCGAGCTTCAGGAGCGGCGTGGGCGCGTACGCCAGCTCGACGCGGGGGATCGGCGGCGCCGACGTAGCCATCGAAACCACTATCTCAGCGAAACAGGTCGCCTGGCAAGGATTGGCTCGGCTGGCCGAGGATGCGCTTCAGCATCAGCGCGTTCGTGACGGGATAGTCGCGGTTGTTGTTGTTGAACGACACGTAGACCTGTTCCGCCTCGCCGGCTGCCTCCTGCACCTCGGGCAGCAGCTCGCGCAATTCCGGCTCCGTGTAGAGGTAGTCGTACTTCTCGCGCACGGCGGGCTCCTCGCCGCGGAGCTGCCGCGTCCAGCCCTCCGCGTTGCGCCCGTGCAGCCGGAAGACCGACACGGGCGCCGTCACCTCCGCCACGCGCGGCACGGCGCCGGCCATCACGGGCGCGTCCACGATCACGTGGGCGGCCCCCGAGCGGCGCAGGGTGTCGAGCGCCTCGTGGGCGTGATCGGGCAGCCACGAGCGATGACGGAACTCCACGGCCACCGTCCAGCCCGGCAGCCGGGCGGGCAGCGAGGCGACGTACCCGAGGCGCGCGTCGTCGAAGCGCACCCACGGCGCCAGCTGGAAGAGCACGTAGCCGAGCTTGCCGGCCTCGGCCAGCGGCGCCACCGCCGCGCGGAACAGGCGGAAGGCCTCGTCGAGGGCCTCGGGCGGGAACTCGCCCGCCTCGACCTCGCCGCGATGGGTCCGCCGCGCGCGCGGTGACAGCAGGCGCGCGACGTCGGCGGGCAGCGACTGCGCGCGGGGGTGATGGCCCGTCATCAGCGACCACGCCTTCACGTGGAACACGAACCCCGGCGGCGTGCGCTCCGCCCAGCGGCGCGCGTTGAGCACGTCGGGGATCGCGTAGTAGGAGGAGTTCACCTCCACGGTGTCGAACACGGAGGCGTAGAAGCGCAGGCGCGCCTCCGCGGACATCGACTTCTTCGGATAGAACGCGCGCGATTCGATGAGCGCGGGATCGGCCCACGCGCAGATGCCGACGCGCACGGGCGCGGTCAGACGATCTTCTCGTACACCCCAGGCGGGATGACGCGATACACGTGGATCGGCTGCGAGACGTTCTTGAACGCCCGCTCGCCGAGGCTCTCCAGCACGAAGTGCTGCCGGATCCGCTCCGCCGTCTCGGGGCCCACGATGATCTCGCCGCCCTGCGCCGAGCCCGCGAAGCGGGCGGCCTGGTTGGTGGTGGGGCCCGTGGCCGTGAACGTCCAGCGCTGGGCGCTGCCGCCGCCGATCTTGGTGGCCCCCACGAGCGCCTCGCCGGAGTTGATCCCCATGTGCAGGGCCACGGCCGGGAACACGCCGCCGTACTCCTCGTTCAGCCGCTCGGTCTTCTGGCGGATGGCGAAGGCCGCGCGCGTGGCGTTGAGCCCGTGGTCGGCGGCGGCCCGGTCGGCCTGGAAGATCACCATGAGCCCGTCGCCCGCCGTCTCGTTGATGTCGCCGTGGTGGGCCTGGATGATCTCCAGGAACGACGAGAAGTAGGTCTGCACGAGCTGGTTGAGCCGCTTGGGCTCGAGCTGCTCGGAGAGCTTCGTGTAGCCGGCGATGTCGAGGAAGAGGACGGACACCTCCACGGTCTTCTTCTCCAGCTCCGTGGCGTTCGGGTTCTGCTCGAGCATGCGCTTGACGGACTCGGGCACGAACTTCGACAGCTCGCCCTTGAGCTGCTCCATGAGCTCGAGGCGCTGGCGTGATTCCTGGAGGCTCTGCAACGCGGTGGCGAGCTCGGTGTTCTTCGACTCGAGCTCGGTGTAGGCGCCCGCCAGGCGTGAGGTCATGTCGTTGAAGGCGCGGCCCAGCTGGCCCAGCTCGTCGCGCCCCACGATGGTGGCGCGCGCGCTGAAGTCCCCCGCGCCCACCCGCCGGGCCACCGCGGCGAGCTGGTCCACCGGGCGCAGCACGATACGCCGCATGGCCACGGTGAGGGCGGCGCCGGCGGCCACGATCGTGAGCAGGCCGATGAGGAGCTGGCGGTTGCGGTGCCGCGCCACCTCGGCGAAGACGGGCTCCATGGAGGTCGCCACGCGCACCACCGCGCGCACCTGATGGTCGGTCCCGTGACAGCCCTGGCATTTCTCCTGGTTCTTGATCGGCGTGAGCAGCGTGAAGTAGCGCGCGCCGCCGCGCGCCTCCAGCGACTCCTGCGTGGTCAGCGTCTCCAGCGCCTTCGCGAAGAGCGGCTCGTCGATCTTCTTGCCCGGCGGCCGCGCCATCTTCTTGATGTTCTGCATGACCTCCGCCGCCAGTCCCGCGTTCTTGTCGACCTCCATGGCCGTGGTCAGGTCGGTGAAGGCCTCCACGCCCGTGCGGCGGTAGACGTCGAAGGCCTCCACGGGCGAGTTCTGGCGCAGCTCCTGGATCACCGTGCGCGTGACGTCGGGGCGCTCCTGCAGCATGGCGCCTTCGATCGACGCCACGAGGGTGGCCGTGAGCCGCCGCGCGGAGATCTTGTTCTGCTCGATGAGGAGGTCGGCCTCGCGCTGGATGGTGAGGACGGTGGAGACGCCGAAGCCCACGATGAGCACCACCACGATGAGGAGCCCGACCTTGAGCGCGAGGGGCGAGCGGAGCACGTCGTGATGGTAGCATCGGGCGCGTGAACCTGGCGCGGCTTGGCGAGGAGAGCGTCCAGCGCTTCGGCGAGTACCCGGCCCTGCACTTCGAGGGCCGCGAGCTCACCAACGTGGAGCAGCAGCGCGCGGCGGCGCGGGTCGCGAACGCGCTCCGGCGCCTCGGCGTGTCGCCCGGCGACCGCGTCGTGGTGCTGCTGCCGAACTGCCCGGAGGTCCTCCAGGCCTACGCCGGGATCTTGAAAACCGGAGCCGTCATCGTGCCGATCGTGTTTCTCCTCACGCCCGCCGAGGTGCTCCACATCCTCGGCGACTCCGTGCCGAAGGTCGTGATCACGGCGCCCGAGCTCGCCGGCAAGGTCGAGGGCTTCACGGGCCACGTGATCCTCGTGGGCGGCGACGCCCCCGGCGCGCGGGCGTGGGAGGACTGGCTGGCGCGCGAGCCGGACACGTTCGCGACCGTGGAGCGCGCCGACGGCGACCTCGCGGTGATCCTCTACACCTCGGGCACCACGGGCCGGCCCAAGGGCGTCGCGCTGTCGCACGACAACCTCGCCTCCAACGCGCGCTCCGCGGCGAGCCTCTACGAGCTCGACCGCGAGCGCTGGACCCTCGGCGTGCTGCCGCTCTCGCACTCGTACGGCCTCGTCACCATGAACGCCGGCGCCATCCTCGGCACCCGTTCCGTGCTGCTGCGCTGGTTCAACCCCGAGGCGGTGCTGGAGGCCATCGCGGGCTTCCGCGTGCAGGCCATGGCCGGCGTGCCGACCATGTACGTCTACCTGCTGAACTATCCGGACGCCGGCGGCTTCGACACGTCGTCGATGCGCTCGTGGGGCTCGGGCGCCGCGCCCCTGCCGCTGGAGATCGTCGAGCCGTTCGAGAAGAAGTTCGGCGGGCGCCTCCTCGAAGGCTACGGCCTCACCGAGGCCTCGCCCGTGGTGAGCACCACGCGCCTGTCGGGCGTGCGCAAGCTGGGTTCGGTGGGGCAGCCCATTCCGGGCGTCGAGGTCGCGATCCTCGATGCCGACGACCGCGCGCTGCTCGTGGGCGAGACCGGTGAGATCGGCGTGCGCGGGCCGAACGTGATGCTCGGCTACTACGGCCTCCCCGAGGAGACGGCGCGCGCGCTCGAGAACGGCTGGCTCCACACCGGCGACGTCGGCCGCCTGGACGGCGACGGCTTCCTCTACGTGGTCGAGCGCAAGAAGGACCTCATCATCCGTGGCGGCTTCAACGTCTATCCGCGCGAGGTCGAAGAGGTCCTCTACGCCCACCCGGCGGTGGCGGAAGCGGCCGTGGTGGGCATGCGCGACCCGCTCATGGGCGAGGAGGTCTGCGCGTTCGTGGCCCTGAAGGACGGCGCGGGCGCCGACCCCGCGGCCATCATCGGCTTCTGCCAGTCGCGGCTCGCGAAGTACAAGTGTCCGCGTGAGGTGCGCGTCCTGCCGGCGCTGCCGAAGAACCCGGTGGGGAAAATTCTGAGGAAAGAGCTGCGCGCGCTGCGGGGTTGACGGGCCGGCGGCGCGCGCCGCCGGCCCGCCTGCCTCGCGTTACTCGTCGATGGCGTCGGCGGCGTCCTCCAGCTTCTCGGCCACCTTGCGCTTCGCCTTGCCGAAGCCCTCGCGCAGCTTGCCTTCGGCGCGCTCCGCGCGGCCCACGCTCTCGAGCTCGGGATCGTCGAGCAGCTCGCCCGTCTCTTCCTTGATGAAGCCCTTCGCCTTCTGGGCCTTGCCGCGGATCTCGTCGCGATTCATGCGTCCCCTCCCGTTCCGGACATCGCGAGGTGAAAAAATCTCGCCGTCCGAAAAAAAAGTTGTGCAAGGCGACTGCCAGCGGCCGTTCTCGTGCCGTTCCGCTACACGT
>DASYTM010000210.1:0-9409 GCA_036002345.1 Candidatus Methylomirabilota bacterium | reverse complement strand
GTGTTGTTGCCCTCGGCCAGGCCCTCGTCCAGTGACTTGAACGGAATGACCGACAGCACGGGGCCGAAGATCTCCTCGCGCGCGATCTTCATCGTGTTGCGGACCTCGTCGAAGATCGTGGGCTGGATGAAATAGCCCTTGCCGTTGCCCACGCTGGCGCGAGCGCCGCCCGCGACGAGCTTGGCGCCCTCCTGCTTGCCGGACTCGATGTACGACAGCACGGTCTCCATCTGCGCTTTGGAGACCACCGGGCCCATGCGCGTGGCCTTGTCGAGCGGATCGCCGACGGTGAGGCCCTTCACGCGCTCCGTGAGCTTGCCCATGAAGTCGTCGTGGATCGCCGACTCGAGGAAGAGCCGCGAGCCCGCCGCGCACACCTCGCCCTTGTTGTAGAAGATCCCGGTGAGCGCGCCCTTCACCGCGGCCTCCATGTCGGCGTCGGCGAAGACGATGTTCGGCGACTTGCCGCCCAGCTCCAGCGACAGCCGCTTCAGCGTCCCGGCCGCCTCGCGCATGATCTGCTTGCCGACCTCCGTGGAGCCCGTGAAGGCGATCTTGTCCACGCGCGGGTCGCGCACCATGGCCATGCCCACCTTGCCGCCCGGCCCCGTCACGACGTTCACGACGCCCTCGGGCAGCCCGGCCTCCGCGCACAGCTCGGCGAACTTGAGGGCGGTGAACGGCGTCTGCGAGGCCGGCTTGAGCACGATGGTGTTGCCGGCGGCCAGGGCGGGCGCGAGCTTCCACGAGGAGAGCAGGAACGGGAAGTTCCACGGCACGATGGCGCCCACGACCCCCACGGGCTGGCGCAGCGTGAACGTGAACGCGCCGGGCCGGATGGCCAGCGTGTCGCCGTGGATCTTGGTGGCCCAGCCCGCGAAGTAGCGGAAGACGTCGGCGGCGAACGGGATCTCGACCTTGCCCGAGTCGAACATCGTCTTGCCCGTGCAGAGGCTCTCCAGCTTCGCCATCTCGTCGAGGTTCTTCGTGATGAGGTCGCCGAGCTTCCAGACGAGCCGACCGCGCTCGTGCGCGCTCATCTTCGGCCACGGGCCGGAGTCGAACGCCTTGCGCGCGGCGGCCACCGCCGCGTCGATGTCGCGCTCGTCGCCCTTGCCGACCGCCGTGAGCGGCTCCTCGTTGGCGGGGTTGATCGGCTGGTACGTTTCGCCGGTGGAAGTCTTCTGCCACTTGCCTGCGACGAAGATCTCTCCTGCGTTCATCGTGTGGTCCTCGTGGGGCGTGTCGCCCTGCCTGGCTTGAACGATTGCTCGAAGTGGCGCGTCATGGACGCCTCCACGGCGCCACGAAACGTCCGGTAGTGACGCAGGAACCGCTTGCCCGCCTCCGTCAGGCGCATGCCGCTGTCGGGACCGCCGCCCGCGGCGCGCTCGACGAACTTGAAGCCCGCCGCGCGCTCGAGCTCGCGCAGGTAACCCCAGGCGTTTCGGTAGGACATCTCGAACGCCTCCGCGGCCTTCCGCAGCGAGCCGCGCTGCTCGATCGCCTCCAGGAGGCGCGCGCGGCCATCGCCGAATTTCAGGTCGTCGCCGAAGGTCACCCAGACCCGCAGCTTGGGCTTGATGGGACTGCCTCGCCCGGATCAGCGCGCTGCTATCGCCAGCGCGATCTTCTCGGGCGTCATCGGGAGCTCGGTGAGCCGGATGCCGGCCGCGTCCTCGATGGCGTTGGCGATGGCGGCCGGGGCCGGAACGATCGGCGGCTCGCCGACGCCGCGCGCGCCGAACGGGCCGGCGGGCGACGGCTTCTCGACGATGATGCACTCGATGTTCGGCAGGTCGGCGGCCGTCAGCTTCCGGTAGTCGAGCAGGCTCGGGTTCGTGAGCCGGCCCTTGTCGTCGTACATGAGCCCTTCGGTCAGCGCGAAGCCGAGGCTCTGCACGGCGCCGCCCTGCATCTGCCCCTCGCACGCGAGCGGGTTGATGGCCTTGCCGACGTCCTGCACGACCACGAACTCGTGCAGGGTGACCTCGCCCGTGTCGGCGTCGAGCTCGAGCCGCGCGAGCTGGGCGGCGAAGGCCGGGGCCTGCTGGGTGAAGGCCGGGTTGGCCACGCCCAGCACCGGCTGCACCTTCGACATGTAGAGGTTGCCCTTCTTGCCGATGGAGGCGATGGTCACGCCCTTGTCGGGCACGCCCTTCACGACCACCTTGCCGTCCTCGATCTCGAGGTCCTGCACCGCGGCCTCCAGCTCCTTGGCGGCGATCTCCAGGGTCTGGCGCCGCGCGTCCTGCGCGGCCTGCAGCACCGCCGTGCCGACCGTGTAGACCGTCTTGCTGCCCGCGCTGAGCCCGGTCATCGGCGCGACGTCCGTGTCACCGGTCGTGATCTTCACCTTGTCGATGTCCATGCCGTAGGCCGACGCCGCGATCTGCGCCAGCGCGATGTTGGTGCCGGCGATGTCTACCTGTCCCGTGAGCACGCTCAGCGTGCCGTCGGGATTGAGGCGCACGGTGGCGCTCGTCGGCTGCAAGCCGCCGAGCCAGCCGCCGAGCGAGAGCCCGGTGCCGCGCAGCTTGCCGGCCGGCGCGCTCTTCTTCCACTCCTCGCGCTTCTTCCACGCCGGGTGCGCGGCGATGCGCTCGAGCACCTCGACGCCGCCGTTGCTCGCCCAGGGCTGGTTGTTCGCCATCGGGTCGCCCTCGCGCTGGAGGTGGCGCAGGCGGAAGGCCACGGGGTCCTGGCCGAGGGCGTCGGCGATCTGGTCCATGTGCGAATCGATCGCGTAGATCGTGTGCGGGGCGACGGGCGCGCGATACGCCGCGATCGACGGCTTGTGCGTGAGCACCTCGAAGCCGCGCACCTCGAAGGCCGGCCACTTGTAGAGGCTCGCCAGGAAGACGCCGCCCACCGCGAGCACGGCGCCCGAGAACGCGCCCGACTCGATGATCATCTCGCCGTCGATTGCCATCAGCGTGCCGTCGCGCTTGACGCCGGTCTTCAGCGTGATGATGACCTGCGGCGCCGGCATCCCCGCCACGAGCTCCTCGCGCCGGGTCATCACGTAGCGCACGGGCCGGCCCGTCACGCGCGCGAGCTCGGCCGTCACCGGCTCGCAGAGCGCGCGGATCTTGCCGCCGAAGCCGCCACCGCACTCCACGGGGATGACCTTGATGCGATTCTCGGCGATCTCGAGCACGTCGGCGACTTCGCTGCGCGTGTTGAACGAGCCCTGGGTGCTGGCCCAGAGCGTGAGCTGACCCGTCGTGTCCCACTGGGCGAGCACGGCGTGGGGCTCGAGGTAGCCCTGGTGGACCATCGGCACGCGGTACGTCTTCTCGATGACGACGTCCGACTCCGCGAGCCCCTTGGCCACGTCGCCGCGCGCGAGCTTGGACTGCTGCGAGATGTTCACGGCCTTCGCCGGCTTGGCCACGGCGGCCACGCCCGAGACGCTACCGTGGGCCTGGGCCTCGCTGGTGTCCGCTTCCGTGCCGGCCTCGGCCACGGGCGGCGCGCCCGGCTTCATGGCCTCGAGCGGGTCCACGGCGGCCTCCAGCACCTCGTACTCGACGTCGATGAGGTCGAGGGCCTCCTCGGCGATGGCCACTTCGTCGGCGGCCACGGCGGCCACCGGCTGCCCCGCGAACACCACGCGGTCGATGGCGAGCACGGCATGGGCGCGCGTCGGCGCCTTCTTCTTGAGGTACGGCATGTCGGCCGCGGTGAGCACGGCACGCACGCCGCGCAGCGCCTTGGCGCGGGTGGTGTCGATGCGCTTGATCTTGGCGTGGGCGTGCGGCGATCGCAGCAGCTTGGCGTGGAGCAGGCCCCTGGGCTGGATGTCGGCGACGTACTGCACCTGGCCGGTCACCTTCTCCGGCCCGTCGGGACGCGGAATGGAGAGCCCGACACCCTTCACGTCGCGCGTGGTCTTCATCACCGTGGACATGCGCCTATCCTTTCGCGCCGGCGGCTTCGGAGATCGCCTCGATCATCTTCGTGTAGCCCGTGCACCGGCAGAGGTTGCCGGCGATGGCGTAGCGGATGTCCTCCTCGGACGGCTTCGGGTTCTCGGCCAGGAGCGCGGCCGCCGACATCAGGACGCCGGGGATGCAGAACCCGCACTGCGCCACGCCGCGGCGCACGAAGGCATCCTGCACCGGCGTGAGGGTCTTGCCCCGCGCCAGGCCTTCGATGGTCGTGACGGAGCGGCCGCGCGCCTGGTGCGCCAGCACGAGGCAGCTCGCGACCAGCTTGCCGTCGAGGTGCACGGAGCACGCGCCGCAGTCGCCGGTGCCGCAGCCTTCCTTGGGCCCGGTGAGGCCGAGGTCCTCGCGGAGCGCGTCGAGCAGCGTCATGTACGGCTGCACGAGCGCCTCGACGGGCTCGCCGTTGACGGTGAAGCTCAGGACCTGCTTGGCCACGAAAAGACCTCCGTTCAGGCCGTCGCGCGTTCGAGCGCGATGGTGAGAGTGCGGCGCGTGAGGACACGGACCAGGTGGCGGCGGTACTCCGCCGAGCCGCGCTGGTCGCTGATCGGCTTGGCGGCCTCCAGGGCGAGGTCGGCGGCGCGCGCGATGGCCTGGGGCGTCAGCGGCTGGCCCTCCAGCGCCCGCTCCGCCGCCGTCGCGCGCACGGGGATCGGCGCCACCGCGGCCAGGGCGATGCGCGCCTTGGCGCAGACGCCGTCCTTCAGCGAGACCTGCGAGGCGACGCCGACGACGGCGATGTCGAGCTCGCGGCGCGGCGTGTGGCGCAGGTACGCGCCGCCGCTCCGGGGGCCGGTGGCCGGCACCACGAATTCGACGAGCAGCTCGTCGGGAGCCAGCACCGTCTGACGCACGCCCTTGAAGAACGACGCCATCGGCACCTTGCGCCGCCCGGCCGCGCCCGCGATCACGGCCTCGGCATCCAGCGCCACGAGCGGCGGCGCCATGTCCGCCGAGGGCGCGGCGTTGCAGATGTTGCCGCCGAGCGTCGCGAGGTTGCGGATCTGGATGGAGCCGACGAGGGCGCCGCTCTCCGACAGCGACGGCAGCGCGGCGCGCAGCTTCGCGTCGCGCTCGAGCGTGCGCGCCGTCACGGCGGCGCCGATGCGGAAGCCGCGCTGCGCATCGCCCTCGAGGACGCGGAGGTCTGCGACGCCCGAGAGGTCGACGACGGTCGCCACCTTGAGCATGCCCACCTTGAGCTGGGCGATGAGGTCCGTGCCGCCCGCGAGGACCTTGACGTCGGGGCCGCGCCCCTTCAGGGCGCGCAGGCAATCATCGATGCTGCCGGGAGTCACCAGGTCGAATCGATGCACGCGAGGTTTCTCCGATCATTAGCGAAGCGTTGGAGCGCGGATGATTGTCGGGGATGAAACGCCGGCCGTCAACCGGGCCGATTGTAAAAATGAAAAGCCCCGACGATGGCTGCGGCGCGTTGGTGCATTCACTCGCGCGTCGCGCCGCCCCGCTGGTGAGGCGGGATCGTCGGGGCCGGTGGTGCCTGGACTCCCAGGCCGCGCCACCTGAGCTAGCGTGGACCCTGCCTAGGAGGCAACCACCTCACAGAACACCGTAGGGAAACACATTGGCTGGATCACCTCCTATTCTCGGCAAGGCCACCACGCAGGCCCAGTTCCCACCCACCCCGAACCAGATGCCGACTCCCGGCCCAGGGCCCGGCCGCTTCGCCGCCGGCGGAATTGTCGGCGGGGATGCTCAGGAGCGCTGTTGTCGCTCCGGCCGATTTGTCCCCCATCCTACCTCCGGCTTTTTCCTTCTCAAAACAAAAAGTGTCACCGGCCTCATTTCACGACGATCCGCTCGCGGTTCTTCTCCCACAGCGCGGCGCCGATGCCCTCGACCTTGCGCAGGTCTTCCCCCCGCTTGAACGGGCCGTGGGTCTCCCGGTACTGCACGATGCGCTCGGCGACGGCGTGGCCGACGCCGTCGAGCTTCTGGAGCTGCTTCGCGGTGGCCGTGTTGATGTTGACCTTGTCGCGGCTCTCCCCCACGGCGGCGGCGGCCGACACGGATTCGGTGACGACGGCGGCGAGCGCGGGCGTGGCGGCGAGCGAGGCGAGCACGGTGACGGCGACGAGACGACGGATCATGGCGTCCTCCGCGTGAGCGTGCACTGCGCGCTCGAAGCATCTCGAGCGCGGCCATCGTCACGGCGCGCGCCGCGTGCGGTCAATGTCCAACGTTCCTGACGCGCCGGAGAAGAGACACCATCGCTATACTGGCGCGGAGAGCCAAGGAGGCGGCGATGCTCAAGGACTTCCGCGCGTTCCTGATGCGGGGCAACGTGGTCGATCTCGCGGTCGCCGTGGTGATCGGCGCGGCCTTCGGCGCGATCGTCACCTCGTTCGTGAAGGACATGTTGATGCCGCCCGTCGGGCTGGTGCTCGGCCGCGCCAGCTTCGACGACCTGTTCGTGACGCTGTCGGGCGGCTCGTACCCCTCGCTGGCCGCCGCGAAGGCGGCGGGGGCGGCCACGCTGAACTACGGCGTCTTCATCAACACGATCGTGAACTTCGTCATCATCGCCTTCGCGGTGTTCGTGCTGGTGCGCCAGATCGACCGGATGCGCGCGAAGCCCGTGCCGCCGTCGCCGTCCACGAAGGAGTGCCCCCACTGCGCGATGGCGATCCCGCTGCGCGCCACGCGCTGCCCGCAATGCACCTCGGCCCTGGCCGCTTAGTCTTCGGAAGCGCTCGCGAGGCGGTCGAGGTACTCCTGCCACTCGATGGGCAGGAGGGCCTTCTTGCGGTTGTTGCAGTCCTTGCAGGAAGGCACCACGTTGCCGCGCGCGGAGGCGCCGCCGCGGCCGAGCGGGACGAGGTGATCCATCGTCAGGGCCTTGGGGCCGACCCGCCGGCGGCAGTAGTGGCAGACGCCGTCGGAGACGCGCCGCTTCCACCACTGGCTGGCGCGCAGCTCGCGCGCCTTCGCGCGCTGGCGCCGCAGCTCGTCGGGATCGACGGGCGCGTAGAACTCAGTCATGCCCGGAGAGCGCGGTGGAGGCCTGCTCCCACTCGCGCATCAGGCTCGACAGGGCCTGCACCGCCTCGTTGCGCTCGACGGTGATCGCGCGCACGCGGTCGCCGTTGGTGTAGAGGCGCGGGTCGCTCAGGCTCCGGCCGATGTCCTCGATGCGGCGCTCGAGCTCCTCGATCTTCCGCTCGATGTCCTGGACGCGCCCGCGCAGCTCCTTCAGCTCGGCCGTCGACTTCTTCTTGACGATGCGCGCGACCGCCGCGGGAGGCGGCGGCGCGGAGGCGGCCCGGCGATCGGCGACCGCGGCGGCCGCGGCGCCCGCGCCGAGCCGCTCGTGAGCCTGCCGTCGCCGCTGAGGCACCACGGCCGTCGGGGCGGCCGCCCGTGCCGCGGCGGCGGCGGCCGCCTCCGGTGAGGCGGTCGCCGTGAGGTAGTCGTCGTACCCGCCGAGATAGCGGGTGAGCGTGCCGTGGGCGACGTGGGTCACCACCGTCGAGATGCGATTGATGAAGTAGCGATCGTGCGAGATGAAGACGATGGTGCCCTGGAACCCGGCGAGGGCCGCTTCCAGCACCTCGCGCGAGACGAGGTCGAGGTGGTTCGTCGGCTCGTCCATGCACAGCAGCGCCGCCGGGCGCACGAGCATCTTCGCCAGGGCCAGCCGCGCCTTCTCACCGCCGGAGAGCACGGACACCTTCTTCTCCACGCTGTCGCCGGAGAAGAGGAAGGCGCCGAGGATCGTGCGCAGCCGCGTGTGCTGCAGATCCGGCGCGACGGCGATCAGCTCGTCCAGCACGGTGTTCGTCGGCGTGAGGGCGTCGAGCTGGTGCTGCGCGTAGTAGTGGACGGCGACGTGCGAGCCCAGCGTCCGCTCGCCGCGCTCGAACGGCAGCGCCCCCGCCAGGATCTTCAGCAGCGTGGATTTGCCGGCGCCGTTCTCACCCACGAGGGCCACGCGCTCGCCGCGCTCGACGGTGAAGTCCACGCCGGCATAGACGACGTTGTCGCCGTAGGCCTTGTGGATCCCGGCGAGGGTCGCCACGCGGCGACCCGTGCGGGGCGGCTCGGGGAACTTGAAGTGGATGCGTCGCGACGCTCCCGGCACCTCGATGCGCTCGACCTTGGCCAGCATCTTCACGCGGCTCTGCACCTGCCGCGCCTTGGTGGCCTGGTAGCGGAAGCGCTCGATGAACCGCTCGATCTCCTCGATGCGCTTGGCCTGGTTGCGCGCCTGCGCCTCCAGCAGCGCGTGCCGCGCCTCCCGCTCCACCAGGTAGTCGTCGTAGTCGCCCGGGTAGACGGTGAGCCCGGCCGGGGAGAGCTCGGCGATCGACGTCACCATGCGATTGAGGAAGTAGCGGTCGTGGGAGACGACGACCACCGTGCCCGCGTAGCCGGCGAGGAAGTTCTCGAGCCACGCGAGCGACTCGAGGTCGAGGTGGTTCGTCGGCTCGTCGAGCAGGAGCAGCGACGGCGCCACCAGCAGGAGCCGCGCCAGCGCCGCGCGCATCCGCCAGCCGCCCGAGAACTCGGTGAGCGGGCGCGCCAGCTCGTCGGGACGGAAGCCGAGGCCGCTGAGGATGGCCTTGGCCTGGCTCTCGAGCCGGTAGCCGCCGAGGGCCTCGAAGCGATGCTGGAGGTCGCCGTAGCGCGCCGTGAGCGCCTCGCTCGGCGTCGCCTCCAGCGCCTGCGCGACCTCTTCCATCTCGCGCTCGAGCGCCCAGACGTCCGCGAAGCCGGCGAGCGCCTCGCCGAGCACGGAGCCCTCGGCGGTGGCGGCCGCCTCCTGGGCGAGGTAGCCGACGGTGGTGGCGCGCGGGCGGCTCACCTGCCCCGCGTCCGGGTCCTCGAGGCCCGCGAGGATGCGGCAGAGCGTGGTCTTGCCGACGCCATTGGGACCGACGAGGCCGATCCTCTCCCGGTCGGCGATGCGCCAGGAGAGATCCCGAAAGAGGACCTGCCCGCCGTAGGACTTCGCGATGCCTTCGACGCTGATCATCCTGTCACAGGCTCGCCTCGCCTTCGGCTGCGGCTCGCACTGCCATGAACGGTCACCCCATGCCCTGCACGGACTCGGGCTTGATCTTGGCGATCACGCGCACCTCGCCCGGCTGGCGGTACGGATACTTGTCCTTGCCCATGTACTTCTTGGCGAGCGAGTCGATGTGGGCGTCGGCGCCCTGCTCCGTCATCTCGGCCACCCGCCCGCGCACCTGGACGTAGCGGTACGGGTTGTCGGGGTCCTGCGCGGAGAGCGCGACGATCGGGTTGGCCTTGAGGTTCTTGTCCTTGACCCGGCCGCGCGCGGTGTTGACGCGGACGTACGTGCCGTCGAAGTCGCACCACACGGGCGTCACCTGGGGCCGGCCGTCGCGGCCGACGGTGGCGAGGTGGCAGAAGGCCTTCTTCTCGAAGATGTCGCGGTACTTGTCCAGACTCGAGGCCATGGTCACTTCCTA
>DASYTM010000209.1:0-10590 GCA_036002345.1 Candidatus Methylomirabilota bacterium | reverse complement strand
CGACCTCTCGCTGCGCGAGGCGCTCCTGACAGTGGCGCGCGGCGGCTTCGACGTGCGGCTGGGCCGCCAGCAGATCGTGTGGGGCGAGGCCATCAGCACGTTCGTGACCGACGTCGTCAATCCCAAGGACTTCCGCGAGTTCGTCCTCCCGGACTTCACCGAGCTGCGCATTCCGATCTGGGCTGTCGACGCCACGTACCGCCTGGCCGACGGCGTCAACGTCGAGGGCGTGTGGACGCCGGACACCATGTCCAACCGCCTGCCCAAGCTGGGCGCGGAGTTCCAGTTCGCGCGTATCCAGTACCGGTTTCGCCAGCCCGTCGTGCGCCTGCCCGACGACCACGACGAGTTCAGCCTCGGGCGCAGCGAGGGCGGCGTCCGCGTGTCCGTGCTCCGGGCGGGCTGGGACGTCTCCCTCATCTATTACGACCAGGCGGACAAGTCGCCGGTGTTCTTCCAGAGCCGGGTCCCCCAGCCGCCCGGGCCCGACGTGGTCGTGCTCGAGCCGCGGCACCCGCGGCTGCACATCGTCGGCGCCACGCTCGCCAAGAGCTTCGAGCCCGTGGTGGTGCGCGCGGAGGCGGCGTTCAGCATCGGCAAGCGCTACGAGACGACGGACCCGCTCGATCGCGACGGCGTCGTGCGGCGCGACACGCTCGACTGGCTCGTGGGCGTCGACTACACGTTCTTCGAGACGCTCGACGCCGCGCTGCAGGTCAGCCAGAAGGTCCTCATGGGCTCCGCGACCAACCTCACGCGCCCGGGCGTGGCGGCCCAGGCCACGACGTCGGTGGCGTTACGGCTGACCACCGGGTTCTTCGACAACACCCTCAATCCCACGGTGCTGCTCGTGGCCGGAGTCAACCGCGGCGACTTCCGCCTCAGCCCGCGCCTGGAGTACGTCGTGAGCGGCGCCGTCACCATGGCCGTCGGCGCGGATCTCTTCGAGGGGCCGCGGCGCACGCTCTACGGGCAGTTCGACCGGAACGATCGCGTGACGCTCACCACCACCTGGAGGTTCTGACATGACCTGCCGAAGCGCCGGATCGGGACTGATGTTCGCCGGGCTCATCGTGACACTGGTGGGGCTCGCGGTGGCGCTCGCGCACACCTTCGAGATCCCGCGATACTGGACCACCGTGGCCGTCGGCATCGCGCTGCTGGCGGCGGGCGCCTTCCGCTCCGCCGTCGGCGGCCGGCGCCAGCCGGATTCCGGCGCGTCCTGATACGATCGGCCCGTGACCGCCTCCGACACGCTGCGCCGGCTGCGCTCGACCCACTGGTTCCGGGTCGCCGTGGCCAGCCTGTCCGCCGCCATCCTCCTGACGGCGGTGTTCGCGCTCGCCGGAAACCGCTACGTCTCGATCACGCTCCAGAGCGCGCTCGTGCACGCCACCGGCATGACGATCCTCGTTTCGTTGACGGTGCCCCGGCTGCGCGCCTGTCTCGGGCCGCGGCCGACGCTCGTCCGCTGGGGCGTGAAGCTCGGTGCGATGCTGGGGCTCGCCGTGGTCGGCACGCTGGGCGCGTGCGGAATCCTCACCGGGCTCGGCGTGCGCCCGACCGAGACGTACTGGACATGCTTCTCGCACGATCTCGGCATCTGCGCCCTCATCACACTGACGCTCGGGATCAGCATGGGGCTCTACGACGCCCAGCGTCAGCGCCTGGACGCCGTCACCCAGGCGCTGCGCGAGCGCGAGCTGGAGCACGAGCGCGAGCGCAAGATGGCGCTGGAGGCGCGCCTGTCCTCGCTGGAATCCCGGCTCCAGCCGCACTTCATGTTCAACACGCTCAACGCCATCTCCGCGCTCATCCAGGAGGACCCGGACGAGGCCGAGCGTACCGTGGAGCGGCTGGCCGCGCTGCTGCGCTTCTCGCTCGACGCCACGGAGCGCGGACTCGTGCCGCTGGAGCACGAGCTGAAGATCGTCGGCGACTACGTGGAGATCGAGCGCACGCGCTTCGGCGACCGCCTGACGTGGTCGCTGGACGTGCACCCCGACGTGGCGGGCTGCGAGGTGCCGCCCCTCGCCGTGCAGACGCTCGTGGAGAACGGCATCAAGCACGCCATCGCGCCGCGGCCGTCGGGCGGGCGCCTGCGCGTCACCGCCGCGCCCGCGGGCGATCGCGTCGTCCTTTCCGTCTGGGACGACGGGCCGGGCTTCGAGGCCGACGCCCTGCGACCGGGGCACGGCCTCGACATCCTCCGCGGCCGCCTGGCCGCGCGGTTCGGCGCGGAGGCGTCGCTGGAGATCGCGCGCCGCGACGGTGGCACGCTCGTGTCCGTCTCACTGCCGCGCGCGACGCCGGCTCGGTGAGCGGCGCCGCCCCCCTCCGCGCGTTCCTGATCGATGACGAGCCGCTGGCCGTCAAACGCCTCGCGCGGATGCTGGAGGCCACAGGACGCGTGGCCATCGTGGGCCGCGCCACCGATCCCATGGCGGGCCTGGCCGCGCTGGCCGCTCAGCCCGTGGACGTCCTCTTCGTGGACATCCACATGCCCGGCCTCAGCGGCTTCCAGGTGGTCGAGCGGATCCCGCCGGGCCCGTCCGTCGTGTTCGTGACCGCCCACGACCAGCACGCGGTGCAGGCCTTCGAGGTCAATGCCGTGGACTACCTGCTGAAGCCCGTGGAGCGCGGGCGGCTCGAGACGGCGCTGGAACGCGTGGCCGCGCGGCGCGCACGCGGCGGCGAAGACCGCGAGGCGCTCGAGCGCCTCGCCGGGCACCTGCGGGCGCCGTTCCTCGATCACCTCGCCTCGCGCACGCGCGAGCGCGTGCGCGTGATCCCCGTGGCGGAGGTCACCCACGTGCTCGCCAGGGATCGCGCGACCTACGCCGTGACGGCCACGGAAGAGCTCATGCTCGACGTGACGCTGGCGGACCTGGAGCGGCGGCTCGATCCCGCGCGCTTCCTGCGCATCAACCGCGGCATCCTCGTCAACGTCGCGTGGGTGGGCGAGCTCCACGCCGAGCCCGGCGGCCACCTGACCGTGCGGCTCAAGGACGCGTCGCGCAGCGAGCTCCCCGTCTCGCGCGACCGTGTCCGTGTTCTGAAAGAGCGCCTAGGGTTGTAAGAGCCGCCGCGCCTGGGTGAACACGCCGCGCAGCATCGGCCGGGTCAGCTTTCCGGTGAACGTGTTCTGCTGGCTCGGGTGGTAGCAGGCGATCAGCGTGACCCCGTCGCCCAGGTCCGAGGCCGCCCCGTGGGCAAAGACCGGGCGCGTGGGCGGCGGCGCAGCGCCGAGGGCGCGGCGCGCGCGGAGATAGGCATCCCACCCGATCCGTCCGAGCCCGACCACGACGCGCACGCGGTCGAGCAGTCGCAGCTCTTCCAGGAGATACGGGCGGCAGGCGAGGATCTCCGCGGGCAGCGGCTTGTTCAGCGGAGGCGCGCAGCGGATGGTCGCGGTGATGTACGCGTCGGAGAGCCGCAGGCCGTCGCGCGCGTCCACCGAGGTCGGCTGGTTCGCGAACCCCGCGTGGTGGAGCGCGTCGAAGAGCCAGTCGCCGCTGCGGTCGCCGGTGAACATGCGGCCGGTGCGATTGCCGCCGTTGGCGGCGGGCGCGAGCCCGACCAGCAAGAGCCGCGCGCGTGGATCGCCGAAGCCGGGCAGCGGCCGGGCCCAGTACCGCTGGCCCCGGTAGCGCAGCGGCGGGTCGGCGCCGGCCTTCTCGCGATGCGCGACGAGCCGCGGGCAGCGGCGGCAGCGCACGATCCGCGCGTCGAGCCGGTCGAGCGCCGTCGGGCTTTGCAAGGCGGCCGGATTGTGCCACGGTGAGTGGCATGGCGCCATCCCACGCGCACGCGAGCGGCCGCCGCGTGCCGTCGATCGTCGTCCACGGCGGCGCCGGCGCGGCGGTGGCGGACGCCGACGAGCTGCGGATGGGCATGCGCGCCGCGGTGTCCGCGGGCTGGGCCGTGCTCGCCGCGGGCGGCCGCGCTCTCGACGCCGTCGAGGCCGCCGTGCGAAGCCTCGAGGACCATCCCCGCTTCAACGCCGGCCGCGGCTCCGTGCTCACGGAAGACGGCACCGTCGAGATGGACGCGTCGATCATGGAGGGCGACCGTCTCGCCTGCGGGGCCGTGGCCGCCGTGAGCCGCGTCGCCAATCCCGTCACGCTCGCGCGACGCGTGCTCGACGACGGCCGCCACGTCCTGCTCGTCGCCCACGGCGCCCACGCCTTCGCGCGCGCCGCCGGCCTGCCCGAGTGCGAGCCGGCGTCGTTGATCACGGAGCCGCAGCGCGGGCGGCTCGCCGAGCGCCTCGCGCGCACGGCGGGCGGCGCGGGCGCGCTGACGGGGACGGTCGGTGCGACGGCGCTCGACGGCCACGGCACCGTCGCGGCGGCGACCTCCACCGGCGGAACGCTGGGCAAGCGGCCGGGACGCGTCGGCGACAGCGCGCTGATCGGCGGCGGCACGTACGCCGACAGCACGCTCGGCGGCGTCTCGTGCACGGGCGACGGCGAGGCCATCGTGCGCGTCGTGCTCGCGCGCCGCGCGCTCGATTACCTCAAGAATGCCGACGAGCCGGATTACGCCGCCAAGGTGGCCGTCGATCTCCTGGTGGAGGAAGGCCGCGGCGAGGGCGGCCTCATCCTGGTCGACTGGCGCGGCCGCGTCGGCTACGCGCACTCGACGCCGCTCATGCCCGTGGCCTGGATGTCGCCCGCCCTCCGCGAGCCGGCGCTGCCGTTCTGATGGACCCCACGAACGGTCCCGTCGACGTCGCCGCCATCGAGACGGCGCGGCTGCGGCTGCGCGACGCCATCGTCGAGACGCCCTGCCCGTACTCCCAGACGCTGTCCGAGCTCACCGGCGCGCGCTGCTTCGTGAAGCTCGAGAACCTCCAGATGACCGGCTCCTTCAAGGAGCGCGGCGCCGCGAACCTCCTGCTCCAGCTCGGCCCCGAGGCGCGACGCATCGGCGTCATCGCCGCGAGCGCCGGCAACCACGGCCTCGCCGTGGCCTTCCACGCCCAGCGGCTCGGCATCCCGGCCACGATCGTCATGCCGGAGTCCGCGCCGCTGATCAAGGTCACGTCCGCGCGCCACTACGGCGCCGAGGTCATCCTGCACGGCGGCAACTACGACGACGCCTACGAGCGCACACGCGCGCTGGCCGCCGAGCGCGGGCGGCTCTTCCTGCACCCCTTCGACGACGCGCGGGTGATCGCCGGCCAGGGCACGCTCGGCCTCGAGCTGCTCGAGCAGCTCCCCGACGTGGAGGCTGTGATCGTGCCCGTCGGCGGCGGCGGGCTCATCGGCGGCGTCGCCCTCGCCATCAAGTCCAAGCGCCCCGACGTCCGCGTGGTCGGCGTGCAGTCGGCCGCCCTGCCCGCGATGTCGCGCGCGCTCGAGCGCGGCGAGCGCCTCCGCCTGGACGCGGGGGCCACCATCGCCGATGGCATCGCGGTGCGCCAGGTCGGGGAGCTGACGCTGGCGCTCGCGCGGCAGTGGGTCGACCGCGTGGTCACCGTGAGCGAGGAGGAGCTGGCCAACGCCGTGCTGCTCCTGCTCGAGATCGAGAAGACCGTCGTCGAGGGCGCGGGCGCCGCGCCGCTGGCCGCGCTCCTCAACCGGCGGCTCGACCTCGAGGGCCGCCGCGTGGCCCTCGTCCTCTCCGGCGGCAACATCGACGTCACCATGCTCGCGCGCATCATCGAGCGCGGCCTCGTGAAGGACGGCCGCCTCGTGCGCCTCGGCGTGCTCCTGCGCGACATCCCCGGGGCGCTGGCGCGGCTCACCGCGCTCATCGCCGAGGAGCGCGCGAACATCCTGCACATCCTGCACGACCGCGCGTTCTCGCCGCACGCGGCCATCGGCCAGACGGAAGTCGAGCTGACGCTGGAGACGTCGGGCCCCGAGCAGATCGCCGCCGTGAAGCGCCGCCTGGAATCCGCCGGCTACCGCGTGGAGGAGCTAGCGCGGGAGCGCTGAGGCGATCGCGGCTCGGGCGCGCTCGGCGAGCTCTCGCGCAGCCGTGCGGGTATCCCCGGCCGCTTCGGGCGTCAGGGCGGGATGGTAGGTGATGACGATCCGCCCCGGGCGCGGCAGCGTCCGTCCCGGCGGCCAGGCCTCGTGCGCCCCGGCGATCGTCACCGGCAGCACCGGCACGCCGAGCGACGCGGCCAGCCGGAAGGCGCCGGGGTGGAAGCGACCCAGCGTCCCGTCCACGCTGCGCCCGCCTTCCGGAAAGATCATCACCACCGCCTGCTCGTCCATCAGGAGCCGCCGCGCCTCGCGGACGGCGCCGAGGTCACGGGCGTCGAGGTCCACGGGAAACGCGCGCAGCAGCCGGATCAGTCCGCTCAGCACGGGGACCTGGAACAGCCGCCGCCAGGCCATGTAGTAGATGCGGCGCCGGATCGGGATGGTGACCAGGACCGGATCCGCGAAGGTCTGGTGGTTCGGGGTGATCACGAGCGGCCCCGCCGCCGGGACGTGCTCGGTCCCGCGAAACTCCAGACCGAAGTAGACGCGGGACACCCCGCGGACGAGCGGGCGGAAGGCGTCCACGACGGGCGTGCGCACGGGCCTAGCCTACAGAAGAATGGGCCGGACAAAAAAACGGAGCCGGGATCGCTCCCGGCCCCGCGTAACGCTCACAATCAGGACGATCTAGTCGTCGTCGCTCTCGTCGGCACCGACCTCGACCGGCTGCAGATTCTTGCCGTAGCGCTCGAGGCGGTCCTGGCACTTCACGCACGTCTGTACCTCGGGTAGCGCGCGCAGCCGAGCGGGCGCGATCTTCTCGCTGCACTCGACGCACGTCCCGTACTCCCCGTCGTTCAGCCGATCGAGGGCCGCCGTGATCCGGTTGACCCGTTCCACCAGCAGCTCGCGCGTGGCGAAGCCGATCTCGCGCCGCTCGTTGGCCTGGATCTCGTCCACTTCGTCCGCGAAAGACCACCGCTCGCCCTGCGGGCCGAGCAGCTCTTCCAGGGCTGCCGAGCCACCCATCTGGCGCAGCCGACCCACCGTGTCCTTGAGGTCCTGCTCCAGCCGCTTTCGGATGTCCATGGTCGCCTCCGTGTACCTCGGGGCCGCCGTAGGTGCAACCCCTGTGCCGTACCTCAGACGGCGGAGGCTATCCCCCAATTCATTGGAAAACAGGCACATTCGGTCCGACCATGGGGCTACAGGACGCGGAAAAGTCGGGCGATTTGCCCTGGGACCGGACAGTTTTCGGAGTGCAGGCTGACACGCCCGGCCAGAAATGAGGCATCCCGTCTCCACCCGGGCCAGCTCAGGTCCCGGGCCGGAGGGGCAGCGCCAGGCGGAAGCACGAGCCGCGCCCGGGCTGGCTCCGGACGGTGAGGGTGCCCCCGTGGTGGTGGGCGATCTCGCGGCTGATCGGCAGCCCGAGCCCTGCACCGTCAGGCTTGGCGGTGAGGGTCTCGCCGACCTGGCGGAAGCGCTCGAAGATCGCCTCCTGCTGGGCGGCGGCGATCCCGATGCCTGTATCCTCGACCTCCACCACCGCCTGGCCGTCCTCCACCACCGTCCGGACCGTCACCCGCCCACCGGGCGGCGTAAACTTCGCCGCGTTCGAGAGCAGGTTGCTCAACACCTGGATGATGCGATCACTGTCGCCGAGCACCCGCGCCGCGCGGTCGGCCGGGACCACGGCGAGGACGACGCCGCGCTCGTCGAAGAGCGGCTGATGGCTCCCCGTGACTTCGACGACGACCTCGGCCAGGTCGAGGCGTTTCATCCGCCACTCCATCTTGCCGGCCTCGATGCGGGAGAGGTCGAGCAGGTCGTTGATCATCCGCGACAGGCGCTGGCTCTCCTGGGTGATGATCGCGAGGAACTGCCGCTGCCGGGGCTCAGGCACGTCGCCGGCCAGCAGGCTCTCGGACAGCGAGCGGATGGAGGTGAGCGGCGTGCGCAGTTCATGCGAGACGGTGGACACGAAGTCGCTCTTGAGCCGATCGAGCTCGGTCAGGCGGCGGTTGGCGTCCTCGAGGGCGGCCGTCCGCTCGTGCACCTTCGCCTCCAGCGCGCGCGAGAGGTCGCCCAGCTCGCGGTAGTGCTGGGCGTTCTGGATGCCGAGCCCGAGTTGCACGGCCAGCGTCCGGAAGAACTGGAGGAACTCCGGCGAGAAGTAGACGCGGCCCGTGGACGAGTACGCGGACAGCACGCCGAGCGGGCGCTCCTCGCCGGCGACCGGCGCGTGCACGAAGGAGCGAGGCTCCGGGGCCTCCGCCGGGGGCAGCACGAGGGGCTTCCTGATCTGCATGGCGTCCTCCACCACCACCACGCTGTTGTCGAGGAAGCACTCGCCGAAGTAGGTCTCGCGCGAGACGGGGTCGGCGGCCGAGAGGTCGGTCCCGCGCGGGAGCCCGACCTGGCTCCGGATGCGCAGGCGGCCCTCGGCGTCGGCCACCCGCACGATCACCAGGTCGAACTCGAACTCCCGGCGCAGCAGCTGCACGACGGCGTCCATCATCACCTGCGGGTCGAGCGTGGAGGCGATCCGCCGCGTCGCGTCGTTCAGCAGGCTCAGCTCGCGCACCCGCCGCTGCAGGTCCTCCCGGCTCTGCTCGAGCGACTGCGAGACGCGACCGAAGAGGTCGAAGATCGTCTCGAAGCGGGCGGCCCCACCCTCGCCCACCGTCTCGAGGATCGCCTGCGCCGAGGCGGTGCCGACGGCCCCCGACAGCGTCCGCTCGGCGAAGCGCAGCAGATCGGCCCTCTCGGCCCGGCTGAGCAGCCGGCCGTCGCCCGAGCTGCGCGCCGCGTAGAAGCCGCCGAACGCCTCCCGCGCCTTGTCGCGCCCCACGAACTTGGCGACGAGCGCCTCCAGGCCTTCCGGGGTCAGGCCCTCGACGCCGACCGGCGCCGCCGCGCCCGGCCGGTGGTGCTCGAAGACGCCCACGAACCGCTCGGCCTGCGTCGCCTCGAGCGCGGAGGGGCGCGTGGCCAGCGACACCGCGGCGAAGGCGCCGAGGTTGGCGGCCAGCGACCAGAACACGGTGTGGGACCAGAAGCCCATCGCGACCCCGAACAGCTGCTCGGGGCGCAGCCAGCCGAGGCCGAACGGTCCGAGGGTCAGCAGGCTCTCCGGCACCCAGCCCGAGCGGACGAAGGAGGGCAGCAGCAGGGTGTACGCCCAGACCACGAATCCGGCGCAAAGGCCCGCCAGCGCCCCCGCCCGCGTCGCGCGCCGCCAGTAGAGACCGCCCAGGAAGGCGGGCGCGAACTGCGCCACGGCCGCGAACGAGATGAGCCCGATGTTGACGAGGGTGTAGGACTCCCCGATCAGGTGGTAGTAGGCGTAGCCGAGGAAGATCGTGACCGCGATGGCGAGCCGCTTGGCGTTGATGAGCAGCGCGGAGATGTCGCGGGTGGTGCCCAGGCGCACGAGGCCGGGGACCACGAGGTCGTTGAGGATCATCGTGGAGAGCGCGATCGACTCCACGATCACCATCCCGGTGGCCGCCGAGATGCCGCCGATGAACACGAACAGGGCGAGCCCCTGCTGATGGCCGACCATGGGCAGGGTCAGCACGAAGTAGTCGGCGGCGGTGGCGGAGGCGCCCGGGAACGTGAGGAGGCCGGCGAAGGCGATGGGGAGCACGAAGACGTTGATGAGCAGCAGGTACACCGGGAACATCCACATCGCCGTCTTGATGTGGGCCTCCCGCGTGTTGCCGATCACCGCCATGTGGAACTGGCGCGGCAGGAACAGGATGGCCATCATCGACAGCCACGTCAGCGCGGCCCAGTCCCCGTAGGCGAAGCCCGGGTCGCCGCCGAGCATCCGCGCGTACTCCGGGCGGTCAGCGACGCGCCGGAAGATGTCGCCGGCGCCGCCGAAGAGCGCGTAGGTCACGAACACGCCGACGGCCAGGAAGGCGACGAGCTTGACGAGCGACTCGAAGGCGATGGTGGCCACGAGCCCCTCGTGCCGCCGGGAGGAGTCGAGGTCGCGGGCGCCGAACATGATGCCGAACACGGTGAGGATCACGGCCGCGCCGAACGCCGTGTCCGCGTAGAAGGGCCGGCTGGCCGAGGGCACGACGTCCGTGATGACGGCGGGGTAGCGCAGCAGGACCTCGAAGGTGTGGGAGATGGCCTTGAGCTGCAGCGCGATGTAGGGGGTGATGCCGACCACGGCGATCACGGCCACCACGGCGCCCACCACGGTGGACTGGCCGTAGCGCGAGCCCAGGAAGTCGGCGATCGAAGTGATGTGGTGGACCTTGGCGATGCGGACCGTCTTTCGCAGCACCAGCCACCAGAGCAGCGCCATCAGGGTGGGGCCGAGGTAGACCGGCAGGAAGCCGACGCCGGAGGCGACGGCCCGTCCGACGCTGCCGTAGAACGTCCACGATGTGCAGTACACGGCCAGCGACAGCGAGTAGATCACCGGGCTGTCGATCAGGCTCTGGCCCTCGCGCGCCCGGCGGTCCACGTAGTAGGCGATCGCGAACAGGCCCAGCACGTAGACGAGGGCGACGCTGGCGATCCCCCACGCGGTGAGCACGGCTCAGTCCTCTTCGTCCGTGCGGCGCACGAGCAGGAACACGGCGGCGATGCCGGCCGCCCAGGCGCCGAAGAGATAGAGATAGAGGAC
>DASYTM010000208.1:0-23461 GCA_036002345.1 Candidatus Methylomirabilota bacterium | reverse complement strand
GATGTTCTTGCCGGTGGAGAGGTCCATCACGGTGTCTGCGCCCCAGCGGATCGCCCACGTCATCTTCTCCACCTCCTCGTCGATCGACGAGGCCACGGCGGAGTTGACGATGGTGGCGTTGATCTTCACGAGGAACTTGCGGCCGATGATCATCGGCTCGCTCTCGGGGTGGTTGATGTTGGACGGGATGATGGCGCGGCCGCGCGCCACCTCGTCGCGCACGAACGCCGCGTCCATGCCCTCGCGCAGCGCCACGAACTCCATCTCCGACGTGACCTCGCCGTGCCGCGCGTAGTGCATCTGGGTCACGACCTTGCCGGGCCGCGCGCGCAGCGGGCGGCGCACGGAGGCGAAGCGCACGCCGCCCAGCGTCGGGTCGTCGTCGCGCTGCCGCCGGTATTGCGACGTCGGTCCCGGCAGCTGTTCGACGTCGGCGCGGCCCAGGACCCACTGCAACCGCAGCGGCGGCAGCCCACGCTTGATGTCGGTGTGCGCATCGGGATCGGTGTACGGGCCGCTCGTGTCGTAGAGGCTGAGCGGCGGCTCACCGCCCGACAGGGCGATCTCCCGCATGGGGACGCGGATCTCGGGACGCGAGCCGACGACGTAGATCTTGCGCGAGTGGGACATCGTGAGGCCTCCCTTCGCTGGTATTACCCAGGTCAGGTTCTTGCGGTCGGCGGCTAACGGCCGCCCTCTCAGCCCGGTTTTCCCGAGCTCCCGCGGTTCGATTCGGTGACCGCCCGTTAGGCTACGCCGGAGCGGCCCGGGATTCAAGCGGCGCGCCGCGTGGGCGCGCGCGCTAGGATCGCGGCATGCCGCGTCGCGCCTGGCGTCGTGCCCTCGTCGTCGCGGCGCTGCTCGTTGTCGGGCTGCCCGCCGCCGCGGTCGTCTACACGACCCAGCCGCTCCTCTGGTACTCCAAAGGCGCTTCGCTCGCCGGGCCCGATCCCCGGCGGCTGGAGGGGCACGTGCGGATGCTGAGCGAGACCCTCGCGCCGCGCCACTGGGAGCGGCCGGACAACCTGGACCGCGCGGCGGAGTACGTGGCGGGCCACCTCGCCGGAGCCGGCGCGCGCGTGGTCGAGCAGATCTATACGGTCCCCAACGCGGGGCGCTACCGCAACGTCATCGCCTCGTTCGGGCCGGAGGGCGGCGCCCGGATCGTCGTCGGCGCGCACTACGACGCCGACAACCCGCTGCCGGGCGCCGACGACAACGCGAGCGGCGTCGCGGGACTCATCGAGCTGGGCCGGCTGCTCGGCGGGAGCGGGCGACCGCCGCTGCGCGTCGACCTCGTGGCCTTCACGCTCGAGGAATTGCCGTACTACGACACGCGCTGGATGGGCAGCTGGGTCCACGCCGCCTCGCTGCGGCAGAACGGTGTCGCGGTCCGCGCCATGCTGTGCCTGGAGATGATCGGTTACTTCGACGACGCCGCGGGGAGCCAGCGCTTTCCGCACCCGCTGCTCCGGCTCGTCTATCCGTCCGCGGGGAACTTCATCGCCGTGGTCGGCCGCGTCGGCGAGGCCGGCCTGGTGCGCACGGTCAAGCGCGCGATGCAGGAGGCGACGGATCTCGACGTCCGCTCGATGAACGGGCCCACGTGGGTGGCGGGGATCGACTTCTCGGACCACCGGAGCTACTGGGCCCACGCCTACCCGGCCGTGATGATCACGGACACCGCGTTCTACCGCAACGCGCACTATCACACCGCGCGCGACACGGCCGACACGCTCGACTATCGCCGGATGGCCGAGGTCGTCCGCGGCGTGCACCGCGCGGTGCTGAGGCTGGCGCGCTGAGCGCGGACGCGGGCGGTGGTATCATCGCCGTCTACATGAAGGAGTTCTCCGCGTGAGCGCGCTCGTTCCCGGCTGCGCCGTCGTCACGGGCGGCGGCTCGGGCCTCGGCCGCGGCATCGCGCTGGCCCTCGCCAAGGCCGGCGCGCCGGTGGCCATCGTCGAGCTCCTGCCCGAGGGCGGGAAGGAAACCGCCGGCGCCATCACGAGCGCGGGCGGACGCGCGACATTCATCCAGGCCGACGTGAGCCGCTGGCAGGACGTGGACGCCGCCATCGGCGGCGCCGTGCGCGAGCTCGGCCCGCTCGGCATCCTCGTGAACGCCGCGGGCATCCTCGACGGCTACGCGCCGATCACGGAGCTGACGCCGGCGGTGTGGGAGCGCGTCATCGCCATCAACCTCGGCGGGACGTTCTACGCCTGCAAGCGCGCGCTGGTGGACATGGCGGCGGCCCAGCGCGGGCGCATCGTCAACATCGCCTCCGTGGCCGGGCTCGTCGGCTCCGGCGGCGGGCCGGCCTACACCGCGTCCAAGCACGGCGTGGTCGGCCTCACGCGCCAGCTCGCCCTCACGCACGCCGCGCAGGGCATCACGATCAACGCGATCTGCCCGGGCGCCGTCGCCACCGGGCTCCGGGCGAATACCCAGCGCATCCTCGGCGCCGACGCGCCGGTGATGCGCGGCGTCGGCGGCGACGATGCCGCCGTCAAAGCGATCACGCCGGCCGAGCGGCGCGGCACCATCGAGGAGATCGCGGCCAGCGCCGTGTTCCTCGCCAGCGAAGCCGCCTCGTACGTCACCGGTCATACCCTCGTCGTCGATGGAGGATGGACGGCTCGATGATCAAGCGATTTCACTCCCTGTACGTCGGTCAGATCGATCTCGAGAACATCGGGCTCCAGGGCACGCCCGCCGACGCGCGCCGTTACCCCAACGAGCGCCTCGCCGAGGTGTTCGCCACCGCGAAGGACGTCGCCCAGCTCATGGACGAGCTCGGGTATTACGCGCTGTGGACGGCCGAGCACCACTTCCAGCACGAGGGCTACGAGTGCTTCCCGAACCTGGTCCAGCTCTCGCTCTGGCTCGCCACCCAGACGAAGCGGCTCAAGCTCGGCTGCGCCTTCAACGTGCTGCCCATGTGGCACCCCATCCGCCTCGCCGAGGACTACGCGATGGCGGACATCGTGACCGACGGCCGCGTGATCATGGGCGTGGGCCGCGGCTACCACTCGCGCGAGGTGGAATCGTTCGACGCGCCCGTCATCGACCAGGCCGCCAACCGCGAGCTGTTCGAGGAGCAGGTGGACCTGATGCTGAAGTGCTTCAACGAAGAGTCCTTCAGCCATCACGGCAAGAAGTACGACGTGCCGCCGCCCGTGGAATACCGCGGCTACCAGATGCGCGAGATCACCTGCGTGCCGCGGCCCAAGCACCTGCCCGTCGAGGTCTGGATGCCGATCGCCTCCAGCAAGTCCATCGACTACATGGCGTCCAAGAACTTCAAGGCCATGGTCACGCTGAACGGCGAGAAGATCCTCGACGACGTGGTGAAGGCCTACGCGCAGGCGTGCGCGAAGCACGGCCGTCCCAAGAAGCTCGGCGAGGACATGATCTGGGGCGCGGGCCTCTATCTCGCCGACACGCCCGAGGAAGCCAAGCGGCGCGTGGAGCCGTCGCACGACGAGCGCTACAAGTGGTTCGCGCCGTTCGGATTCGTGCGCTACGCCGACGAGCAGGGGCGCACGTGGGGCTCGCCCGGCGCGCCCGCGCGCACGCCGAACCTCGCCGACGGCATCCAGCAGAAGGCGTGGTTCTGCGGCCCGCCCTCGCACGTGATCGAGGGCATCAAGTCGATCGAGGCGAAGTATCCGGGCCTCGAAGACTTCATGATCCACTGGGCCGAAGGACTGCCGCCGAAGGAGTTCAAGGAGCAGCTGCGCTGGTTCGCTAGCTCAGTGATGCCCGCGTTCAAGCGCTGAACGGCCAGTACGGGTAGGGGGTATCTCCGCCCTCGGCGGAGAGGCCCCTACCGGTGGGGTTTTTTGTTCCTTCCCCCTCGTACATGTGGTAGTAATACCCCAGGCGGTCGGAAGGACGCCGGGGGCTCACCACCACGCAGAAGGAGGGGACATGGCGAAGAGCAAGAAGCCGTTCGGCGGGTATCACATCAGCTTCAAGGGCTGCAAGGACACCGTCGAGGCCGTCTTCGGCAGCGGCCCGATCGGGCCGTCGGTCATGACGAAGAAGCTCTGGGCGTACGTGAAGCGGAAGAGGCTCGGCAAGCGGTAATCCGCGGAACGTCCCCGGTCAACACGAGCGGCTCGCCTCCGGCGGGCCGCTCGTGTTTTTAGCGATGACTGCCCACGCGTGAATGAGGGGGTTTGGGGGAAGCCGAAGGGGTCCCCCAATCAGATGGGCAGATCGGTCAGATTCGACACGACGTAATCGGCGCGCACGCCGAGCTCTTCCTCGGGCGCGCCGAGGCGATTGCACCACGCCACGCGGTAGCCGAAGGACTTCGCGCCCGCCACGTCCCACGCGTTGGACGACACGAACAGGAGCTCGGCCGCCGGCACGCCGAGCGTCTGGGGCCCGAGCGCGTAGACGGCGGGCGCGGGCTTGTAGATCCGCACGCGGTCCACGGAGATCACGTGGTCCAGCGCGCCGCCGAGGCCGCTGGAGGCGACGGCCGCCGCGAGCATCCGCGGCGCGCCGTTGGAGAGGATCGCGCGCGGCCGTCCTGCCAGGCGCGCCAGCGCCGCGGGCACCTCCGGAAAGCACGCGAGCCGGTTGTACGCGTCCATCAAGCGCGCGAGGTCGGCGGGGGTGGCCGCGAGCTGCAGGCGCGCCACCGCGTGGCGCAGCGCGGCCTCCGTCACCGCCCAGAAGTCCTCGTAGCGGCCCATGAGCGAGCGCAGCCACGTGTACTCGAGCTGCTTCTGCCGCCAGAGCGCCGACAGCGCGAGCGGATCGGGCGTGAGCGCGCGGCCGGCCTCGATCACCGAATGGACGTCGAAGAGCGTGCCGTAAGCGTCGAAGACGTAGCCGCGAATGGCCATGCGCGTGATCTCAGGGACGGGTGGCGGTGGCGCGGCGAGCGCGCACGCCCTTGCGGCCGGGTGGCGGCTTGACGACCTCCGGCTCCAGACCCGTCTCGACGAAGCCGTACTGCAGGAGCTTCTTGGCGTCGAGGAACGACAGCGCGCGCGTGCGCGCGCCGAGCACGATCATGAGGAACTGGTGGCCGCCGCGCCAGGCCGCCACGGCGAGGTTGTAGCCCGCCTCGTTCGTGAAGCCCGTCTTGAGCGCCTGCACGCCGCCCGGATCGCTGAAGAGCGAGATGTGCCGCGCGTACACGCGGCCGCGGTAGACGAAGGTCTGGCCGCCGAGGAGCGGGCGCGACATCGGGTAGTCGGCGATGAGCCGGCCGGTGAGGAGGGCGAGGTCCCGCGCGTTGCTGCGCTGGATGGGATCGGGAAGACCGTGCGGGTTCGCGAAGCGCGTCCCGGTGAGGCCGAGCTCGCGCGCCTTGTCGTTCATGCGGGCCACGAACGACGGCTCGTCGCTGGCGAGCCGCTCGGCCACCGCGCTGGCCGCGTCGTTGGCGGAGGCGATGGCCACGCCCTCCAGGAGCACGCGCAGCGGCACCTCCTCGCCGGTGCGCAACCCCATGCGGTAGCGCGCGACCGTGGCGGCGTGATGGCTCACCGTGACCAGGTCCTCGAGGTCGGCGCGGCCGGCGTCGATGTCCTCGCAGGCGAGGTAGAGGGTCATGAGCTTCACGAGGCTCGCGGGGGCCCGCTCGTTGTCGGCGTTCTTCGCGAAGATCACGCGGCCGTCGGGGTCCACGAGGAGCACGGCCTCGGCGCTGAAGTGCGGCGTGCGGATCTCGGCG
This sequence comes from Candidatus Methylomirabilota bacterium, assembly GCA_036002345.1. Lineage (GTDB taxonomy): Bacteria > Methylomirabilota > Methylomirabilia > Rokubacteriales > CSP1-6 > AR12. The sequence continues at coordinate 17,763 of DASYTM010000208.1, read as the reverse complement.
GCGGGGGCGGTGAGAGGAGTGACGAGCGCGGCGACGAGGAGAAACATCGCGAGCCCGGCTCGGAACACTACGAGCATTCTACAAGAGGAACCCCTAGCGGACGGTGGCTTTCAGCTCCGCGGAGGGCTTGAAGCGGGGGGCGCGGCCGGCCACGGTGACGGCGTGGCCCGTGCGTGGATTGCGCAGCGTGCGCGGGCGCCGCCGCGCCACCGAGAACGTGCCGAAGCCGACCAGGGTGACGGGCTCGCCGCGCCGCAGCGCCCCGCGCACGGCGGCGAGCATCGCGCGAAACGCCCGCTCGGTGGAGGCCCGCGGCCAGCCCGACGCCTGCGACATCCGCACGACCAGATCGCCCCGGGTCACGGGCTCACATGCCGAAGACGGCGCGCGCCTCGTCCATCACGGTCTCGGTGATGTTCGCGTAGCCGCGCTCGCTCGCGAACCGCTCGATCGAGCGCTTGGCCATCGGACGGATGAAGCCGGGAATCCGCTCGAGCCGCGCCGTGGCCGCCGGCTCCCACGCCACCGCCGACGGCTCCGCGGCGGGCGCGGGCTCCGTCGCGCCGAGCGCGGCCGCGAACGGACAGCTGCCGCCCTCGCCCGTGCCCTCGAACGCGTCGGGCCGCGTCCCCGCCATCGTCGCGCGGAGGTTCTCGAACGGCTCCGCGGGCACGGCGCGGCCGCCGACCTTCACGCCCAGGCTTCGCACCATCTGCGTCTCGAAGGGGTTGGTCAGCATCGCCACGCGAAAGCCGCACTCGGGACAGCGGAACGTCACGGTGAGCGAGCCCTCGTCGGGCCCCTCCGTCGAGTGCAGCTTCATCGGCTGGTCGCAGTCGAGGCACAGGAACTTCATTGGAGCGAGTGCCGCGTGCTCGGCTCGAAACGCAGGTGGCCTGTTCCAGGCAGCCGGGGATTCATGGCTCGCGCATTCTATCATTGCCGCCGCGGCCGGGCGTGAGCCGCGGCCACGCGGCGCGCGCTGCGGGCAGCTGCATCAGCGCCACCGCCGCCGCCGCGTACACGACGATCGCCCACTCACGCGTGACGGCGCCGCGCACCGCCATCACGCTGAAGAAGACGTACGCCGCGAAGCGCGCACGCCGGTGCCGCCGCCAGAGGAGCGCGGCCAGGAGCGGGGCGATGACGGCCGCGGGCCACCAGGAGCGCGCGACGGCGAACCCGGAGTAGACGAGCAGCGAGACGACGAGAAGGCTGGGGACGAGCGCGGCCACGGCTCAGCGGCTGCGCGGTCGGTGCGCGCGTGGTACGATCGGGACCGCTCGGGACGACCACGACATGCCGGGGTAGCTCAGAGGCAGAGCAACTGATTCGTAATCAGTAGGTCGCGGGTTCAACTCCCGCCCCCGGCTCCACTCCCTCACGACGCGAGGATCGGCGGCACGGGGCAGTCCAGCGCCGCCGCCACCGCGCGCAGCATCTCGGCCTCGATCACCGACACCGCCTCGTCGGCGATGACCGTCTCCACGCAGGCCTCCAGCACGCGGCCCTTCACGAATGGCGCGAGCGCGGCGAGGCGGTCCAGCGCCTCGCCGATCCGCGCGAACTCCAGCGCCTCGCGCGCGACGAGCGGGCCCGCGAGCTCCAGGGTGGCCATGCCGCGCGCGAACGCGCGCCCGGTGTCGCCGCTGCCGGCGTGGGCGAGCAGCGAGAGGACGAGCCGCGCGTCGTCCGGCACCTCGCGCACGGAGCGGAAGCGGACGCGCACGTTCTTGCCGACGGTGGGCGCCAGGTGCCGGCGCGCCAGCGTGAGCAGCACGGCCTCGTCGAGGGTGACGCGACGGTCCGCCTCCACGAGCGATTGCAGCCGCCGCGCGAGCGTCTCGCGGGCGGCGGCGTCGAGCCGGCGCAGCGACGGCCCCGCCAGCGCGATCACGGGCAGGCGCGTCTCCGGCGGCAGCCCGCGCATGACGGCGGCGAGCGCCTCGGCGCGGCGCGCGAGCGTCTCGGCGCCGGCCCCTTCCAGCAGCGCGTGCTGCTGCTTGCGCGCCAGCTCGTCGTCGCTGAGCGCGAGCCCCAGCACGAGGGCGATCGCCCCGTCGGGCTCGGTGAGGGCGTCGGTGACCGCGGCCGGCACGTTCTCGAGCACGGCGCCCGCGTAGCGCACGTGCGCGGGCGTGACCTGGCCGACGGAGCCGAGCACGGCGGTGACGCGGGCCGTGCGCGCGTCGGGCGGCGGCGCGGCCGGCGGCGCCATTCGGGCCGGCGGCACGAGGCCGACGGGCGGCGCCCCCGCGGCGGCGCGGGCGGGCGTGGGGGGTGTCACGGCCGGGACCTTGTCCGGCGGCTCGGCGGCGCGCGGCCGCCGGCGCTTGAGGTACTCCACGGGGTTGAAGCGCCGGTCGATCCGCGCGATGCGCTCGAGCACGGGCGGGTGCGTCGCGAACATCTCCTCGAACCACATGTGGACGCCGGTGGCGAAGAACATGTGGCTGAGCGTCTCCGCGCGGCGGTTCACGACGAGGGAGCCGCCGGGCTCGGCGGCGATGGCCGACAGGGCGCCCGCGATGCCTTCGGGGTTGCGCGTGAACTGCACCGAGGAGGCGTCGGCGAGGAACTCGCGCTGGCGCGAGACGGCGGCCTTGATGAGGCGGCCGAAGAAGAGGCCGGCGTAGCCGACGATCAGCAGGGCCACGCCGACGATCACGATGCCGCCGCCGCCCTTGCGGCTGTCGCCGTCGCTGCGGACGCGCAGCATGAAGTTGCCGATCTCGCCGACGAACAGGATGCCCGCGAGCACGCCGATCATCTGGATGTTCATCCGCATGTCGCCGTTGAGCACGTGGCTGAACTCGTGCGCGATCACGCCCTGTAGCTCGTCGCGGGTCAGCGTGCGCGCCGCGCCCTCGGTGACGGCGATGACCGCCTCGTGCGGGCTGTAGCCCGCCGCGAAGGCGTTGATGCCGCGCTCGCCGGGCAGGAGATAGACGTGCGGCACCGACACGCCGGAGGCGATGGCCATCTCGTCCACCACGTTCAGCAGGCGGCGCTCGTCGGCGTCGCGCGTGCCGCGCTGCACGGGGACGCCGCCGGCCATGCGCGCCACCATGTCGCCGCCGCCGCGCATCTGGATCACGCCGACCAGGGTGCGGATGCCGATGACGGCCAGCGTCACGAGGGTGATCCCCGCGTACAGCTCGGGCGACGTGGCGAGGAAGACCGCGCCGGCGAAGTAGAGGGCGATGGGGACGAGCAGGTTGACGCCCAGCACCACGCCGGCCAGGGCGAGGGCGAAGAGAACGACCAGGCGCGCCGTGCTGCGGCGCGCCCGGGCCTGGTGCTCGAAGAACGTCACGTCAGCTGAACGAGACGCGCGGCGCCTTGCGTTCCTCCGGGGCGTCGGTCGACGCGAGCTGCTCGGCCGGCGTGAACCCGAACATGCCGGCGATGATGCTGCTCGGGAACTTCTCGCGCCCGATGTTGTACTCCATCACCGAGTCGTTGTACCCCTGGCGCGCGAAGGCGATCCGGTTCTCGGTGCTCGACAGCTCCTCCTGGATCGCGAGCATGTTCTCGTTGGCCTTGAGCTGCGGGTAGGCCTCGACCACCACGAAGAGCCGCCCCAGCGCGCCCGCCAGCCCCGCCTCGGCCTGGGCCAGGCCCCGCATGGCCTCCGCGCCGCCCGGCGCGCCCGCCGCGCGCTGCGCGGCCTGCACGGCGCCCGCGCGCGCGGAGATCACGGCGTCGAGCGTCTGGCGCTCGTGCGCCATGTAGGCCTTGGCCGTCTCCACGAGGTTGGGGATCAGGTCGTAGCGCCGCTTGAGCTGGACGTCGATCTGCGAGAACGCGTTGCGGAAGCGGTTGCGCAGGGTGACGAGGCCGTTGTACATGCCGATCACCCAGATCACCAGCACCACCACGACGGCGAGGAAGATCCAGCCGCCCATCCCGATGCCCATGGCGCCCTCCTTCGTGTGGGAGCGTCCCCTCGCCGACTCTAGCACGCGGCGCCGGTGTGCTACGATCCCGTGGTGGGCCGTGGTCCGACACTTCCCGCCAGTCCCCGCCGCGTCGAAGCGCGGCGGCGGCATCGCCGCCAGCGGTGGGTGCGGAGCCTGGGCTCCGGGGAGACGTGGGGCATGTTCGTGCTCGGCGCGATCGTGCTCGTCCTCGTGCTGTGGGTGATGTCGTACTTCCTCGAATCGATGAAGGATCCGGTGAACGCGGCCATGGATCTGGTCCGGTTGGGTCCGAAATCGCGCGGCCCGCGCCCATGACGGCCGAAGCGCGCAAGCGCATCCTCATCGTCGACGACGAGCCGCTGATCATCGAAGTGCTCAGCGAGCACTTCAAGCCCAGCTACGAGATCGAGACGGCGATGAACGGCACGGACGCGCTCACCGCCGTCCTGCGCCTGCGCCCCGACGTGGTGCTCCTCGACATCAACATGCCGCGCATGAACGGCGTCGAGGTGCTCAAGGACATCAAGAAGATCGACGAGACGATCCCCGTGATCATGGTCACCGCCAACGAGCAGATCGCGCTCGCCGCCGACGCGCTGAAGACCGGCGCCTTCGGCTACGTGCCGAAGCCGTTCGACTTCCGCTACCTCGACCACATGATCGCCGCGATCTTCGACCGGCCGCGGCCGGGGCGCTGACCGCCGCCGCGGGAGCCATGGAGCGTTTCGAGGCGTGTCGCGACCGCGCGCGCGCCCACGCGCGGGGCGGCCGCTTCGCGGAGGCGGCCGACGCGCTCCGCGCCGCGCTGGCCGCGCGCCCCGACGATCTCGCCGCGCGCCTGGACCTGGTCCTCACCCTCCGCCGGCTCCGCCGCCCCGCCGACGCCGAGGCCGAGGCCCGCGCCGCCGTCGCCCGCGCGCCCGAGGCGGCCTCCGCCCACGAGGCGCTCGGCGCGGTGCTCTTCGAGCAGGGCCGCGCCGGTGACGCCGCCGAGGTCTTTCGCGAGGTCCTGCGCCTCCGTCCCGATCACGCGCGCGCGGGCCTGAACCTCGCGTGGGCGCTCGAGCGCCTGCAAGACTGGGCGGGCGCCGAGGCCGCGGTGCGCCACGCGCTCGCCCGCCGGCCCGCGGATCCGCTCGCGCGCGAGACGCTCGCGCGCGTGCTGCGCCGCCAGCGCCGTCCCGCCGACGCCGCCGACGCGCTGCGCGCGGCGCCGGCGCCGGAGCGCGCCGCGCTGGCCCTCGGCGGCGCGCTGCTGGAGCAGGGGCGCTACGGCGAGGCCGCCGCGGCGTTCCGCGAGGCCGTCGATGCCGCGCCCGGCGACGCGCGGGCCTGGGTCGGCCTCGGCCTGGCCCTCGAGCGCGACGGCCGGCTCGCGGACGCCTCCGCCGCGCTCGGCGAGGCGGCGCGCCGCCGTCCGGGCGACGCGCGCGTGCTCGTCGCGCTGGGCCGCAACCTCCGCCGCGGGCGCCGGTACGGCGAGGCCGCGCACGCGCTGCACGCGGCGCTGCGCGTGGCCCCCGACGACGCGCGCGCCTGGTACCAGCTCGGCGTGACGCTCGAGCGGCAGGGCCGATCGGACGAGGCGCTCGCGGCGCTGCGCGAGGCGCTCCGGCGCCGCCCGACGTTCGTGGCCGCGCACGTGGCGCTCGCGGGCGGCTTCCGCCGGCAGGGCCGCTGGGCCGAGGAAGCCGAGGTCTACGAGCAGGCGCTGCGGCTGCGTCCCGGCGACGCCGATCTGCACGCGGGGCGCGGGCTGGCTCTCGGGGCGCTGGGCCGCTACGCGGAAGCGGAGGCGGCCCTGCGGGAGGCCCTCGCCGCGCGGCCCTACGATCCCGATGTCCTCTACGAGCTCGGCGTCGCGCTCGGCCGCCAGGGCCGCCACGCGGAGGCGGAGACCGTGCTGCGCGAGGCCATTCGCGTCGATCCCGCCAACATCCGTACGCGCGCCAACTTCGCCCTCGGCCTCGGCCGCCAGGGCCGTCACGCGGAAGCGGAGGCCGCCTATCGCGAGGCCCTCGGTGTCGCCGACCATCCCGCGCTCCACCGCGGCCTCGGCGTGTCGCTCTACTGGCAGGGCGCCTACGCGGCCGCGGAGACGGCGTTCACGCGGGCCATCGAGCTCAAGCCGGACTACGTGCGCGCCCACTGCGACCTCGGCGAGATGCGCGCGGAGCAGGGGCGCCTCGCCGACGCCGAGCGCGCGTATCGCGAGGCGATCCGGCTCAAGCCCGACGGGCTGACGGCGCGCGCGGCGCTGCCGGGCGTGCTCCTCGCCGGCGAGCGCTACGAAGAGGCTGCGGCGGCGGCGCGCGCGGCGCTGGCGCTGAACTTCGAGGTGGCGCGCGCGCACTTCGATCTGTGGGACGCGCTGGAGGGGCTCTCCGACTGGGCGGCGCTGGCGACGGCGGCCGCCGAGTTCCTCGCCAAGCGGCCCGAGCACGCCGACGCGCGCGCGCGGCTGGCGCGCGCCCGCGCCGCGCTGGCCCGGATCAGCGGGCCGGCGCCCCGCTCCCGCCCGGCGCGCTGAGGAGGCGGCTGAACTCCTCGAGCTCGCGGCGCGGCGTCTCCGCGCGCTGCCGCAGGGCCTCGAGCACCGCGGCGGGATTGTCGTTGATGGCCCGCGTGGTCTTCTCGAACACGCGCACGAGCCGCGTCGCCTCCTTCTCGGCCTTGGCGGCGGCGATGGAGCCAGCCAGCGCGCTCGCCACCGCCAGCACGCGGCTGTCGAGCTTCACGAAGGCGCCGACGGTGGGCGCGATGACGCCCTTGCCGTCGGGTCCGGGCGTGATGGCCCAGTCGATCGTGATCACGGCCTGCCCGCGGATGTTGGGCAGGACCCGGTTCTGGTACTCGCCCTTCACGTAGATCACCCGCACGCCCGGCGCGCCGTAGACGGTCTCGATGGCGCCTACCGCGCCCCAGCCGTCGTCGAGCATGAGGCCCGTTTTCGTCCGCCAGATGCGGTACCGCGCGACCTTGAGGGTCTGGGTCACGTGCGTGGCGAACTCCGGATGGTCGAGCAGGTACTCGAAGACGTCGCGCCGCGCGAGGAAGGACTCGCCCCGCACGCGCGTGGAGAGCGAGGGGTTGTCGACGACGGGGGAGAGCCGCGCGCGCACGGCCGCGGGGATGTCGGACGGCAGGGCCGCGGCGAGGCGTCCGGCCTGCGTCGTGACGGGGAGCGCCAGGAGCGTCGCGACCCCGGCGACGGCGATGAGACGGTGGAGCCGCTGCACGACAGACTGATTATGGCACACGGACACTTGACGACGGACGGCCCGCTCCGTACGCTCGTGCCACTCGGCCGAAACCCGACCGTCGGGCCCCATCGCAGGGGCGCAGGAGCGGGGATGCTGCTGCAGTACCTCTACGCCGTGGTCGAAGGCCTCCCACACGGTTGGCGGCCGCCGCCGCCCGTGGTCGGCGAGCGCGTCGATCGACGCACGCTCGCGGGCCTCGTGATCCTCTCCAGCGCCGCGCCCCTCGTGCCTCCCGCCAGCCCCAGCACGCTCGCCCTGCACCACGACGTGGTCGCCTCCGCCCTCGACGCCGACGGTCTCGTGCCCTTCCGCTACGGCACGGCGGTCCGCGCCGCCGACGCCGACGCGTGGCTGACGCGCGAGCGCGGCGCGCTCGACGGCGCGCTCGCGGCCGTGCGCGGCTGCGTGGAGATGAGCGTCAAGCTCCTGCGCCTGGATGCGGCGCAGCCCGCGCACGCGCCGGTGGACGCGACCCGCGACGCCGCCGACGAGCGGCGGCTGCGCGAGCTGGCCGACCAGATCGTCGAGCGCGCGTCGCTGGCGCAGTGGCGCTACCGGCCCGCGGGCACCGCGGGCAACGTCGTGGCGTCCGTGGCGTTCCTGCTGCCGCGCGTGGAGCTGTCCGATTTCCTGGCGCGCATCGCGCCGGTGGCCTCCCGGGCCGTGGGCGTGGCCGTGGTGCCCACGGGCCCGTGGCCCGCGTACTCCTTCGTGCCGGCCTTCGACCGGGCGCCCCTGGCGCCGGCCGCGCCGCCCCGCGATCTCGGCGCCGACCGGCGCGCCGGATAACGAGGGCGCCACGGCGTTGCCGGGGCGACCCGCCGCCCTGGGGGTTTGGGGCCATCGCTGGGGGTTTGGGGGCCATCTCGGGGCCCCCATGTTTACAGGCGGCAAAGGCATTGCGGAGGCGGCGGCTTTCGGCTAGGCTTACCGCCACTTTCGGGAGGTCGGAATGTCAAGGGTCGCGGTATCCGCGGTGGACGCGATGATGGCCGAGCGCCCCGACGGCACGCTGGAGGCCGCGCTCGACGTCTTCGAAGTCTTCGCCAGCGGCTCGCTGACGGACGAGGTCTACATCCTGGAGGACGTCGCCGGAAAGCGCATCGCCATCGCGCCCACGGCCGTCCGCGACAAATATCGGCGGGGGTGAAGTCATGGCCATCATCGTCATCTCCACGCAGATGGGTGCGGGTGGTCCTGAGATCGGCATGGCGCTCGGCCAGAAGTGTGGCTACCGCTACGTCGACCAGGAGTTGCTCCAGGACGCGGGCCGGCGCTACGGGCTGGCCGAGGACCGGCTCTCGCAGCTCGACGAGTCCAAGCCGACGATCTTCGAGCGCTTCGACGCGGAGACGCGGCATCACATCACCGTGCTCCAGACGACGCTGCTCGAGCTTGCCGAGCTCGACAACGCGGTGTTCATGCGCGGCGGCGGCCAGTGGCTGCTGCGCGGCGTGCCCCACGTGCTGCGCGTGCGCCTGATCGCGCCCTTCGAGCACCGGGTCAAGCAGTGGATCAAGCGCGTGGCGGGCATGACGGGCGAGACGCCGAACCAGCGCGCGGCCGCGGACTTCGTGCGGCGTGACGACACCGAGAAGGCGGGGCGGATGCGCTACCTGTACGAGGTGGACATCAACGACCCCATGCTCTACGAGCTGATCATCAACACCGAGCGGCTCAGCCATGACGCGGTCGTCGAGATGATGAGCACCGCCGTGCGCCGCCCCGAGCTCACCACGACCGAGTCCGGGCGCAAGCTCGTCGCCTCGCGCGCCCTCGCCTCACGCGTGCAGGTCGCGCTGGCGACCAACCCCGAGACGCGGCGCTACCGGATCACCGTGGAGGCGCAGGACGGCGTCGTGACGCTGGAGGGGACGGCCGCCCTGGACCGCGCCGTCGAAGTCGCGCGCGGCGTCCCGGGCGTGAAGGACGTCAGGACGCAGCAGCTGGAGATCCCGCCGATACCGCCGTTTGTGGCGTAGCCACGCCGGTCGTCCGCAGATGGGGAGTTTGGGGGGCCCTTCGAGGCCCCCCAAACTCTTTTTGAGGGCTTGCAACAGCGTCGCGCCCCGACCGGGACGACGCCGCCCTTAGCGTTCGCGGTCGCGCTTGGGCGGGCGCGTGGCGGTGTCGCCGCTGGGGCCGGTGTCGGGGGCTTCGGCGACTTTCAGCTCGACCGTTTTCTTCTCGCGCTTGCGCACGAGGTCGAGCTTCACCTTGCGGCCCACCTCGGCTTCGGACGACAGGCGCTGGAGCTGGTGGTAGTCGTCCACGGTGGTGCCGTCGAAGCCGACGATCACGTCGTTCTGCGCCAGTCCTGCCGCCGCCGCGGGGCTGTCGGGATAGACGCGCGCCACGATCGCGCCCTTGGTGTCCGGGAGGCCGAGCGCCTGGGCCAGCTCCGCCGACATCGGCTGCAGCGCCACGCCGATCCAGCCGCGCTGCACGCGTCCGCGGTCGATGAGCTGCGCGGTGACCCGCTTGACCATGTTGGCGGGGATCGCGAACCCGATGCCCTGGCCGGTGGCGACGATGGCGGTGTTGATTCCGATCACCTCGCCGCGGAGATTCACGAGCGGGCCGCCCGAGTTGCCGGGATTGATCGAGGCGTCGGTCTGGATGAAGTGCTCGTAGCCTTCCATCGACAGGCCGCTGCGCCCGAGCGCCGAGACGATGCCCGAGGTCGCGGTCTGGCCCAGGCCGAAGGGATTGCCGATGGCGATGACGAAGTCGCCGACCTGCATGGCGTCCGAATCGCCGAGCTTCACGTCGACCAGGTTCTTCGGATCGACCTTTACCACCGCGATGTCGGTGCCCGGGTCCGCGCCCACCAGCTTCGCGGGCAGTCGCCGGTTGTCCTTCAGCGTCACGAGCACTTCGCGCGCGTCTTTCACCACGTGCGCGTTGGTCATCACGTAGCCGTTCTTGGCGTCGACGATCACGCCGGATCCGGCCGCGATCTGCGGCTCGGCCTGGCCCGGTCCGCCGAAAAAGCGCCGGAAGAACGGATCGCGCAGCAGCGGATTCTGCTCCTCGGGGCTGCGCTGCAGCACCGCGATGTTCACCACCGCCGGCGTCACCTTCTCGAGGATCGGCGCGAGCGTCGGCATGCCGTCGCGCGTGGGCGCCGGGATCTGAGCCCCGGCCATCAACGTGAACGCCGCAAAAACGAGACTCAGTAGAAGACGGGTACTTACCATCGCCGGGTCACACTCAGAATAAATCCGGCGCGTTGCGATTCGAGCTCGGTCACCGGCACACTGGTGCCCGCGGCCTTGCGGGTTCCATTGGTCGCCCTCAGCCACCAGTACCGCCAGCCGGCGCCGATCTCCCAGCTATCGCGGATGAGGTGGCGCAGCTCGAGGTCCAGCTGCACGCCGCTGCCGTGTCCCTCCATGATGATGTTGGGCACCGGGCCAAGGTCGCTGGATGAAGTACGCAAGTAGTGGCTGTCCTCGTCGCGCACCGCCGCGTACGGCACCCAAGCGGCGTCGACCGTCAGCCGCGTCCTCGGAGTAAAGCGCGCATTTGCCGCCACGCCAAGGCGCAATGAATTCCATGTGACCTCATTGGTGATCACCCGGACCGATTCGTCGATATTCGGGTTGCCCAGCCCGTTGACGCTGAAAAACGCCCCGTTCGCATCCAGGCGCTCGGTCCAATAGTTGTATCCGGCGAAGACGCCGACCGTCGTGCCGCCGGCGAGCACCCAGAGGTCGCGCCCGACGTCGATGGTGAGATAGGAGAGCCGGTTGCCCTTCACGCTGGAGGTCGAATCCGAGAATTTCGCCTGCCCGGCGGCAAAATCTTCGTCGTCGAACCACCCCTTGCGGACCCAGCCCAGGCCGGCGTTGCCGCGAATGAACCAGCGCTCGCGGGAGGCCACGCGCGCGTGCAACTCCACCGCGTGCGCATTGAGGCCGTCATACGCGAGCACCGACGTGGGGTTGCCCAAGCTCGGCTGCACGACTTGGGCGTTGTGGCTGCGCGTACTCGTCCCGCTGCTCAGCCAGTAGCGTGCGCCGAACTCCCTGTCCTGCGCTTGCACCGCCACGCCGGCGGCGCCCAGGCATGCGAAGAGAAGAAGTCGTTTCATGGCGCGGCAGTCTAGCCAGAAATCGCCGGCGCCCGCCACCCCGGGAACGCCGCTTCCCCGTCTGCTACACTTCAGGCTGGCAACTTTGAAAGGAGGTGATCCTGTGAGAAACCACCAAGGCAGTATCGGCCGGCAGAACTCCGGATCAACCCGCAGTTTCAGGAGTCTGGCCAGCAACTAGGTCGACTGCCTAGGCAACAGAAGCAAAACGCCCTGACCGCGCAAGCGCTCGGGGCGTTTCATTTAATACGTATCCACGTACGGCATCGTGAATCGTGCGAGTCCATTGACCCGGGTATTCTCGCGCGTCCCCGCCGTCTGCAGCCGGGCAAAGAAGGCATCGTTCTCCGGATCCGACTCCGAGGTGCGGCAAAGCGCGCGCCGCACCCAGATACTTTTCCGCCTTGAGGTAGTCATCAGGGTTTCACCAGCAAGCCCTGACCCGTGGGCAGGCTGAGAATCTCGACGCCCTTTTCGGCGGCAAAGGCGTCCAGCGCCTGCTTCTGCGGCGCATGCGCCACCGACGCGTAGTCGTCATAGATCACGACGCCGCCGGGGCTGATCCGGTCCCAGAGCGCCCGGCTGGCTTCCACCTCGGGGTAGGCGATGTTCATGTCGATATGCAGATAGGCGATGCGGGAGAGCTCCGCAGCGGCCAGGGTTTCGGGAACCCTGCCTTTGACGACCCGCACGTTCGGATAGTCGGCGAAGTTGCGCCGCACGACGTCGTACGAGTCAAAGTAATGGCGCCGATTCTTGCTCTGCGCGAGCCCGATCTCCGCGGGCAGCGCCTGCTCCTCCGGAATGCCGCTGAACGTATCGAACAGCCAGAAGCGCTTGTCCAGGCGCTGAAATTCCGTGTAGCGGCACACCGCCATCGAGACGATGCCCGTACTCACGCCGCATTCCACGAAGTCGCCCGGGATGCGCAGCGCATGCGTGCCCGCCCAGCAGCACAGGTAGACGCGCCATTCGATGTGCAGCTTTTGCGGCGCTGTGATGCGATGGCCGGTACGAACGCCCGCCGCATACGCGGCGTTGAAGCGCTCGTCGCGCAGGAAACTCGCGTCGTGCACGGTCGCCAGGCCGTCGGCATTGAAAGTGTAGGGCGCGAGCAGCAGCTCTTCGCCGCCGGGCAGCACGCGGCTGCGCGTACCGTCGCGAGACACTCTTTCCGTGTAGGCGAAGTCGCGGGGCGGGGTATTTTTCTTTAGAAGCCGGGCCCACCAACTCATCGTACGCAGAGTCTAGAATACTTTGCCTCGTTGAACAGGAGCACCTCATGCCTCGCCACCACGATTACGTGCCGCACGGGGTCATCCCGGCGGTGCTGCTGCCGTTCCATGAAGATCTGTCCATCGACGAGGCATCCTACCGCGCGCACCTGCGCGACGTCGTTTCCGTCCTGGGCATCAGCGCGATCACCACCAACGCGCACGCCTCCGAGGTCGCCTCGTGCAGCTTCGACGAGCAGCGCCGCGTTCTGGAAATCACGCAGGACGAGATCGGCGGCCGCCTGCCGATCGTGAACGGCATCTACGCCGAGGGCTCGCTCGAGGCGCAGCGCCTGGCGAAGATGGCCGCCGCGGGCGGCGCCTCGGCGCTGCTCGTGTTCCCGTCCGGCCTCTATACGTTCGGGCAGCGCCCCGAGATGGCGGTGGAGCACTTCAGGCGCATCGCGGAGGTGACCGACCTGCCGCTCATCGTGTTCCAGTATCCGCTCGCGGGCGGCCAGGGCTTTCCCATGAGCACCCTGCTTCGCATCTGCGAAGAGGTGCCGACGGTGCGCGCGATCAAGGACTGGTGCGCCAACCCTCTGCTGCACGAGCGTCAGGTCCGCACGCTGCAATCGCTGCCGCGGCCGGTCAACGTGTTGACCACGCACAGCGCCTGGCTCTTCAGCTCGCTCGTGCTCGGCTGCAACGGCCTGCTCTCGGGCAGCGGCTCGGTGATCGCCGATCTCCAGGCGCAGCTTTTCCACGCGGTGCAGGCCAACGATCTCGCCCGCGCCAAGGCGATTAACGACCGCATCTATCCGACCGCCGAGGTGTTTTACGCCGATCCCCCAGTCGACATGCACAACCGCATGAAGGAAGCGCTCGTGCTCCTGGGCAAGCTGCCGCGCGCGGTGGTGCGGCCGCCGCTCGTCAAGATCGGCCCTGACGAGATCGAGCGCATCCGGCGCGCACTCGTCGCCGCCGGCCTGCTCGACCAGCAGGGACGGCGCAAGGCCGCATGATTCGGCTCTTCATTCTTCTACTACTAGCGACCTTCCAGGTCGGGGCGGCCGATTTTCCGGCCAAACCGGTGCGGCTCATCGTGCCGTTTCCGCCCGGCGGCCCGCTCGATATCGTCGGCCGGCTCGTTGCACGCAGGCTGCAGGACCAGTGGGGCCAATCGGTGGTGGTCGACAACCGCGGCGGCGCTAGCGGCGCCATCGGCACCGACCAGCTCGCGAAGAGCGCGCCCGACGGCTACACGATCGCCATCAACTCGACGCCGATCGTGGCCACGCCGCACCTGCAGAAGCTGCCCTACGACACGCTGCGCGACATCGCCGGCGTGTCGCAGATCGCGGAGATCGAGTACGTGCTCGTGGCGACGCCGAAGTCCGGCGTGACGGCCTTCGACGAGCTGCTCGCCGCGGCGAGGAGGCAGCCGGGCACGCTCAACTATGCGAGCGCCGGCAACGGCTCCGGCCAGCACCTGTACATGGAACTGACCAAAGGCGCGACCGGCCTCAACCTCAACCACGTCCCCTACAAGGGCGCGGCGGCCGCGCTGCAGGCGCTTCTCGCCGGAGAGGTCGACTTTATGTACGAGGTGGCCGTCGGCGTCATTCCGCACATCAAGGCGGGCAAGCTGCGAGCGCTCCTGGTGACCGGCACCAGGCCGCTCGAGGCGCTGCCCGGCGTGCCGCCCTTCGAGAGCGCTCTGCCGGGTGTCGGCATCACCGCGTGGCACGGGATGTTCGCGCCCGCTTCTACACCCAGACCGATCCTCGAGCAGCTCGGCGCCGACATCGGCAGGGCGGTGCTCTCGCCGGAAGTGTCGGCCCGCCTGCGGGAGCTCGGCTTCCAGCCGACCGGCGTGCCCTATCTCCGCTTCAACGAGACCGTGGCGCGGGATCTCGAGCGCTGGGGCAAGGTGATCCGCGACAACAACATCAGGGCCGACTAATGCTTTATCTGAGGGTCGCGCGTCAGAACCGACATTCTTGAACCAACTTGGGAGGTCAGCCGTGCTAATGCTACCCTTCATCGTTGGTTTGCGAGGGAGTCGTTCAGCGTGGCCGAAATCGTTGCATTTACATCAGAACACGTTCGTCGCTTGACCGGCCTGTCACTACGACAAGTGCGGTACTGGGACGACACGGAGTTTTTTCCCCCACGCTCGTTGATGGACACCGGGGACGCCCCTTCGGCCGAATCTACGCGTTCCGCGATTTGGTAGGTCTTCGTACTATCGCGATCCTGCGAAAGCAGTACAAGGTTCCGCTACAGGAGTTGCGTCGCGTAGGTGAATGGCTCCGAGTGCATCACGAAACACCCTGGTCCAGCCTGCGATTTGCGCTCGCCGGCCGCAAAGTCGTTTTTTTTGATCCGGCTACTGGCGTGCCTACCGAGGCTCGCGGCAAGGGTCAGGCTGTGTTCGACATCGCGCTTGAGCCAATCGCAAACGAGATGCGACGGGCTGCTGACCAACTTCGCGAACGCCAGGTCAATCAGATTGGACGAATCGTTCGCAACCGCTACGTTGTTCATAACGCCTGGACCCTTGCCGGTACTCGGATACCGACTCAAGCAATTTGGAATTTCCACGAGGCCGGGTGCGACACCGCAGCGATACTTTCCGAGTATCCCCGCCTAACGGCAAAAGACGTCGAAGCCGCACTAGAGTGGGAAGCAAAGCGGCGGCAGCGCAAAGCGGCGTGACGCATGGCGGACCCACGTCCGCGCATGCGTTTGTTGATTGATGAGAACGTTCCAGACTCTGTAGCAAAGTTCTTTGCTGGGCGCGGCCACGAAGTGCGGTATGTGCGGGACCTCTTCCCCGGAGGAACCCCAGACCCGGTCATTGCCACCATAGGTGATCGTCTTTCAGCGGTTGTCGTCACTTGGGACCACGACTTCGAGAAGCTCGTCAGCCGCATCCCCAGCGGTTACGGCGCTGCCCGGCGTGCCGCCGTTCGAGAGCGTTTTTCCGAGCGTCGGCATTGCCCTATCCGCGCTTCGACGAGATCGTGGCGCGCGACCTCGAGCGCTGGGGCAAGGTGATCCGCGAGAACAACATCAAGGCCGACTAGGGGCGGCGCAGCCGCTTAGCCGCGGATGTTCCATCGCCCGCCGCCGCGGCGGCAGGCCACGCCCTTGATGGTGTCCTTCTTGTTTCGCGTTGACACCAGCGTGGTGAACTCCCGGCACGGCGCTTTTCCATCCTGGAAGTTCCGCGTGGGCGTGAGCCGGTAGTTCACGCCGGTAGCCTGATTGCTCCACACCACTGTCTTATTCTCTCCGGCGAGCTCGAGGGCGTGGCCCATGCAGCCGCGGTCGCCTTCGTCAATCTTGGCGCCGATCTTCGCGCCGACGACTGCCCCGAGCACCGTGCCAACGACTATCGCCACCGGACGGTCGCGCTCGTTACCTACTTGGGAGCCGACAACGCCGCCCACGGCACCGCCAAGCACCGCGCCCACAGCCGCGCTGTTGCAGGTGCCTTCCAGGACACCGTAATCCCGTTCCCATTTCTTGCCGGTGTAGCCGATGTAGTTCGGATCGTTCTTCTTGCGCCAGCCATGCGCGGGAGCCCAAGGCGGCGGATCCGCCGGCGAGGGCAGCGGAACGAGCGTGAGCGCGACGAGCGCCGCGAGCGCGAGATGCGACTTCTTCATCATCCACTCCATTTTTTGGTTAGGCGACTGGCGGCAGTCTAAATCACTTGCACTGGCCTTGCGGCAACCTGAACTTACTTCTTGTTACAAGAAATACTGGCGAATCTCGCGGCATTTTGCCTCTGCCGCTGCCAACCGGATCACGCGAGGCCGTTAGTTTCGGCAATGCCGAGTTATAGAGTCGGCATTCATTGATTCGAGTAGGAGAAATCAGATGTCTACGGTTCGGTTCATCGCTGCGAGCGGCTTGGCCTTGTTATTTGGTTTTGCCAACGCGCAGAATTCACCCACCACTCCGTCGACGGCTGCGCAGCCGCCCTTGACCCAGGGGATTTCGAGTGTTGAGAAGAACCTCAAGAAAAATCCGGACAGTAAAGGGTTGCAGACTGCGAGCGAGCGGCTGAAGGAAAATCAGGAGCGGCTCGAAGAGGCGCAGCGCGCCGACAGGCCGTCGCGTCCCGAAATAGCGCAGCGGCCCGAGAAGATCGATCGGCCGCAAAGGCCCGGCCGTTAAACATCATGCGCAAAATCACTCCTGTGATCTTCCTTGCGTCCATTCTGGTAGCGCACACGCAGCTCGTTTCAGCTCGCGGGCCCGGGGGCGGCGGCGGCGGCGCATCTCATTTCGGCGGGCCGGCCCCGAGCAGCCAGGCCGGAGCCAACTCCAACGGCCGGTTCTCATCGGACAGAGCCACCGGCCTGGATCGGGCAGGGGACCGGATGAGCGATGAAGGAAAGACACATGAAAAAGCTACCGATGCCGTCAAGACACGGCAGAAGGGCTCGGACAGCGGCGACAGGCGCGCGACACGCCCGGCGACCAAGTAGCAGCTTTCGGTATAGAAACCGTTCCGTCAGTGACTGTCGAACACCTTCTGGTATTCGGCGAGAACTGCGTCGACCGCCTTCGTCTCTGACTCGGTCGGACGCTCCGGATCGGCGGCCGGCGGCGGGGCTCCGAACCGCATGAGACAGGCCATGAGCAGCAGGCGCGCCTTGGTCGAAGTGAGATTGCGGCCGCCGATGAATGTGCCTTGCGGCCCGGTGAAGCCCTCGTTGTTCCCGCGGCCGACGAGGACGACCGGCATGCCGCGGTAGACCGCGGATTTCAGGACTCGCTTGCGCGTCGCGGAGGAGGTCGTTCCGTAGGGGGCATGGCCCTCGAGGACGAATCCGCAGAGCGGATAACGCTCGAGGTTCCTGCGGATGAGCGCCAGCAGATCGGCATCGTCCTCGCTCCCCTCGCCCATGCGCTCCGCCGCGTAATTGGCGTCCTTGACGATCGCCACTTTGGGGATCGCGCTTCCGAGTAGTTCGCCGGCGTCGTTTTTCACACGGACCGCTTTTTGTGCCAACCCGGGCACGGCCGTGGGAAGACGGGTGAAATTGACTTCGGAAAGATAGGTGTGGCGCCGCGCAGGGATGTAGGTGAGCGTCGGCGGGCCCTCGTGCCCGACGGCACCGATGATGCCGCCGTGCCCGCCAGTGACGGTAAATCCGCCCGGCCGGGCGTCGGCCTTCTGCACATCGCGAGCGGAGAAGATGCGCTGGTCCTGCACCAGCACGACGCCGACACGGTTGCGCCCCGAT
>DASYTM010000207.1:0-24027 GCA_036002345.1 Candidatus Methylomirabilota bacterium | reverse complement strand
GGACGCGTGACGATGTCCATCGACATGCGCGATCCGCGCACACAGACGCTCGACGTCGCCCGCCGCTGTCTCGACGCCGTGGTGAAGGCCGCGTGCGAGCGCGAGGGCGTGCGCGGCGAGCTCGAGCACTACTGGCGCGTGCCCTTCACGCCGTTCGCGCCCGACGTGGTCGCCGCCGTCGAGCGCGCGGCCCAGGCCAGCGGCGCGCGCTATCGCCACATCCTGTCGGGGGCCGGCCACGACGCGCAGTACATGGCCGCCATCGGCCCCACGGGCATGATCTTCGTGCCCTCCCGCGACGGCCGCAGCCACTGCGAGGACGAGTTCACGCCGATGGACGACATCGAGCGCGGCGCGACCGCCCTTTTCCTCACCGTCGTGGACCTCGCCGGTAGGACCTGAACACCGCGAAAACACAGCGTTTGAAAAAGTGTTGACAGGTCCCCGGGCGGCTCCCTTATATAGGTGGTCGGCCCGGACCGGATTGTACGCAGGCTACGCGCCAAGCCAGCGCGTCGGGGCCCAGGGGAGAGCGCATGATCCGAGTCACCTCCATTGGGAGGCTGCTGGTGGTCTGTGCCGCCGCGGCCATCCTCGCCGGCTGTGCCGCGCCGGTCAGTCAGCGCGTCGACGTCGATGCCCCCTCACCGCTGGGCGACACGACGACCGACAGCCAGGATCTCCGAACGATCGCCCAGCGCATGGCGCGGTCGCTCATCACCGTGCAGCAGATCTCACGGGCGGAGACCCCGCCCCGCATCGCCTTCCTCGACGTCCGTAACCGCACCAACCAGATCATCGACAAGGAGATCTTCCTCAACAGCATCCGCACCCTGCTCATCCAGCACAGCCAGGGGCGCGTGGTCTTCCTGGACCGCACGCGGATCAACGAGATCATCGCCGAGCGCGAGCTGAAGCGGCGGGGTGTCGTCGGCGCGTCCGACCGGAAGATCCTCTCCGGCGTCGACTTCTTCCTGACCGGCGAGCTCAACGCCATCGACAAGGTGGAAGGCTCGGCGCGGTTGACCTATACGCGCTATTCCTTCCGGCTTACCGACGCGGAAAGCTCCGACATCATCTGGGAAGACGCCTACGAGGTCAAGAAACTGGGCAAGCGCGGCGTCTTCGATCAGTAAGGGGAGGCGCACGTGAACCTTCGCAAGCCGGGACTCGTCCTTCCGCTGCTCGCCGCCGTCCTCCTGCTCGTGGGTTGCGCCAGGCACCAGCGCTACCCCATCAACGCCTTCTACCAGTACGACTACGAGACCGCGGTGAAGGGCTACCGCGAGACCGTCGTCGAAGTGAACAAGAACGACGAGAAGAACATCGTGCTCGCCGACGTGCACCTGGCGAGCGCCAGCTTCGTCGCCGGCAACTACCACGACAGCCTGGAGAGCCTCGGCCGCGCGTCCAAGGTCATGGACGACGTCGAGCACGGGACGGGACGCGGCCAGGCCGCCATGGTCCTCGCCCAGGACCTGCGCGTGTACAAGGGCGAGCCGTACGAGCGCGCCATGGCCTATACCTACATGGGCCTGATCTACTTCCGCCGCGGGGACTGGGAGAACGCGCGCTCCGCCTTCAACCTGGCGCTGCTCGCGGACCGCACCAGCAAGGGCGACAACGAGGAGTACCGCGACGACTTCGCGCTCGCGCACTACCTGATCGGCCGCACGTATCTCAAGCTCGGCGAGGCCGACAACGCGGCGATCTCGTTCAACAAGGTCAAGAAGTACATGCCGGACAATCGCTTCGCCGACGCCGCCAGCGTCGCCGACACCAACGTCACGTTCGTCGTCGAGCTCGGCTGCGGGCCCGGCAAGATCCCGGATCCCTTCGTGGGCAGCGTGGACACCATCCGGCCGTGCCTGTATCCCGAGCGCTCCGCCGAGATCCTCGTGGACGGTCAGTCCATCGGGCGCACGGGCAAGCTGGTGGACATGAACTACCAGGCGAAGACGAGCGGCTCGTCGGGGCGCGACGTGGCGCAGGCCGTCAAGGGCGCCGCCGTGGCCGTGATGAAGCAGCTGCCCTTCGTGGGCATCCTCGGCTCGGTGGCGGAGATGGCCGGCGTCAACAAGGCCGACCTGCGCCACTGGCGCCACATGCCGGGCGAGGTGCACGTGCTCGAGGCGAAGATCCCCGAGGGCATGCACACCGTGCAGATCAACTTCTACGACGAGAAGGGCACGGAGCTCGAGCGGTTCCGCCAGGTCCACTACTACTTCCGCGTGGGCGAACCCGTGGCGCCCGAGCTGAAGGGCGAGCCCCTGTACGTCATCCGCAGCGGCATGGACCGCCACAACGCGGTCCGGCCGTACGCGGCCGAGTACCTGGCCTGGGGCCAGGCCGGTCCCATCCTCCTGCAGGGCCGCGGCATGGAGTCGGCCTTCGGCCCCGATGCCGGCATGCCCATCAAGACGGAGTGCACATGGACGTTCGCTGGACGCGCCGCGGGTTCCTGCTGACCGTCGTCTCGGGCCTGTCGGCCGGGCTATCCGGCTGTGTGGCCGAGCTCGGGCCGTACCAGGCCAAGGCGGCGAGCGCGCCGCCCATCAAGAACTGTTTCGACACGCTCGGCCACCAGGGCTTCAAGCCCTTCGTGCTCGAGGGCGGCACGTGCTACTGCAACCCCCTGCCCGCGCAGATGGCCGTGTGGCGCAAGGAGGGGCACTTCGGGGACCTGGGCGACGACGACATCCTGCAGCGCTACAGCGCGAGGGAGATCAAGACGCTCGCCGACCATCGGGACTGCAACAACCTCTGCCGCTGGGGGCCCCACGTGGCCAAGGGCGGCAAGTGCCTGGTGCCGCCGACGCCTCTGACCGACAATTACGAGGAGGTCGCGACGGGCAAGTTCAAGGCCGCGCCGACCAAGACCGCGTGAGCGCGCGCACCGCGCGACCAACCATGAGGAGCACGAGCATGGCGCGAGTGGCAGTCACCGTCGTCGTTGTGCTGGCCCTGCTGGGAGGCTGCGGGCCGTTTCGCCCCATCGACACGCAGTCGCCGCCGGTGCAGGACACCTCGCTCGTCACGTTCCTGGACATGCCCCTCGCCATGTGGCTGCGGATCGCGGGGCACCAGAGCCAGCGGCTCGACAGCGGGCTGCTCCTGGCCCGCCTGCGCATCGAGAACTTCCTCGACACCGATCGCTGGGTGGACATCCAGATCGTCTTCCGCGACAAGGACGGCTTCGAGGTGGAGAAGAGCAACTGGGAGCCGATCATGCTCCACCGCCGGCGCGTCACGGAATACCAGATCAACTCGCTGAGCCCCAGACCGGTGGATTACCGGATCCTCGTGCGCGACCCGAAGGGTTAGGAGATGGGCATGAGCCGAGCCTCCATCGGACTGCTGCTGGCCGCGCTCGCGGTGGGCGCCCTCGCCACCGACGCGCTGGCGCAGGCCCCGGCGCCGCCGAAGTTCCGCTACGAGCAGAAGATCATGGCGGACACGCCGCCCGGCCCCCCGCCGCTCAAGAAGCGGGTGGCCGTGGCCCGCTTCGACGACTCCGCGGCGGTGGCCGACAGCCCTTTCGGCTCGCTCGATCCGGAGACGCAGAAGAAATACCAGAACGACGACATCAACTCGCCGCTGGCCAAGGACCTCGCCGTCATCCGTAACGGCTTCACGGAGCGGCTCATCACGGCGCTGTTCGCGACCGACCGCTTCATCGTGGTGGAGCGCCGCGACATCCACAAGATCCTCCGCGAGCAGGAGTTCGCCAAGACCGACCGCATGGCGAAGGCCTCCGCCCTCCCGCAGGGCGAGATGCTGTCCGCGCAGTACATCATCACCGGCATGGTGACGCTCGACCACGGCGAGGGCATGGACACCACCAGCGACTCCGAGGTCGAGATGGCGATCCCCATCCCCGGCTCGCGCTTCCGGACCACGGTGGGCAGCGGCCGCGCCAGCTCCTCGGATCCCGGCGCCACCGAGAGCCAGGGCGGCGACCCGTCCAGCCTCGGCGATCGCTCCCTGCTCGGCGACGCGCAGTTCGAGTGCCGGCGCGCCAACCGCGCGGTCCCGCCGCGGTTCGCGCTGCACATGCGCGTGTACGACGTGTCGACCTCGCAGGTCGTCTCCGCGGTGCGCGTGAGCGCCGACAACCAGTGGTGCCTGGTGAAGGCCGGCGTGCAGCGCATGGTCCACCAGGTGAACAAGTTCCCGTGGAAGACCCGCGTGGCCGCTGTCAGCGGCGAGCGCGTCGTCATCGACGGCGGGCGCGACGTGAACATGGCCTACGGGCTGCGGCTCATGCACCAGGCCTCGGGCACGGCCGTCGAGGTTGCCACGCGCATGGCGCAGGGCGCGGCGCCGGAGCTCCAGGTGGTGGAGATCCAGGACACGGCCTCGGTGGTGAAGCCGATGGTGATCGCGCCGACGGGCGGCATTCGTCCCGGAGACTGGGTTGTTTCCAACCCACCCGCGGACACGTCGCGCTAGCGGAGGCCCGGCCGCTCCGTCCGCCGTCCGCCGGCTCCTGACCGGCGCCGCCCTCGCCACGCTCGCCCTGCTGCCCGGCGTCGTCTCCGCGCAGTCCTCCGCGCCGGCGCCGCTCTACGGCCAGTCCTGGGCCCTTGTCGTCGGCATCGACAAGTACGACAAGGTGCGCCCGCGGCTGAACTACGCCGTCGCCGACGCGCGCGAGGTCGCCGCCACCCTGCCCGCGCTCGGCTTCCCGAAGGAGAACACGCGCGTGCTGCTCGACGCGCAGGCGACGAAGGCCAACATCGAGCAGGTGCTCTATCGCGAGTTCGCGGGCATGGGGCCGAACGACCGGCTCTTCGTCTACTTCGCCGGTCACGGCGAGACGTCGGACATCAAGGGCGGCGAGGAAGGCTACCTCCTGCCCGTGGAGGCCGATCCCAAGGCGCTGCCGCCGACGTCCATCTCCATGGACGAGGTCAAGCGCATCGGCCAGCGCGTGCGCGCCAAGCACGTGTTCTTCGCCATCGACGCCTGCTTCTCCGGCTTCGCGCTCACGCGTGACACGCTGCCGAAACGCGGCGGCGACGAGTACCTGGCCGCCGTCGCGCGGCTTCCCACGGTGCAGGTCATCACGGCCGGGCGCAAGGGCGAGCAGGCCATCGAGGCCAACGGCCACGGCCTCTTCACCCGGCGGCTCCTCGACGCCTTCCGCGGTCAGGCCGACCTCGAGGGACACGGCTACCTGACGGCCGCGCAGCTGTTCTCGTGGGTCGAGCAGCGCGTCGGACGCGACTCGCAGGGCAAGATGACGCCGCAGTACGGCAAGCTCGACGGCGAGGGCCAGTTCATCTTCACGATGCCCCGGATCGGCGGCCCGCCCGTCGTCGCCGTGGCGCCGGCGCCCACCGTTCGCATGGAGCCGCGCACCGACGTGGGCTCGCTGTACGTGACGGCCACGCTGCCGGGCATCGAGGTGTGGCTGGGCGAGCAGCGCCTCGGTGAGACGACGACCGGGCAGACGCTCATCGTCGACAACCTCGGGGCCGGCCGCCATCATCTCCGCGCGACGAAATCGGGCTATCAGGAGTGGCGCAGCGAGGTCAGCATCACGCCGAAGGGCCGGACGGACGCGATGATCCAGCTCCAGCCCGCCGCCGCGGGCGCGCGCCCGGCGAGCGAGCCGCCGCGCGTGGCCGCCCTGCCCCCGCCCGCGCCCGTGCCCTCGGGGGCCCTGGCGCGCGCGCTGGGCGGCGACCGCGCCCCGATGGTCTTCGTGGCGGCGGGGGCGTTCCTCATGGGCGCCTCCGACGACGATGCGCGCGCGACGCCGGCGGAGAAACCGCAGCGCACCGTCACCCTGAGCGCGTACTGGATCGACCAGTACGAGGTGACCAACGCGCAGTGGAGCGTGTTCCGCCAGGCCCACGGCGGCGGCGCCGCCACCGCGCTGACACGTGACCCGCGCTTCGCGGGCGCGCGCCGGCCCATCGTGGGCGCGACGTGGGACCAGGCGCAGGAGTACTGCCGCTGGGCCGGCAAGCGGCTGCCCACCGAGGCGGAATGGGAGAAGGCCGCCCGCGGCACGGACGGCCGCGCCTATCCGTGGGGCGAGGCCGCGGCCAGCTCCCCGCCTGCGCAGGTCGGCAAGACCGAGACGAGCGATGTCGGCAGCCATCCGCGCGGCGCCAGCGTCTACGGCGCGCTCGACATGGCCGGCAACGTCTGGGAGTGGGTGCTCGACTGGTACGATCCCAGCGCCTACAAGCGGGTCGCGACGCCGGCGAATCCCAAGGGTCCCACGATCGGCGGCGAGAAGGTGCTGCGCGGCGGCTCGTGGTGGGAGCGCGATCCCGCCAGCGCGCGCACGACGTCGCGCCACCACCAGGCGCCCGACCGCGCCCACAACAACGTCGGCTTCCGCTGTGTCGTCTCCGGCGACGACCAACTGCGCTAGATCTCAGGCCTTTCTCACCGTCGTGGACTTGCGCAACCCGACTCTGCCAAGATTGGGGAGTATCGGCATGGGCGCAACGCCCGACCCGCTCGAACGCGCCTCGGCGGAGCCGTGGCGCTCCTCGGCGAGGAGGCCGCATGAAGTCCGACCCCTATCTCAAGAGTGTGCTGACCGTCATCGCGCTGGCCCTCGTGACGCTCGCCGTCAACCCCTGGCTCCGGCACCTCACGCCGGCGCCCGCGGAGGCCCAGACCATGGTGGCGAAGTACACGCACACGCTCCCGAAGGCGTGGGGCAAGATCATCGGATTCTCGAACCAGAACCTCCTGCTGGAGGCGCCCGACGGCACGCTGCGCGCGGTGGATCTCGAGGGCAAGGCGCCCGAGTACCCGCGCGTGAAGATTCAGGCGAAGCTGCAGTAGCGCGTCAGCCCCGCAGCAGCAGGAGCACGCCGCCCGCGGCGGCCACGTTGTTGACGACGTGCGCCGCCGTGTTCGGCAGCAGGCTCCCCGTCTTCTCGTAGGCGATCGCCCAGAGAAACCCGCTCACGAAGACGCTGCCGAACCCGGCCGCGCCGTAGCCGTGGGCCACCGCGAACACGGCGGCGCTCAGCGCCGCCGCCACCGGCCACGACAGGCGGCGCCGTAGCGTGGCGTACAGCAGGCCGCGGAAGACGATCTCCTCGAACAGCGGCGCGAACAGCACCGTGCCGAACAGGCTGGCGACGACGAGAGCCGGGCTGCCCCACGCGAGATCCTCGTCGAACCACTCGGTCCAGTGCGACGAGAAGCCGGCGGTCTCGCTCAGCAGGCCGATGGCCAGGTCGACGGCCATGCCCGCGCCGACGAGCAGCGCCGTGGAGCGCGCGAGCGCGCCCGCCGTGCCCGGCGCGGGCCGGTAGCCGAGGCCGCGTGTGAGCCCCACGCCGGCGGCGGCGAGGAGCCGCCGCCGGAGGAGCCACAGGAGCGGCAGGTACATGATGGGGATGCTCAGCGCCGACAGCAGCGCATCGCTCGGCCCGCGCCAGTGCCCGAGCCCATAGATGACGACGAGCGTGAGCACGCCCGCGCCGGCGCCGCGCACGAGCAGCGAGAGGCCGTCCCCCAGCCGCCACGGCGTCGGGACGAGCGCGCCGTCCACCCGCACGGGCCGGCGGCGCAACACGGAGACGAGACCGTAGAGGCCCCAGCCGAGGGCGAGCACCTCCGCGGCCGTGAGCATGCGCACGCGGCGCAGCAGCGGCGCCGTGCGCGCGCGCGCCTGCGCGACGATCGCCTCGCGCGCCGCGCGGTCGCCGACGCGGTCGGCCAGGCGCAGGAGCAGGCGGTCGCGGAACCAGCCGCGCGGGACCACGCGCGCCGCCGTCTCGTAGAGGCGCGGCAGGTCGTCGATGGGCGCGTCGAGATAGGCGGCGGCCAGCACGTCGGCGCGGGCGGTGTCGCCGCGCGCGCGCCAGCGGTCGACCGTTTCCAGGATCTCGTCGATGCGCCCCGCCTCCCCGTAGAGGATCGCCACGCGCGCCTGCACGTCGGGATCGCCGGGCAGGGCGTCGGCGAGCTCGTCGTACCAGGTCATCGCCTCCTGGAGCTCGTTGCGGCCGTCCGTCACCGTCAGCTCGTAGAAGCGCTTCTCCCACGCCGTGGCGCCGGACAGGGCGTCGTCGAGGTCCATCGTGCGCTCGACGATCAGCGCCAGCGCGCGCGCCGGATCGTCGATGGCGTCCAGGCGCGTGCCCGTGAGGTGCACGCGCACGGCGAGGGCGATGAAGGCCAGGAGCGCGCACGCGGCGGCGGCGGTGACGAAAGCGCCCGGCCAGCGCCGCGGTGGCGGCGGCGCGACGGCGACTCCGGAGGCGTCGGGGAGCGGCGGCGGCGCGTCCAGACGCTACTCGGCCGGCGGGAGCGCGTCGCCGACGACGTACGGCGTGGCGGCGCGCCGGCGGACGCGCAGCCGCACCATCACCGGCAGGTGGTCGGAGGCGAGCCGTGCGAGGCGGCTCCGGTGGACGTGGAACGTCTCGCCCTCGAGCTCCACGTCCCAGTAGATGCGATCGAGACGGAAGAGCGGAAAGACCGCGGGATGCGTGCGCCGCATCCGCCGCATGGGCGAGGAAAACTCGAGCCGCAGCCCGCGCGTGACGGGCCCGCGGTGCCATTCGTTGAAGTCTCCCATCACCACGCGCGGGCCCGCGCACGAGCCGGCGCGGATGAACCCGGCCAGCAGCTCGATCTGCGCGCGCCGCTCGCGAAAGGCGAGGCCGAAGTGGCAGTTGAAGACGTGCAGGGTGGTCACGTCGTCCACGGCGACGTCCACGCGCAGGCAACCGCGCGGCTCGCGCAGGCCGTGGCTCAGGTCGTGGCGCACGGACCCCACCACGGGCAGCCGCGAGAGCACTGCGTTGCCGTAGATGCCCGCCCCGTGCGGGCGCGTCTCGCCCATCACCACCTCCATGCCGAGGCGGCCCGCCAGGTACGTGGCCTGGTCGGCGGCCGGCACGGTGTTGCCGTCCTCGCGGATGACCTCCTGGAGACCGACGATGTCGGGGCTCATCTCGGCGATGACGGAGCCGATGCGGTCGAGGTCGCGCCGGCGGTCGAGGCCGACGCCGCGATGGATGTTGTACGAGACGATCGTGACGGGCGTCACGCCGCGGTCCCGCCCCCCTCCGCCTCCACGTAGCGGACGAAGTGCGGATAGAGCTGCAACGGATGGTTGAGCGGCGTGGGCAGCACGACGCCCGGGGGCGCCAGAATGAACGCGTGCAATTCCTCGGGCGATGGGCCCGCGTGAGCGCCCGACTCGGCAATGTAGGAGACGTGGCCGGGCGCCGCGTCGATGCCGTAGATCACGAGGTCGCCCGCGCTCGGCATCGCCATCAGGTCGCCGACTCCGGACACGACGAGCGCCGCGTCCTCGCGGCCAGCGAAGGGACCGGGCTCGGCGACGGTGAGCCGGAAGCGCTTGCCGCGCCAGAAGCACGCGGGCCCGTCCTCGTCGCGCGCGAACACGTAGCCGACGCCCGGGTGCCGCGACAGGCTCTCGGCCAGCCCGGGCCAGCGCTCCTCGATGCGAGCGATGGAGAGCGGGGCGTCGTGGTCCACGAAGTACACGAAGGCGTTCGGCCCCGCCGAGATCACGCGGACGTTGTCGCGCTCGCGCGCCTCCTTCACCTCGCCGAGGATCCACGGGAAACCCTCCTCGAGGTAGTTGAAGAAGCGCTGGAAGAACCCCGGGGCGCGGCCCATGCGCAGGGCCTTGATGCCGCTGGCGAGGTGGCGCCGCCCGGCCGGGCGCTCGGGTCCCACCGGCCGCGCGCCCTCGGGCGTGAAGAAATCCTCGAAGAGCACGCGCTCGAAGCGCCGGCCGCCCGCGATCTGGGTGAAGGGGATGGTGAGGGCCTGGCCGTGGTCGGCGAGGACGTAGAGGTCGTAGGCGTGCTCCGGCACGCGCCGGCACACGCGCCAGAGCTGCGCGATGGCGTCGTCCAGGCGGCGCAGCGAGCGCATCGCCCGCCGGTGGCGCGGCCCGTAGGCGTGGGAGAACACGTCGTAGTCGAGGTAGTTGACGTAGATGGCGGGCGCGCCCGCGTAGACGTCGCGCGAGACGGCGAGCGTGAAGAACTCGCGCACCCACACCGAGAGCCCGATCTTGATGGCCAGCCACTTCCACCCGCGCGCCCACTCGCCGACGGGGTCCGCGATCAGCCGCATCACCGCCTGGACCAGCTCGATGGCCGTGATGAGGACGCACTTC
Source organism: Candidatus Methylomirabilota bacterium (assembly GCA_036002345.1). Classification (GTDB taxonomy): domain Bacteria; phylum Methylomirabilota; class Methylomirabilia; order Rokubacteriales; family CSP1-6; genus AR12. The sequence goes on along the minus strand of DASYTM010000207.1, from coordinate 13,883 downwards.
ACCAGAACCCACGCGAGCACCAGGAGCGCGGAGAGCGCGGCGAGGAGGCCGGTGCCGCTCGGGCGCTTGAGGTTGGCGAACGTGAAGAGGTTGTCGACGGCGCCCCCGGTGAACACGCAGCCGTAGCTGGCGCCGCCCTCGAGGATGCCGCGCCGCCCCGCCGCCTGCTCGCGCTCCACGCGGGCGGCGTCGCCCGCGCGGGGAAAGTAGACGTCTTCGCGCTTGGCCTTCTGGTGGTAGTGGAAGCCGGGGATATCGGGGCGCACGCCGTACATGGCCGCCATCTGGAAGGCCGGCGTGGAGGAGGGCAGCCCCACGAACATGGGATAGAGCCGCCAGCCGCGCCGCTCGATCAACCGGCGCACGAACGGCATCCGGCCGTCGGTGAGGGCGCGCTCGAGCACGTCGCGCGCGAGCCCGTCGATCTGCACGATGAGCAGGCGGCGCTGCCCGGCTGCCGGCGCGCGCCCGCGCCGCAGGCGGCGGATGACGCGGTCGACGAGCTGCTGGAGGGCGAGCACCAGGTCGTCGAGAGGCATCGGATTTCATTGTACTATCCCCCTCGCCATGACCTCGGAGCCGGGCGTCGTCGCCGCCGTGCGGCGCTTCGTCGAACGCGAGGTGCGCCCCGCCGCGGCCGCGCTCGAGCACGCCGATGCCTACCCGCACGCCCTCGTGGCCCGCATGCGCGAGCTCGGCCTGTTCGGCGCCCTCGTGCCTCGCGACTACCGGGGCCTCGGCCTCGACGTCACGACGTACGCGCGGGTGATCGAGGAGCTCTGCCGCGGCTGGATGTCGCTGGCGGGCGTGATCAACAGCCACACCATGGCCGCGCTCATCGTGCTCCACCACGGGACCGAGGAGCAGCGCCGACGCTTCCTGCCGCGCTTCGCGTCGGGCGAGGCGCGCGGCGGGCTCTGCCTCACCGAGCCGCACGCGGGCTCCGACGTGCAGGCGATCCGGACCACCGCGCGGCGCGAGGGCGACCACTACGTCCTCGACGGCAGCAAGATGTTCATCACCAACGGGCGCGAGGGCAACACGTTCGCGCTCCTCGCCGTCACCGATTCCCGCCTCGAGCCCCGCCACCGCGGGATGTCGTGCTTCATCGTCGAGAAGGGCGATCCGGGCTTCCGCGTCGTCAAGTCGCTCGCCAAGCTCGGCTACAAGGGCGTGGACACGGTCGAGCTGCTCTTCGAGGGCTGCGCCGTGCCCGCCGCCAACCTTGTGGGCGGCGTGGAGGGCCGCGGCTTCGGCCAGGTCATGAGCGGGCTCGAGACCGGGCGCATCAACATCGCCGCGCGCTGCGTGGGCGTGGCCCAGGCCGCGTGGGAGGCCGCGCGCGACGGGGCGCGCGGCGCGCGCGAGACGCCGCTGGCACTCGCCGACGTCGCGACGAAGGTGGAGGCCGCGCGCCTCATCACCTACTGGGCGGCCGGCATGAAGGACCGGCGCGAGCGCTGCGACCTGGAAGCCGGCATGGCGAAGCTCTACGCCTCGGAGGCGGCCCACGAGGTGGCGGTGGCAAGCATGAAAGTGTCCGGCGAGGCCGGCACGCTGGCGCGCTCCGACGTCGAGCGCCACTACCGCGACACGCCGCTGATGATCATCGGCGAGGGCACCAACGAGATCCAGCGCACGCTGATCGCGCGCCAGCTCGTCGACCGCTACGGCGAGCGGCTGGGCGCGCTCACCTCGCGCGAGGGCGAGTCCGAGGAGCGGCGGCAGATCGTGCTCGCCGTCCGGCAGTTCGTGGACAAGACGCTGACGCCCGTGGTGGCCGAGCACGAGGCGGCCGGGCGCTGGCCCGAGGCGATCGTGCGCGAGCTCGCGGAGCTCGGACTCTTCGGCGCCGCCGTCGGGCCGCGCCACGGCGGGCTCGGCCTCGACCCATCGACGCTGGTGATGGTGCTCGAGGAGCTCGCCCGCGGCTGGACGACCGTCGCCTCGACCGTCGCCGGCCATCTCGTCGTCACGTGGGCCCTCGACCGCTGGGTGCCCGCGGCGGCGGGCGCCCTGCCCGCCCTGACGCGCGCCGAGCGTCTGGCCACGGCCGTGTTCGGCGGCGACGTGAGCGCGCGCGACGAGGGAGGGACCGCGGTGCTGAGCGGGCCCGCCGCCCTCGCCGACAACGCGACCCGCGCCGGTCTCGTCCTCGTCGAGGCGCGCGATGCGGGCGGCCCGCTCCTCGCCGTCGTCGAGCGTGACGCGACGGGCGTCTCGCTCGGCGAGCCGGAGGCGACGCTCGGAGGCCGCGGCCTCGATCCCTGCCCGCTCCGGCTCGACGGCGCGCGCGGCGTGGCGCTGCCCCGCGCCGCGGTGGCGCCCGTGGCCGCGCTGGCGTCGACGGCGACGGCGGCCATCGCCGTCGGCCTCGCCCAGGCGGCCTTCGAGGCCGCGCTGCGCTACAGCCAGCAGCGCACGACCTTCGGCAAGCCGCTCTGCCAGCACCAGGCCGTCCAGCTCATGCTCGCCGACATGGCCACCGGCATCACGGCCGCCCGGCTGCTGACCGCGCGCGCGGCGGAGACCCCGGAGCCGGATCCCGTGGCCGCGGACATGGCGCGGCTCGCGGCGGCGTCGGTGGCGATGCAGGTGACGCTCGCGTCCATGCGCATCCACGGCGGCTACGGGTACGTCAGCGAGTTCCCCGTCGAGCGCTACTACCGCGATGCGGCGCGGCTGATGTTCCGGCCCGTGGACGACGAGGCGCTGCGCCGGCGGCTGGCCCGGGCCCTCGTGGCGGCGGGCTGATGGCCTACGGCCGCTGGTTCGAGGAGTTCACGGTCGGCGAGGTGATCAAGCACTGGCCCGGCCGCACCATCAACGAGGCGGACTGCACGTGGTTCGCGCTCCTCACGATGAACCAGCATCCCGTGCACAGCGACGCGCACTACGCGGCCAGCCATACCCAGCACGGTCAGCGGCTGGTGCTGGGCCCGCTGGTGTTCTCGATCGGCATCGGCATGACGGTCGCGGACGTCTCGGGCAAGGCCATCGCCAACCTCGAGATCGAGAAGATCACGCACCAGGCGCCCACGTTCATCGGCGACACGATCTACTCCGAGTCCACCGTGCTCGGCAAGAAAGAGTCGAAGCAGGGCGATCGCGGCACGGTGACCGTCGAGACGCGCGTGACCAACCAGCGCGGCGAGCGCGTGATGACCTTCACCCGCACCGCGCTCATCCCCAAGAAGAATCACGCGACGCTCGGCGAGGGCAAGTACCCCGCATGAGTCAGGCGCCGCTCTCCGGCCTCCGGATCGTCAGCGTCTCGCAGTTCGGAGCCGGCCCCTTCGGCACCCAAATGCTCGGCGACCTCGGCGCCGAGATCATCAAGGTCGAGGATCCGCACGTCGGGGGCGACAGCGCGCGGCCCGTGGGGCCGTACGCGGAGGCGCGCGACTCGCTGTTCTTCCAGTCGTTCAACCGCGGGGCGAAGTCGATCACGCTGGACCTCAAGCACCCCGAGGGCCGCGCCGTGCTGCGAGACCTCGCCCGCGTCTCGCACGCCGTCTACAACAACCTCCGCGGCGACCTGCCCGAGACGCTCGGCCTCACCTACGGACAGCTCAAGGACGTCAACCCTGCCCTGGTGTGCTGCTCGCTCTCGGGCTTCGGCCGCACGGGCCCGCGCGCCGCGGAGCCCGCCTTCGACTACCTGATCCAGGGGTACGCGGGCTGGATGTCGGTGACGGGCGAGCCCGGCGGGCCGCCCGTCAAGGCCGGCGTCTCCGTGGTGGACTTCGCGGGCGGCTACGCGTCGATGGCCGCCCTCCTGGCCGGGCTCTGGGACGCGGCTCGCACCGGCGTGGGCCGCGACATCGAGATGTCGCTGCTCGACACGGCGGTCAGCATGCTCTCCTACTACGCGATCTGGGCGTTGAACCGCGACTGGCAGCCCGCGCGCGTCGAGGACTCCGGCCATCAGTCGCTCGTCCCCGCGCAGAACTTCCCGACCCGTGACGGCCACCTCGTCATCTTCTGCAACAAGGAGAAGTTCTGGACGAGCCTTCTCGACGCGCTGGAGCTCCCCGAGGTCGCGCGCGATCCGCGCTTCGGCACCTTCGCCGACCGGTCCACGCACAAGGCCGCGCTGCTCCCGATCCTCAAGGCCCGGTTCGCCGACCGGACGACGGCGGACTGGCTCGCGCGCCTGCGCGGCAAGGTGCCGTGCGCCCCGGTGAACACGATCGCCCAGGCCCTCGCCGACGAGCAGATCGCCGCGCGCGAGATGATCGTGGAAGTGAAGCACCCGACCTTCGGCGTGCTCCGCGAGGTCGGCACGCCCGTGAAGACCGAGGGCGCCGCGCCGAACCTCGCGCCCGGCCCCGCTCTCGGCCAGCACACCGACGAAATCTTGAGGACGCTGCTGAAGTATGATGCCGCTCGCGTCACCGCCCTGCGCGCATCGGGCGCGCTCGGCACGCCGTCCACCGACCCTCGTTAGGAGGTCCGTCATGTTGGTTGCGATTCGCGCCATCGCCGTCCTGCTGGTGCTCCTGTCGTTCGCCGCGCCCGTAACCGCCTGGGACCGGGGCCAGGTCACGAGGTTCGCCACCCTGCCTGCCGGCGCCGAGCACCCCGAAGGCATCACCGTGGACGGCAAGGGCAACGTGTACGTGACGACCTTCGCGGTGGCCGGGACGTCGAGCGGCACCGGGCAGATGTTCGTCCACGACAGCACGGGCAAGCTCCTGCGCCAGGTGAACGTCGAGGGCTCGAGCACGCTGCTGCTGGATCTCGCCTTCCATCCTCAGACGAAGGACCTCCTGGTGATCGACTTCGGGGGCAAGCAGGTACTCAGCGTCAACCCCGTCAACGGCAAGTCGAAGCTGTTCACGACGATCCCGGGCGGCGCGGCGGCGGGCCCCAACGTGCTGACCTTCGACGCCGCCGGCAACGTCTACGTCTCCGACTCCTTCCAGGGCGCCATCTGGCGCACCGGCCCGCAAGGCGGCACGGCCACGGCGTGGGTCCAGAGCGCGCTGCTCACGACGAGCGGCGTGCCGCCCTTCGGCGCCAACGGCCTCGCCTTCAACAACGCCGGCGACTCGCTCTTCGTCTGCAACACCGGCAACGACTCGGTGGTCCGCATTCCCGTGGCGAGCGGCGGCGCGGCCGGCACGCCGGAGACGTTCGTGAACAGCGTCAACGGCTGCGACGGCCTCATCATCGACGAGAGCGACAACCTCTGGATCGCCGCCAACCAGGCGGACGAGATCGTCGTCGTCAACCCGTCGGGCCGCGCCATCGCCAAGCTCGGCGACTTCGGCGGGATCGACGGCACCGGCGCGCCGATCGGGCTGCTCTTCCCGGCGAGCCTCGTGCGCAGCGGCGGGTTCATCTACGTCACCAACCTCTCGCTCGACCTGCGCCTGTTCGGGCTCGCCCAGACCGTGGACAGCCAGTGGGCGGCCCAGGTCACCACGCACACGGTGTCGAAGATCCCGGCCGTGATTCCGTCCGTGCCCGGCCTGCCGTGAGCCCCGAGTTCGAGCCGTTCCGCGCGATCGAGCCCGCCGACCTCACCATGCCCGCGGGCTGGTCGGTGTCGGCGGGCCAGACGTTCCTCTATACCAAGGAGGAGCAGGCGGTCGTGCAGCAGGCGCGCGCCTTCGCCCAGTCGCAGATCGCGCCCCACGCGGCGGCCGCTCACCGCGAGGTGAAGGCGATCAAGGCCCAGTACGAGGGCGCGGAGCGGCGCGACCGCCTCCGCGCCCTCGCCAAGGCCTATCTGAAGCTCCTCGGCGAGGGCGGCATGACGGGCGCGCTCTTCCCCGCGGCCTACGGCGGCAACGGCCGCGGCGTCGTCGCCGAGTGCCTGATCGACGAGGAGCTGGCCGCCGCCGGCCATCCCGGCGACACCGTCCGCTCCGTCTCCCTCACCCTCGGCACCATCTCCATCCTGCGTTACGGCACCGAGGCGCAGAAGAAGCGCCACATCCCGCCGCGCCTGCGCGGCGAAGAGCTGGCCGCCCTGGCCATCACCGAGCCCCAGATCGGCAGCGACACCTCGCGCATGGAGACGCGCGCCGTGAAGCGCGGCGACCGCTGGATCATCAGCGGGCAGAAGCGCTTCATCACCGGCGGCGGCCTCGCCGACTACCTGACGCTCTTCGCCATCACCGATCCCTCCGTGCACCCGCACAAGGGCATGTCCACCTTCATCGTGCCCATGGACCATCCGGGCGTGCGCATCCGGCGCCAGATCGACGAGGCGCTGATGGGCGACATCATCGACAACGTGTGGCTGGAGCTCGACGGCGTGGACGTGCCGGAGGACGCGCTGCTCGGCCCCCTCAACGGCGGCAACCACGTGCTCATGGACGAGCTCGACACCGAGCGCGTGACCTATTGCATGGCCGCGCTCGGCAGCGCCCGCCGCGCGCTGGAGGTCGCCGCGGAGTACGCCACCAAGCGCGTGCAGTTCAAGCAGCCCATCGCGATGTTCGAGGGCGTGTCGTTCAAGATCGCCGAGATGTACGCGGCGCTCGACGCCGCCCGCCAGGTGACCTATCGCACCGCGAAGATGATCGAGGCGGGGCTGCCGGCCCAGCGCGAATCCGCCGTCACCAAGCTCGTCGTCGCCGAGAACGTGTGGAAGATCGTGGACCACGCCATGCAGGTGCTCGGCGGCATCGGCTACACGAGCGACTTTCCCGTCGCGCAGATCTTCCGCAACGCGCGCCTGCTGCGCATCGGCGCGGGCTCCGACGAGATCATGAAATTCCTGATCGCGCGCGAGGTGCTGCGAGAGGTCGGCGGGCCGCGGCGGTAGAATCGGGGGCATGGCCGAGCGGACCCTCACGGCGCCCCAGGTCGAGGACGTCACCGAGGAAGCGGTCGCGCCGCCGTGGATGACGGTCCTGCACAACTGCGACTGTCACACCTTCGAGCAGGTCGTGAAGCAGCTCCAGAAGGCGATCGCCTGCAGCGAGGCGGAGGGTTGGGAGATCGCCTGGCAGGTCCACAACACGGGCAAGGCCGTCGTGAAGATCGGCGCGGAGACGGAGTGCGTGCGGGTCGGCAACATCCTGGCCGCGATCGGCCTCGTCGTGACGGTGGTGCAGTCCTAGCGGCCGGCCGCCTCCTGGCGACGAATCAACTCACCGAGCCGGCGGATCTGCTGATCGACGCCCCGATCCCCTTCGACGTGCTGCAGGTACGGGGTCGAGTACTCCACTTCGAGGGCCCGCGGCGCCTGCAGCTGGCTCAAGCGCTGCTCGACCCGGGCGCGCGCCACGCGGGCGTCGGATGACCGGACGACGCCCCGGTCACCGGAGCTCCAGTCGGCCGCCGCCGGCGCCGTCATCGCCGCCACCAGCATCCCTGCCGCCACCGCAATGGTCGTCCGCCTCATGGCCGCCTCCCTTTCTCGATCGTACAACGTCCAGACGGACGGCTTCGACCCCCTATTCGCTCAGGGGCAGGCGGTGCCGACCGCGGCACACCGATTTCCGCATAGAAACGTGCCCTTAGGGCATGAGGCGGGACTCGCTGGTGCTGGCGGTCCCTGGATCACGGTCCCGGGCAGGAGCTGCCTCCGGAGCTGCGTCGGGTCCAACGCGCCCGGCGGCCGCTGAATGACGTAGCCGCTCGTCGGGCTGCCCGCGGGTCCGCTCACGGTCCCGCCCGAGGCAGGCGGCGGTGTCGGTCCGCCCGTCGGCGCGCCGATGACCGCGGCCGGGGGCGCGCTCGGACCGCCGCTGATGTTGGTGGTGCCCGTCGGCGCGGGCGCCGCCAGGGCCGGTGGAGCGCCGGGGACGGAGGGCACCGGCGCGGCCACGCCGGGCACGAACCCGCCGCCGCCGATGGTGCCGCCTCCACCGACCGACGAGGCGTCGCCCGAGCGAAGCCGCGCGCGCATCTCCTCGAGCTGGGCCTTGAGATTGGCGTGACCGCCCGTGTCCGGCGTGTCCGGCAGCGCCGTCACGGGGCGACTCTGCTCCTCGGCCTGTTTGCGGAACCGCCGTAGCGACTCTACCGACGGCCCTTCATCCGCCGGCTGAGCCGGCGCGGCCTGACGCGCCGCCGGGCCCGGGGCAGCGCCAGCGGGTGCGGCGCCGCCCGCCGCCGCGCCGAAGCACGGGCCCGGAGAAGCGGGCGCCGCCGCGTCGGGGCCGTCGAGCACTTCGGAGACGAGATCCACGTAACGCGCGAAGTCTTGCTGAAGCGTCGCGGGATTCACCTTCGGCGCGCCGTGGGCGACACAGCTCACGACTTCCACGAACCGCTGCCGCGCGCGTCCCTCGCACGCCGCGTCGTCGGCCGCGCACCGCTCGCGCACGGCCTTGTACTCGTTCACGGCCGCGCCCGCCTGGGGCTTCGATGGCCGCGTCTCGGCCGCGACCGCGGTGGGCGCCAGGCAGAGCGCCAGCGCGCCGGCCGCGACGAGCCGCCTCATCTCGCCACCTTCACGAAGTCGCCGCGCTTGGGCGCGCCGGCCGCGCCCTCCACCATGCGCCCGATGGCGAACTTGTCCTCCACCTTCTCGATCTTCATCTGCCCGATGCGGTTCTCGATGATGCCGCGGATCGCGCCCGTCTCGGGATCGGTCAGCTCGCGCACGAGCGCGGAGACGACGAAGGTGTCGCCCTCCTTGATGGCCGCGTCCTGGCCGGCGTTGATGTACACCTGGCCGTCGGCGAACTCCATCACCCGCCCCGTCCACGGCACGCGGTCCATGGCCTGCTGCACGTTCCAGACGGCCTTCATGATGGCGTCGCGCGTGGCCACGCCCAGCGCGGTGTTCTTGAAGGCATCACCACCCAGCGAGATCTGCTTGGTGTCGATGCTGGCCGCCATGCCGCGCCGCGACGCCTTGCCGTCGGCGCGCACCGACTTCACGACCTGGCTCGTGGAGGTGTCGATGAAGCGCAGGTCGATGGTCACGGCCGCGGACACCGTGTTGCCACCGCCGCCGAGCGACACGCCGCCGGGGAGGCCGCCGACCCCGAGCTTGAGCCCGCCGCCTTCGGCGTCCTGCTCGAACTCCGTGACGGCGCCCTTGACGAGGAGCTGCGCGCCGAGCACCTGGCCCACCTTGGCCGCCGACTCCTTGGAGACGACCTTCTCGAGCGCCATCTCCTGCTCGCGGAGGACGTCGGACAGCGCCGCCCGCTCCACCACCACGAAGTAGCCCGACTCCGCGAGCGCGGTGGTGAGCTGCGCGGCGAGCCCGCCGCCGATGTCCCAGTCGCCGTACTTCTGCGCGAATTTGCCGGTCGACTCGAAGCGCACCACGGCCACGCGCTTGCGCGGTCCCTGGAGCGGCGGCGGCGGGGCGATGGCGGCCGCAGACGCGGTGGCGCCGCTCGCGGCGGCCGGCGGACTGTCGAGCAGACGCGCGCCAGCGCTGTCCGGCTCGGACGTCGCGCACGCGGGCGCGAGCGCGAGAACGATCACACACAATGCGAGCAAACGGGCGAGTGACATCGATAGCCTCCTAGGGTTTCAGTCCGTACACCGAGGGCGCGGGGAGCCGGCCCTCGGAATGCAGGCGGAAGATCTTCAGGAACTCCGGGAATTGCAGCTCGTACGCGAAATAGTCGAGGTAGCCCTGCGTCATGCCCGGGTGGACCTCTTTCGCCCGGAGCAGGTAGTTGACCTGAGTCATGAAGAGCGAGTTGTTGATCTGGTCGAAGGGCTGCGCGTTGATCATGAGGTGGTAGTACTCGGCCGTCTTTTCGAAGGCCTGGGTCGAGCCCGCAGGGGCGGAACGGATCTCGTTCAGGAGCTCCGCGCCCCGCCGGAAGTATTCGTCCAGGTACTGCGCCCGTGGGTAGGCGTGTCCTCCCGCCGCGATCACGTTGCCGGGCAGCGCACGTTCTGAAATTCCGGCGATGGGCAGGGGCGTGATGCCCTCGCCCGGAGGTCGCACGATCGCTTGATCCGGGAAATCGGCGATGACCGAGCTGACGTACTGCGACGCCGGCGGGCGCATCGCGCCTTTGCTGATGTCCGGCGACACTGGATGGGGCTCCCGCATCCGCCCCGGCTGGCCCTTGAAGCCCGGATACGGGCGCTGGCCCTGCGGCCCGTCGGCGATGATCCGGTGCATCTCGCGGGTGAACTCCCTCAGGCTCTCCGGTGTCACGGGCCGTGTGCCTTGGGCCACGTTCCACTCGTGGAGACGCTCGGCGGCCGACACCGCGTTCGGGTGATAGTTGCCGCGGAGCTCGCCGCCGGCCTCCCGCGCGTAGAGGTACGCCTCGCGGGGAATGGCCGTCCGCGCCGGCGGCTGGTTCCGGAGTGCGGCCTGGATCTCCTGCCGCGACAGCCGCTGCGTCCCGCCCTGGAAGGCGTGGTCCAGCTCCTCGCGCGAGAGCCGGACCGTTCCGCCCTCGATGGCACGCTCGATCTCCTCGCGCGACAGCCGCTGCGTCCCGCCCTGGAAGACGTGGGCCAGCTCCTCGCGCGAGAGCTGCTGGGTGCCACCCTGCATGGTGCGCTCGATCTCGGCGCGCGAGAGCTTGAGGGTGCCGCCCTCGATGGCGCGCGTGATCTCCTCGCGTGTCAGCTTCTGCGTGCCGCCCTGCATCGCGCGCTGGAGCTCCTCGCGAGACAGCTTCAGCGTCCCGCCCTGGACGGCCCGCTCCAGCTCCTCCCGCGAGAGCTTCAGCGTGCCGCCCTCGATCGCGCGCGCGATCTCCTCGCGGGAGAGCCGCTGGGTGCCGCCCTGCATGGCCCGCTCGATCTCGGCGCGCGAGAGTTTCAGCGTGCCGCCCTCGATGGCGCGCGCGATCTCCTCGCGCGTGAGCTTCTGCGTGCCCCCCTGCACCGCGCGCTGGAGCTCCTCGCGGGAGAGCTTGAGTGTCCCGCCCTGCACCGCGCGCTCCAGCTCTTCCCGGGACAGCTTCAGCGTCCCGCCCTGGATCGCCCGCTCGATCTCCTCCTGCGCGAGCCGCTGCGTGCGCTGGCCGGGAAGCACGCGGCGCTCGGCGGTCGCGGTCTTGCCAACGGCCTGGAGCGAATGGAACTGGCTGTCGAGCGCCTGCTTGAAGTCGTTGACCCCGCGGAAGCCGAGCTTCTGCAGCTCTTGCTCGAGCTGGGCGACCCGCTGCGGTGTGACCGTGTGGTCGAAGGGGTCGAGCTTGCGGATCTCGGCTGCCGCCTTCTGGAAGCGCTCGGCGAGCTTACCGGCGTCGATGTTGGCGCCGGCGTAGGCGCCGCGGACCTCGTCGAGCAGCCGCGTGCCCTTGTTGAGCTGGGCCAGCGCCTCGACCTTGTTGCCCTGGCGCAGGTAGACGTCGGCCTTCTCGTTGTACATCATGCCGAGCCGCTGGGGATCGAGCAGCTCGCCGTTACCCGCCTTGACCTTGACGACATTCTGCTCGGTCTTGATCAGCGCGCCGGACCAGTCGCGCGCCTGATCGGAGAAGTCGAGACTGGCTTCCGGGTGCCACTTGTCCGTGGCGAGCTGCTGGTGGATCTCCGCCCACGCCCGCTTCTTCTCGCCGTCGGAGAGACGATCCCAGCGCGCCCGGCCGCTCTCCGGCAACATCGCTCGCGCCTTCTGGGCGTCGTAGCCCGTGAGCTCGGCGAACAGGTCGTGCGAGCGCCCTTCCCACTTGCGGCGGGGCACCTCGATCCAGTGCTCCGCGCCGTCGCGCACCTCGCGATAGAGCACGCGGTAGTCGCGGTCGGTATTGATGTCCCCGAGCGACAGCGACTCGCCCTTCTTGGGGGTGCGGAAGTCGTCGACCCGCAGCTCCTTCCCCCTCGCCTCCGGGACGTTGTCGGCGATCCAGGCCTTGAGGCGCGTGTCGTGCTGGTCGTAGACGAGCTGGCGCTCGTGCATGTTGAACGCGGTCCGCACGTGCTCGGGCGCGTTCTTCAGCGACCGCATGTCCTGCGTGTTGCGCTGGAGCGCCATGATCTGCTCGATCGTCGGCTTCTCGCCGCGCTCCACGAGCTGCTGGAACTCGTGCACCCGCGCCGACATGCTGGGCGGCGGTCCACCGCCGCCTCCCGGAGCGGCCGGCGGAGCGGCGGGTGGCCGCGGCGGCAGCGGCGGACCACCGGGAGCGGCAGGAGGCGCGGGCGGCGCGCGCGGCGCTGGCGGCGGACCGGTGGCGGCGGTCTTGGGCGTGCGCGGCCGGTTGGACCCGAACTCCGGGAAGTACGCGCGGACGTTGTCGAGGTCGAGCGTCCGGCCGAAATGACCGCCTTCCTTCTCGAACCCGACGAAGCCGTGATGCTCGAGCATCTTCTCCATGAAGAAGTGAGGATCCCGCAGCAGCGCCTCGCGCTCGGCGCGGCTGAGCTGGCCCAGGCTGTGGACTCCGGCTTCGGGCAAGCCCGGCGCCTGCTCGTAGATCTCGCGGCGCGCGGCCAGACGCCCTTTCCCGCTGCTGGCCGGCCCGAGCAGATCCGGATCGAGGATCCCCGCCTCGATCTTGCCGTCCGCGTTCTTGAAGAAGTACATGTTGCGCGGCGCGCCGTCCTCCCACGCGAGGCCGTTGTCGGCGAGCCGGCGATAGAGCCCGAGGACCGCGTCCTTCTCCTCGGGATGGAGGGCGCGCGAGCCGACCTGGTATTCGACGCCCCGCGGAAGCTCGGCCAGCGGCCGGGTCGTGTTTCCGAACTCCGAGCGGAGCCGCGCGTCGCCGGCGAGCTTCTCCATGCGGAAGAACCCCACGCCTTCCGGCGTCCGGCCCGTGCTGATGATGTTCTTGATCGCCGCGCGCTGGCCGGGGGGCATCCGCGAGAGGTGGTAGGCGCCCTCGAGCTGCCCGGCGGCCGCCTTGATCACCTCGTCGGCCTCGGGGTTCGTGAACAGCTTGATGACGTCGTCGCTGTTCTTCAGCGAGAAGACCTGGCCGTAGGAGCCGCCGCCGAGCCACTTGTCGATGACGACGACCTGCGACGGATCACCGGGGCGCGCGCCGGGCACGATGATCTGCCGCCCCTCGAAGGCCTCGTTGGCGAACTTGCGCACGAGGTCCTTGGGCAGCGTCCCCTTCTCGGCGGCGAGATTGTCCGCATAGATGTTCGCGAGCGCCTGAGGCATCGATTGCCGCCGCGGCGGAAGCGGCTGCGGCGCCGGCGGCCGCACGGGCGCGGGCGGTTGCGCGCGCGCGACGGCGGGTCCGGGCTGCGCGCCGGGCTGCCGCGGCACCCGCCCCATCCACGTCGGCGTCTCGTCGGGCAGCGGCACCGCGGCGGGATCTTGCGACCGGCCCATCCACGTGGGTGTCTCGTCCGGGAGCGGCTGGGCGCCGGGCCTCTGCGGTCCGGCCGCGGGATCGCGCACGACCGGCGGCTGCGGTCCGGGCGCCGGGTCGCGCGGCGCGACGGGTGGACGCGCGGGCGGCTCGGGTCCGCGCGCGACCGGAGGAGGCGCGGGATCGCGCGCCACCGGCGGCTGGGCACCCGGCGCAGGATCGCGCGGGATCGGCTGCGGGCCCGGCGCGGGATCACGCGCGACCGGCGGCTGCGGTCCGGGTGCGGGATCACGCGGAATCGGCGCGGGCTCGCGCGGCGCGACGGGCGGCCGCGCCGGCGGCTCGGGCCCGCGTGCGACGGGCGGCGGCGCCGGGTCACGCGCGATCGGTGGCTGGGCGCCCGGCGCGGGATCGCGCGCGAGTGGCGGTTGAGCACCGGGAGCGGGATCGCGCGGAACGGGCTGCGGTCCGGGCGCGGGATCGCGTGGCGCGACCGGCGGACGCGCCGGCGGCTCGGGTCCCCGCGCGGCGACGCGCGGCGGCTCGGGCCCGCGCGGCGGCACCGTGGGCACGTCGGCGACACGCGGCGGCGGCTCGAGACCGCGCGGCGGCTCGAGCGCGCGCGGCGGAATCAGCGGTTGCTGTCCAGGCCGTGCCCCTGGCGGAACCCCGCCGGCTACGCGCGGCGGCTCGGCGGCCGGCGGCCCCCGCGGC
>DASYTM010000206.1:0-21661 GCA_036002345.1 Candidatus Methylomirabilota bacterium | reverse complement strand
GATCGGCCTGGCCCGTCTGCAGCGCCGCGATCCGCGCGCCCAGCTCGGGGATGGGCCGCCACGTGGCCTTCCGCACCGCGGGCTTGCCGGTCCAGTGCGCGTCGTTGGCCTCGACCACGATGCGCTCGTTCTTCTGCCACTCCACGAACTTGAAGGGGCCCGTGCCCACGGGCTTGAGGTTGGCCTGCACGTCGCCCACCTGGCCGATGTACTTGGGCGCCATCTGGTACATCAGCGTCATCCGCGCCGGCATGGCGGGATCCGGCACCTTGGTGTGGAAGCGCACGGTGGCGGGATCGACGATCTCCACGCGGTCGATGGTGCTGAACCAGCCCTTTTGCGGCGACTTGAAGTCGGCCCGGTTGATCCGCTCGAACGAGAACTTGACGGCCTCGGCGTCGAAGGGTTCGCCGTTGTGGTATTTCACGCCTTGGCGCAGCTTCACCTCCCACACTTTCTCGCTCACGTTCTTGTAGGAGGTGGCCAGGTGCGGCACGATCTGCAGCTGCTTGTCGCGGGTCAGCAGCGTGTCGTAGATCGCGCCGTTGATGATCATCGTCACGATGTTGTTGGTCATCTGCACGTCGAGGAACTCGGCGTCGATGCCCTGGGCGATGGTGACGTCGCGCTCGCCGGCGGCCCACGCGGGCGTCGTGGCGGTCACCAGGATGGCTACCAGGATCGCGAGCGAGCGAATCACATGGGGCATGGCGCCCTCCTTCGGTCGATGGTCGCGCGAGAGGCGCCGATCCTATCAGATCGCGTTTATAATGTCGCCCCTGGATCGCCGCCGCCGCACTCCAGCCGTACGAGGAGGAGAGATGTCGCAGCCGAAGCGCGAGATCGTCGCCAACATCGGGCGCCTGCACCAGTTCATGGATCGTCACCGCCTCGCCGCCGTGGTGGCGCGCTCCGGGCAGAACTTCACCTACCTGTCGGGTCTCGCGTACCCGGGGACCCTCGCGCGACACCTCGACATCGCCGACTCCGTGCGCGGCGTGATGCTGATCTGGCCGCGCCACGGCGAGCCGGTGATCGTGCTCAACAAGATCGCCGAGGGACTCACGCTGCGCGATTCGTGGGTCACGCGCGCGGAGGTCTACGAGGCGTACGTCGAGTCGCCGTACCGCAAGCTCGCGCAGGTCCTGAAGGGCATGGGCCTCGGCGGCGAGCGCGTGGGCTTCGAGAGGAACTACGTGAGCGCCGCGCACTGGGAGGAGGTCCAGGGCGAGCTGCCGCAGCTCACGATGGTGGACTGCGCGCCGATGATGGACGAGGTGCGGTGGGTGAAGACGGAGGGCGAGATCGCCCTGCTCAAGAAAGGGGCGGACCTCCTCGACGACGCCTACCTGGAGGTCTTCCCGACGATCAAGGCCGGCGAGACCGAGCGGGCCGTGCACAGCCGCATCATCGCCGGCTGCCTGCGCCGCGGCGCCAACTGGGCCCACGGCATCCTGAACTCCAGCCGCAACCGGATCCCGTACGCCGGCGAGAGCGACGATCCGTGGGCAAAGGGCGACATCGTGCGCACCGACTATGTCGCGTACGTGGACGGCTATCCCGGACACCAGTCGCGCAACGCCGTGCTCGGCAAGCCGAGCCCCGAGCAGGTCCGCGACTACGGCTTCACGCGCGAGATCTACGGCCGCGTGATCGATGCCTGCCGGCCCGGCGTCACCGCGGGCGAGGTCTACGACTTCACGGTGAAGGAGTTCGCCAGGCACGGCTGGTCGTACACGAGCCAGCTCGCCGGGCACAGCGTGGGCGCGTGGTGGCACCAGCAGGAGCCGGTGATCTCGCGCGGCAACAAGATCGTGCTGGAGGAAGGCATGGTGCTGGCGCTGGAGCCCGCGAAGGACTACTACCACATTCAGGACATGGTCGTGGTGCGCGCGCGCGGGCCGCAGTGGATCTCCGACAAGTTCAAGACCGACCGGATGTTCGTCATCGAGTAGGAGCGGCCATGGCCGACGCCGGCGACTGGAAGAAGATCGTCGCGGGAATCACGGATGCGCAGGTGCTCGCCCTCGAGCAGGCGGCGATCCGCATCCCGAGCACGACGTTCGAAGAAGGGGCGCTCGCCGATCATTTCGCGAACTACATGTCCGATGTCGGCCTCGACGTCGAGATGATGGACGTCACCCACTGGGCCAAGCCCGGCAAGACCACGCGCCAGCCCGTCGGCCGGCTGCGCGGCACCGGCGGGGGCCCCAGCCTGATGCTCAACGGCCACATGGATCCCGGCGTGGAGATGAGCGGCTGGAGCGTCGATCCGTACGGCGCCAAGTTCGAGGACGGCTGGGTGTGGGGCATGGGCGCCCACGACGACAAGGGCGGGGTGGTGGCCGCCGTCTGCGCGGTGGAGGCGATCGTGAAGTCGGGCGTGCGGCTGCGCGGCGACGTCGTCGTCACGCCCGTGGTGGCCCACAAGCTCGGCGGCGCGGGCACGCGCGCGCTCATGGCCAAGGGCCTGCGCACCGACCTCGCCATCAACATGGAGCACTCCGCCAACACCATCGCCAACGTGTGCGTGGGCATCGTGATGGTGCGGATCAAGACGAAGAGCCCCGAGCTCTTCTTCCGCTACAGCAAGGAGGCGCGGGCCGCCTACATGAATCCCATCGAGCAGCAGGCCGAGATTGTTCGTCGCATCGGCCCCAGCCTCGATCCCATCCGGCCCGGCGGGTGGCTGCGCTTCACGCCGCATCCGGAGCTGCCCGGGTTCCCGACGCACACCTTCGACACGATGCACAAGGAGCACTACTACCAGAAGAGCTACACGGGCATGTCGAGCCGCGAGTGCGAGATGATCTTCCAGCTCCGCACCGTGCCGGGCCAGACGCTCGACTCCGTCCGTGCCGACGTCCAGCGGCTGCTCGCCGACATCAAGAAGGACCATCCCGCGTTCGACGCCGAGCTGACGATCCCGGCCAACGGCATGGAGGACGGCTGGTTCCAGGACCCGATGGAGGTGAAGCCCGACCACACGCTGGTCACGTCGCTGGCCGAAGGCCAGCGGCTGGCCAGCGGTGTGCCGGCGACGGTGGGTGGCTGGGGCCGGCTCGGCAACGTGGGCGACGGCAACATCCTCATGGCCCACGGCATCCCCACCGTCCAGTACGGGGCCGGCGACATCCGCATCTACAAGGAGTGGCCGACGCCCGACGAGCGCGTCCCCTTGCGCGACCTCGTCACCGCGTCCCGGGCCGTCGCGTACGCGACCCATCAGCTCTGCGCGTGAGCGGGTGCTCCGCGTGAGCGCGAGGAGACGACCATGAGACTGCTCGCGGCGATCCTGGTCATGCTGCTCACCCCACTCGCGGCGCAGGCGCAGGCCAAGCCGGGCGGCAAGCTCGTGTTCGCCGCCCGCCAGGACATCGACACGCTGGACCCCCACATCACCAACCGCGCGGCCACGCGCAAGATCCTGATCCAGTTCACGGACACGCTCACGGTGATCAATCCCAGGGACGGCCGGGTCCTGCCCGGTCTCGCGGAGTCGTGGGAGGTCGCGCGCGACGGCAAGGCGTACACGTTCAAGCTGCGGAAGGGCGTGAAGTTCCACGACGGCACGCCCTTCGACGCGGCCGCGGTGAAGTTCACGCTCGACCGCACCCAGGAGGCGCTGGGCGCGCCCGGCGTGGCCCGCGCCTTCCTCGGGCCCTACGAGGGCGCCGACGTGCTCGACGCGCAGACCGTGCGCGTGCGCTTCAAGACGCCATACGCGCCGTTTTTGAGAATGGCAGCGCTCTCGCCGCTCGCACCGATCTCGCCGGCGGCGGTGAAGAAGATGGGGCAGGACTTCTCGCGCAAACCCGTCGGCACCGGGCCGTTCATGGTGAAGGAGTGGGTGCCGAAGAGCCACGTCACGCTCGTGCGCAACCCCGACTACGCCTGGCCTCCCGCCACCGCCGCCCACCGCGGGCCCGCATACCTGGACGAGATCACGTGGCGCTTCGTGCTGGAGGCGACCACGCGGACGGCGGTGCTCCAGACCGGTGAGGCACAGGTGGCCGAGGACCTCTCGTACGCCGACGTGGCCGCACTCGAGAAGAACCCCGACGTGCGCGTGCTGCGCGGCGTGCCCGCGGGCACGCCCTGGACGATATTCCCCAACGTCCAGCGCTTTCCCACGAACGACCCCGCGGTGCGGCGCGCGCTGCACCACGCCATCAACAAGGACGCGGTGGTGCGGGTCGTCTTCCACGGTCAGAGCCAGCCCGCGGCCTCCGTGATCCAGCCCCCCACGCCGGGCTTCGTCCCCGTGGCGAAGGAGCTGTTCCCGTACGACCCCGCGCGGGCGAAGAAGATCCTGGACGACGCGGGCTGGAGGCCCGGCCCCGACGGCATCCGTGCCAAGGACGGCAAGCGGCTGGAGATCCTCTGGATCTTCGGCAGCAACAACGGCTACGAGGAGATGGCGCCGCTGGTGCAAGGCATGGCGCGCGAGGTGGGTATCGACGTCCAGCTCCGCGAGCAGCCGCGCGTGCAGATGTACGAGGCCTGGCGCAAGGGCGAGCACGGCATCGGCGAGATGAACTGGTGGTTCCCGGACCCCTCGATCCTGACGACCAACTTCCACACGAGCCGGCTCCAGGCCTTCAACCCGGCGCGACTGTCCGACCCCGAGGTGGACAAGCTGCTCGACCAGGCCGCGGCCATGGTCGAGGAGGGGCCGCGCATGGACCTCTACAAGAAGGCTCAGCGCGTGCTCCTGGAGACGGGCGCGGGGATCCCGGTCGTCGACCAGATCACGGTGGTGGGCGTCCGCAAGGAGGTCGCCGGGTACGCGTTCAACGTGGTGACGTTTCCGATCCTCTACGACGTCAGCCTGACAAGGTAGCGCTCGCTGCTCACGTTCATCCGGCGCCGCGTACTGCTGTCGGTGCCGGTGATCGCCGGCGTGTCGGTGGTGGTCTTCTCGATCATCCACCTGCTGCCCGGCGATCCTGTGCTCGCCATCCTGAGCGGCGCGAACGCCACGCCCGAGCAGGAGCGCGAACTGCGCGCCCAGCTCCGGCTGGACGACCCGCTGCCCGTGCAGTACGCGCGGTTCGTCGCGCGCGCGGCCCGCGGCGACTTCGGGCGCTCGATCTTTACCGGGCGGCCCGTGATCGACGAGATCACCGAGCAGCTGCCGAGCACGCTGGAGCTGGCGGGCACGGCCATCGCCATCGCCGTCGTGGTCGGCGTCGCCCTCGGGGTGCTGGCCGCCGTCCGGCACGACACGTGGATCGACCGCGCCGCGATGCTCGTGGCGCTGGGTGGCGTGTCGATGCCGAGCTTCTGGCTCGGGCTCGTGCTGATCTTCGTCTTCTCGCTCCAGCTCGGCTGGCTGCCCGCGACGGGGCAGGGCGGGGTGAGCCGGCTCATCCTGCCCGCGGCCACCATCGGGCTGAACTACTCCGCGGTGATCGCGCGCCTGGTGCGCTCGAGCCTCCTGGAGGTGCTCGGCAACGGCTACATCGCCACCGCGCGCGCCAAGGGCCTGTCGGAGTGGGGCGTGACGCTCAAGCACGCGCTCGGCAACGCGCTCATCCCCGTCACCACGATCATCGGCGTCCAACTCGGCAACCTGCTGGCCGGTACCATCATCGTGGAGACGGTCTTCTCGCGCCGGGGCATGGGGCGGCTGGCCGTGACGGCCGTGCTCGACAAGGACTACCCGCTCATCCAGGGCGTGGTCCTGGTGAGCGCGCTCGGCTACGTGCTGACCAACCTCGTGGTGGACCTCTCGTACTCCGTGCTGGACCCGCGCATCCGGCACCGCGACGCGGCGGCGGCCTGATGCTCCCCCGCCTGCTCCGCCGGCGGAAGACGGCGCTCGCGGGCGCCGTGCTGCTCGCCGCCATCGCCCTCACGGCGCTCCTTGCGCCCGCGCTCGCGCCCCACGATCCGATCAAGGTGCGGCCCGCGGAGGCGCTGTCGCGCCCCTCGCTCGCGCACCCGTTCGGGACAGACCAGTACGGCCGCGACATCCTGAGCCGCGCCATGGTCGGCGCGCGCCTCTCGCTCCTCACCGGCCTCGGCGCGGTGGCCCTGGCCCTGGCCGCCGGCGTCGTGGTGGGCCTCGGCTGCGGGGTGATCGGCGGCTGGACGGATCTGCTCGTGATGCGGCTGATCGACATCATGATGGCGTTTCCCGGCATCCTGCTGGCCCTCGTCGTGGTCGCCGTGCTCGGCCAGGGCACCGTGAACGTAATGCTGGCCGTCGGCGTGTCGCTCGTGCCGACCTTCGTGCGGCTCGTGCGCGGCGACGTGCTGTCCGTGCGCGAGAACGTCTACGTCGAGGCAGCGCGCGCGCTCGGCTGCTGGCCGGGCCGGGTGGCCTTGCGCCACGTGCTGCCGAACGTCGTGGCCCCGATCATCGTGCTGTCCACGGTGGCCATCGCCTGGTCCATCATCATCGGCGCTTCGCTCAGCTTCCTCGGCCTCGGCCCGCGCCCGCCGATCCCCGAGTGGGGCGTCGACCTCAGCAACGGGCGCAACTATCTGCTGCGCGCGTGGTGGATCTCCTCCGTGCCCGGCTTCTGTATCATGCTGACCGTGGTGGCCGTGAACCTGGTGGGCGACGCGTTGCGGGACGAGCTCGATCCGCGACTGCGCTCGCTGGCGAACCTGTAGCGATGGTGCGCGCGCTGACCATCTACGAGCCGTTCCGGTCGATCTTCTACGCGCCGCAGTGGGTCGCGCTGCACGGCGGCCACTTCGCCGCCGAGGGCCTGGAGGTGGAGGTGCGGACGGCGGGCGCCGGCGTCACCACCACGGGCGCCCTCATCGACGGTCAGGCGGAGATCGCGCTCGGCGGGATCATGCGCAGCCTCGACGTGGCCGACCGCGGCGGGCCGTTCCTCCCGCACTTCGCCCTCGTGAACGCCCGCAACGGGTTCTTCCTGCTCTCGCGCGAGCCGCGCCCGGCCTTCGCCTGGCGCGACCTCGCCGGCAAGACGCTGGTGGGGTTCGCGGAGGCCCCGACGCCGTGGCAGTGCATGCTGACCGTGCTGCGCGGGCACGGGGTCGATCCCGCCACCGTGAAGATCGAGCGCACCGTGCCGCTGGCGGAGGCCGTGGCGGCCTTCCGCCGTGGTCACGGCGACTTCTTCGAGACCGGGCAGCCGTTCACGGAGCAGCTCCTCGCCGACGGCGCCGCCCACCTCGCCGTGTCGATGGGCGACGCGACGGGGCCCGTGCCGTTCTCGTCGTACATGACGACGGAGCGCTTCCTGCGCGACGAGCGCGCCGTGCTGACGCGCTTCACGCGGGCGCTCCAGCGCGCGCAGCGCTGGATGGCCGGCGCCGGCGCCGAGGCCATCGCCAAAACGATCGCCCCGGCCTTCGTCGACGTCGACGCCGAGATCCGGCGCCGCGCGGTGGCGCGCTATCTCGGCCAGGGGACGTGGCCGGCCGACCCGCTCCTGGACCGCGAGGGCTACGAGTATCTGCAGCGCATCCTGCTCGACGGCGGCTTCATCCGGCGCCGGCACCGCTACGAGGACCTGATCGACACCACGATCGCCGGAGGACTCTGATGGCCAGTCTGCTGCTCGCTCGCGTCGCCCTGCCGGGCACCGGCCCGGCGTGGGGCGTGCTCGCCGAGGACCGCATCGAGATCGTCGCGACCGACGCCGGCACCAACGGCGGCTTCTTCGCCTCGCTGCTCCAATTGCCGCGCCCGGCGCGGGCGCTCGCCGAGCGACGTCGCGGCGCGGTGACGCTGAAGGCCGCGGAGGTGATGGCCGCGCCCGTGACGGCCGCCGCGCCGCACCTGCTTCCGCCCCTCGACCTCCAGGAAGTGTGGGCGGCCGGCGTCACCTACGAGCGCAGCCGCGTGGCGCGCATGGAGGAGACGGCGGGCGCCGAGGACTTCTACGACAAGGTCTACACGGCGGAGCGCCCCGAGCTGTTCTTCAAGGGCGCCGCCTCGCGGGTGAGCGGCCACAACGGGCCGATCCGCATCCGCCGCGACGCGTCCTGGAACGTGCCCGAGCCCGAGATCGCCGTGCTGATCACCGCGCACGGCGAGATCGCGGGCTACACCGCCGGCAACGACGTGTCGTCGCGCGACATCGAGGGCGAGAACCCGCTCTACCTGCCGCAGGCCAAGGTCTACCGCGAGTCGTGCGCGCTCGGCCCCGTGGTGTGGCTGACCGACGAGGACGCGGCGCCCGTCTTCGACATCGCCATCACCATCCAGCGGCGCGGCGCCGCCGCCTACGAGGGCAAGATCGCGACGTCGCAGATGCGCCGCTCGTTCGCGGATCTCGCGGAGTGGCTCGTGCGCGACAACGTGTTCCCGGCCGGCGCGTATCTCTTGACCGGGACCGGGCTCGTGCCGGAAGCGGGCTTCTCGCTCGCGCCCGACGATCGCGTCTCGATCACGGTGCCGCGCATCGGCACGCTGTCGAACCGGGTGGTGCAGGCCGGGGGGTCCGGGGGGGCGTAGCCCCCTCGGGTTGAACGATATGACCTTGGATCCCGTCTGGGCCGGAGTCGCCGACCTCTCGCGCGCGTTCGCCGCGCGCACGCTGTCGCCCGTGGACGTCGTGGACGCGCTGCTGGCGCGCATCGAGCGCCGCGATCCCACGCTGCACGCCTTCATCGCGCTCTACGCCGCCGAAGCCCGGCTGGCCGCCGAGGCCGCCGACCGGGCGATCAAGAGCGGCCACCGCGTGGGCCCGCTCCACGGCGTACCGATCGGTCTCAAAGATCTGATCGACCTCGAGGGCCGCGTCACCACCGGCGGCTCCAAGGTCTGGAAGGACCGCGTGTCGCCGACGACGGCGACGCTCGCCGAACGGCTCATCGGCGCCGGCATGATCGTACTGGGCAAGACCCACACCGTGGAATTCGCGATGGGCTCGTTCGGCACCAACACCCACATGGGCACGCCGTGGAATCCGTGGGACCTCGCGACACAGCGCACGCCCGGCGGCTCCTCCAGCGGCTCGGGCGTCGCCGTCGCGGCCGGGCTGGCCCCCGTCGCCATTGGCACCGACACGGGCGGCTCGGTGCGCCTGCCCGCCGCGTGGTGCGGCATCGTCGGCCTCAAGGTGACGGCCGGCCGCATCAGCACCTACGGCGTCCTGCCGCTGTCCTTCACGCTCGACACCCCGGGGCCGATGGCGCGCTCCGTCGAGGACGCCGCGCTGATCTTTCGCGTGCTCAACGGCCCCGATCCAAAAGATCCGCCCACGCTCCAGTGGACGCCGAGCGATCCGCTGCCGACGCTGCGCCGCGGCGTGGCCGGCCTCCGCCTGGCCGTGATGCCCGACGCCGAGCGCGCGGGCTGCGACGTCGAGGCCCTCACCGCGTTCGACGCGTCGGTGGCGAGGCTGGCGGACCTCGGGGCGGAGATCGTGCGCGTCACGCTGCCGAACCGCTTCGGCGACTACGCCGCCGGCACCGGGCGCATCATCGGCGCCGAGGGCTATCGCTTCGTCGGCCACCTCGTGGACGACATGAGCCTGCCCGTGGACCCGCACATCCGCCCCCGCATCCAGCTCGGGCGCGGCGTGTCCGCGCGCGATTACTTGCTGGCCCTCGCCGCGCGGGACGAGGATCGCCGCGCGTTCGTGACGGCGCTCGAGGGCATCGACGCGCTGCTGACCCCGACCGTGCAGACGGCGGCGATCCCGATCGCCAAGGTGGACCAGTCGGGCACGGCGGCGGTGTTCACGCGCGCCGGGAACTATCTCGGCCTCTGCGGCCTCGCGCTGCCCAACGGCTTCACGGCCGACGGGCTGCCGACGTCGCTCCAGATCCTCTGCCACGCCGGGCGCGAAGACGTGGCGCTGCGCATCGGCTGGGCCTACGAGCAGGCGACCGACTGGAAAGCGCGGCGGCCGCCGGAACCCGCGCGCTGACGGAGGGAGACAGGCCATGCTGACCAGACGCGAGTTCGGACGCGGCCTCGTGAGCGCCGCCGTGGCGGGCCTCGCCCCCGCCGTCGCGGCCGCGCAGGAGAAGTACCCGTCGCGGCCCATCGACTTCATCTGCACGTGGGGCACCGGCGGCGGCGCGGACGCCATGGCCCGCCAGATCGCGACGCTGGCCCAGCCCGTCCTCGGCGTGGCGTTGCCCGTGTCGAACGTGCCCGGCGCCTCCGGCAACACCGGCATGGCGCAGGTTCTCTCCGGCAAGACGGACGGCTACACGGTCGCCACGTACATCCAGGACACGCTCATGACCATCCCCATGGGCCTGGCGCGCTACTCGGTCGACGAGCTGGAATGGATCACGCGCACGCAGGTGGCCGACTCGTTTCTCTTCGTCAAGGCCGACAGCCCCTTCAAGACCGTCCAGGAGCTGTTCAAGCACGCCCAGGCCAACCCCGGCAAGCTGCGCGTGGCGGCCAACGGATTCGGCACCGTGGACGACGTCAGCGTGAAGTACCTCGAGAAGAAGGGCTACAAGATGACGACGGTGCCGTACCCGAAGCCGGGCGAGCGCTACGCCGCGGCGCTGGGCGGCCACACCGAGGTGATCTACGAGCAGGCGGGGGACGTGCTGCAGTACCTCAAGGCCGGGCAGCTTCGCCCGCTGCTGATCTTCGCCGAGAAGCGCCACCCCGCGTTCAAGGACGTGCCCACCTCGAAAGAGCTGGGTGTCGATCTCACGCTGCCGCAGTTCCGCGGCATCATCGCCAAGAAGGGCACGCCGCCCGACCGCATCCGCGCGCTCGCCGACGCCTTCAAGAAGGCGATGGACACGCCGCAGTGGAAGAAGTTCTCGGACGAGTGGTACTTCGCGCCCGATTCCTACATGGGCGCCGAGGACTTCACGCGCTTCGCGAAAGGCGAGGTGGACATCCTCGATCGGCTCGTCCGGGAGTTCGGGCTGAAGAAGTAGGCGGATGACTGTCCTCCGCCGCGCCGCCGCCCCGCTCGCCGGCGTGGCGGCGGGCGTCGTGCTGTTGCTCGCCTCGCGGGGCCTCGGCGACGTGGCGGCGCCGGGGCAGTTGAGCCCGGCCTTCTGGCCGCGCCTCGTGCTGGCGGGCCTGGCGCTGGCGTGCCTGGTCAAGGCCGTGCAGGAGGCGCGCGCGAGCGCCGTGCGCGCGGCCGTGGGCCCGCCGCCCCTGGCCCGCGGCCGCCTGACCGCTGCCATCGCCGCCGTCGTGCTCTACGTGCTGGCCACGCCGTGGCTCGGCTTCCCGCTCGCCAACACGCTGTTCATCGCGGGCTTCATGGTCCTCTGCGGCGCGCGCGGGCCGGTGGTGGTGGGCCTCAACGCGGTGGGGGGCACGGTGGCGCTCCTCTACGTGTTCGTGAAGCTCGTGTACCTGCCGCTGCCCAAGGGGGCCGGCCTCTTCGAGGACCTCACCATCGGCCTGCTGCGCGCGCTGCGCATCTTCTGATGGGCGAGATCCTCGCCGGCCTCGCCGTCGGCTTCGCCAACGCGCTGCAGCCGCTGAACCTCCTCATGATCGTGAGCGGCCTCGTCATCGGCATCGTGGCCGGCGCGCTGCCCGGCATCACCATGCTCAACGCCATCGTGCTGGTCCTGCCCTTCACGTACTTCATGGGCATCGTGCCCGCACTGCTGCTGATGATCGGCGTCTACTGCGGCGGCGTCTTCGGCGGCTCGATCACGGGCATCCTGTTCAACATCCCGGGCGATCCGATGAACGTGCCGACCACGTGGGAGGGCTACCGGCTCAACCGCAAGGGCGAGACGCGCTACGCGCTCGGGCTGGCCATCATGTCCTCGGCCTTCGGCGGGCTGGTGAGCGCCCTGTTCCTGGCCTTCCTCGCGCCGCCCTTCGCGAAGTTCGCGCTCACGTTCTCGACGGTCGAGTTCTTCTCGATCGTCGTCTTCGGCCTGGCCTCGGTCTCGGTGCTGGGCCAGCACTCGATGGCCGCCGCCCTGATCTCGTTGTGCGCCGGCATGTTCATCGGCACCATCGGCACCGAGGCCCAGTACGGCGTGGAGCGCTTCACCTTCGGCGTGCCGTTCTTGAGGACCGGCGTGGACTTCGTCACGGTGCTCATCGGCCTCTTCGCCATCGGCGAGGTGCTCGACCAGGTGGCGGGCACCGCCGAGCCCGCGCCGGAAAATCCGGACGCGCGCGCCGTGCCGCGGCTGCCGCTGCTCGAGCTGTGGCCGCTGCGCTGGCCGCTCGTACGCGGCACCCTCGTCGGCATCGGCGTGGGCGGCCTCGCCGGCGCGGGCGCGACCGTGTCGTCGTTCGTGTCCTACGGGCTGGAGAAGCAGCTCTCCAAGGAGCCGGAGCTCTTCGGCACCGGCCACGCGGGCGGGCTGGTGGCGTCCGAGTCGTCGGTCAACGGCTCCACGGGCGGCGCGATGATCCACCTGCTCACGCTCGGCATCCCGGGCAGCGCCGCCACCGCGGTGATGATGGGCGCCTTCCTGGTCCACGGCATCCAGCCCGGCCCGCTCCTGTTCACGAAGCAGCCGGAGCAGGTCTACACGAACTTCGCCGGCATGATCCTCGTCAACGTGCTGATGATCGCGCTCGGCTTCCTGGCCGCGATGTCGTTCGCCACCCTCATGAAGGTGCCCGCGCCCATCCTCAACACCTTCATCGTGGTCCTGTGCTTCCTCGGCGCCTTCGCCCTGCGCAACGACCTGGCCGACGTGTGGCTCACGATGCTCTTCGGCGTGCTGGGCTTCTACATGCGGCGCTGGGCCCTGCCCATCCCGCCGCTGATCATGGGGGTCATCCTCGGCCCGCTCGCGGAGGGTTACTTCCTCACGAGCATGGTGGCCGAGGCCAACGACCTGACCGTCTTCGTCCGCCGGCCCGTGAGCGCGGTCGTGCTCGCGATGTCGGTGGGGCTCGTGGCGTGGGCGATGGTGAAGAGCGCGCGCGCCCGGCGATTGGCGCCGGCGGAGCCCGCGGGGTAGGATCGGCGCGATGACGCTGGCCCCCGACCTTCGCGCGCTCCTGACCGAGCCGAACTTCGCCCATCTCGCCACGCTGATGCCGGACGGCTCGCCGCAGTCGGCGCCCGTGTGGATCGACGTGGAGGGCGACCGCGTCGTCATCGCCACCGGCGAGGGATCGCTCAAGGCCAAGAACACGAAGCGCGATCCGCGCGTGTCGCTCTCCGTCGTGGCCATGGACAACCCGTATCGCGAGGCGCAGCTGCGCGGCCGCGTGGTCGAGCGCCGGCCCGACGCGCGCTTCGAGACCATGGACCGGATCTCCCGCAAGTACACGGGCAAGGAGTTCCCGATGCGGGCCAATCCCGAGCAGCGCGTGGTGCTCGTGATCGAGATCGAGCGCGCGCGCTACGCCGTTCTCCCTTTTACACACACGCCGCCCAAGCGCTAGCGTCCGTTCGCTCGCCGACACCGGGCGTCGGGCGCCCGACGCCGCCGGTGCGCGGCGTCGCCGAACCGCCCGACTTTACGGCGCGCGGATTCGGCGTGCCTCTTGCTTGGCATCGGCCCATGGAATTTCGTCTGCCCCGCCGCATCGTCGACGACATCGCGATCGATCTCGGCACCGCCAACACGCTCGTGCACGCGCGCGGGCGCGGCATCGTGCTCTCGGAGCCGTCCATCGTGGCCCTCGAACGCGAGAGCCGCGCCGTGGTCGCCGTCGGCCACGCCGCCAAGGCCATGCTCGGCCGGACGCCGGCCAGCATCGAGGTCATCCGGCCCGTGCGCAGCGGCGTCATCGCCGACTGCGACGCCGCGCAGGCGATGCTGCGCCGCTTCCTCGCCCGGCTCCAGGGCTGGAACCCGCTGCGCCGGCCGCGCATGGTCATCGGCGTGCCGTCCGGCGTGACGCCCGTCGAGAAGCGCGCCGTGCGCGAGGCGGTCGCCGAGGCGGGCGCCCGGACCATTCATCTCGTGGAGGAGCCCATGGCCGCCGCCATCGGCGCCGGGCTGCCCATCCACGAGCCCGGCGGCCACGTCGTCGTGGACATCGGCGGCGGCACGACCGAGGTCGCGGTGATCTCGCTCTCGGGCATCGTCCACTGCCAGTCGGTGCGGATGGCGGGCGACGAGATGGACGCGGCCATCGTCCAGTACCTCCGGAAGCACTACAACATGGTGATCGGCGAGCGCCGGGCCGAGGAGATCAAGCTGGCGCTGAGCGGCGCGCGCCAGGCCGGCGACGGGCCGCGCCTGATCGTGGTGAAGGGCAGCGACGCGGTCGCGCGCGTGCCCAAGGCCATCACGGTCAGCGAGGACGAGGTGCGCGAGGCGATCGCGGACTGCGTGGCCGGCATCGTCGGGATCGTGCGCACGTCGCTCGAGCGCACGCCGCCCGAGATCGCCGCCGACATGGTGGACAGCGGCATCGTCCTCGCCGGCGGGGGCGCGCTGCTGGAAGGCCTCGACGAGATCGTCCGCAAGGAGACCTACCTGCCCGTGAGCGTCGCGAAGGATCCGCTCTCGTGCGTGGCGCGCGGGCTCGGCGCGCTGCTCGACGACGCCGATTTGCTCGAGCGGGTGAGCGTCGAGGACTAGCGCCGCCGCTCAGCCGAGGATGTCGGCGACCGTGAGCTCGACGTCCGCGAAGGCCAGCGGCGACAGCGTCCCGCCGCGAGCGACGCGCTCGGTGCGCTCGAAGCGGCCGTGCCGCGGATCGCGGTAGATCTCGATCGCCTCGCCTTCGAGATCGACGATCCAGTAATCGCGGACGCCTGATTCGGCATACAGGGCGCCCTTGACGCGCCGGTCATAGCGCAGGGAGGCGTCGGCGATCTCCACGAGAAGCGCCACGTCGTCCGGCCCGGGCAACCCGATGCCGGCATAGAAGTCCGCGCGATACCGGAGCAGGACGATGTCCGGCTGAGGCTCCGAATCGGGAACGATCGTCAGCGGATTCTGCGGCCAGAGCGTCGCGCGGCCGCGCAGCCGGACGATCAACAGCTCGTTTAGCCGCGCGACACACGCGGCGTGACGGATGCCGATCGGCGACATTTGGACGATCTCCCCCCGGATGAGCTCGACCCGGTCGTCCTCATTGAGGATTCCGGCTTCACCCATCCGGTGGTACTCGTCCACCGTGAACCGTCGCCTGACTACCTCGACGTCCGTCGCCATGTCGTCATAGTACGCGTTCCGCGGGCGGCCTCGTCAATGTCCGATGTTTCAGACGGCCAGGAACGCGCGTACGATCCGCACGAACTCGTCGAAGCGGTCGTGGTGCAGCCAGTGGCCGGCGCCGTCCACGCCCACGACGCGCGCGTGGCGGAAGGGCTCGGCGCGGCCGTCGGCGGACGGATCGCCTGCCCAGCTCTCCTTGCCGTAGAGGAGCAGGGTGGGGCACGCGATCCGCGCGAACAGCGCCGTGATGTCCCGGCGCGACATGTCGTAGGGCGGGAACGTGCGCACGTAGTTGTCGAACTTCCACGAGTACGTGCCGTCCTCGTTCTGGTTGACGCCGTGCTCGGTGAGGTGGCGCGCCTGCGCCGCCGTGAGGTGCGGGTTCTCCTCCTGCATGCGCCGGAAGGCGTCCTCGATCGTCGCGTAACGCCGCGGCAGCCGCCCCGCCAGCGCGCGCTGCGCGCCGATCCACTCGTCCATGCGCGCGTCGATGGGCTTGGCGGTGCGCTCGGCGAGCTTCTGCGGCGGGGGCCCGAGGCCCTCGATGGCCACCAGGCGAGCCACGGTGTCGGGATAGATGCCGGCGTAGCGGAGGGCGATGTGGCCGCCGAGCGAGTGGGCGATGATCGTCACCGGCGCCAGGCGCTGCTGGTGGACGAGCTGGGCGAGGTCGTAGATGTAGCCCGCCATCCAGTAGTTGCCGTCGGTGGACCACTGGCTGTCGCCGTGGCCGCGCAGGTCGGGCGCGATGACGTGCCAGTCGGCGCGCAGCGTCGCCGCCGTCCAGTCCCAGTTGCGGCAGTGATCGCGCCCGCCGTGGAGCATCACGAGCGGCGGCTTGCCCGCGTTGCCCCAGTCCACGTAGTGAAGGCGCAGCCGCTCGGAGAAATACGTGTGCGACGTCGGGCCGGGATTCGCCTCCGCCATGGCGCGGCCGACGATAGCACGCCGCTGAAACTCCGCTGAAACGCGCGGTCACCGGCTGACACGCGGACGTCAGCGCGCCGACGGGTACGGCTGGTCGAGTCCTGACCACCCGCGCGCCCCATCTGTGCCAAACCGCGCGCTTACGGGCCCCCGGCCCGGTTCGGCACCCCCATTGCTCAATCAAGCCCGCCTTGAACCGTCAGGCCTTCGGACTCTGCGTGATGGTTCTCGCGGTCAGCGCCGCCTACGGCGTGGCGCGCGTCGACGTCGCCGACTCCGTGGAGGAGGCCGACGCCGCGCTGAGCGTCGTCGCCGACGAGCCTGCGCCGGCGGCGAGCCCGTCCGACATCAACGCGCACATCGTGGAGGTCTCCACGCGTCACGGCGTGGCGCCCAAGCTCGTGGCGGCCATCGTGGCCGTCGAGTCGCGCTTCGATCACCGCGCGGTCTCGCGGCGCGGCGCGGAGGGGCTCATGCAGCTCATGCCCGCGACGGCGGCCAACCTCGACGTGCAGGACGCGTTCGATCCGCGCGACAACCTCGACGGCGGCGTGCGGCACCTCAAGCGCCTCATGGGCCGCTTCCGCGGCGACCTGCCGCTGGTGCTGGCCGCCTACAACGCCGGCGAGACCGCCGTCATCGCGCACCGGGGCATCCCGCCATATCGCGAGACGCGCCAGTACGTGGTGCGCGTGCTGCGGCGGTACGACCCGGAGGCGGCGCGCGCGGTGGTGCGACAGCTCGCGGCACCGGCGAAGCCCACGCCGGTCTCGGGCGTCGCGCGCGTCACGCTGGTGCGGGAGGGGCCCGTCCGGCCACCCGATGTCGAGGAGCATCCGCGTCCGCTGAAACACGGAGAGTCGCCATAACGGCGGCGGCAAGCCTGGCCCTCGGGGAGGGTTGAGCGATGCAAGAGATCATCGGATCGTTCCCGGAGCACTGGCGGGAGGTCGTCGCCCTGCTGCTGGCGCCGATCGCGTTCATTCCGCGCACGCAGGACGCCCTGCGTGACTTCTTCCTGCGATCGCCCTCGGCCTGGGTGGCGACCGCCAAGTACGTCCTGCTGCTGCTGCCCGCGCTGCTGGGCCTGGCGGGACTCTGGTGCACGCAGCTGGCGATCTACACGCTGCCCTTCCGCAGCGGCCGCGCGCAGTTCGTCTCCGCCGTGCTGCTGACGTGGTGGGACGCCGCGCGCTCGGTGTGGCTCTTCTGGATGGGGCTCGTCCGCTGCGCGGCCGTCGTGGTGGCCTCGCTGGTGGTGCTCGCGAGCTTCGTCGTCCGCATGCTGCTGGAGGCGGTCCGCCAGGTCGCGCTGATGCCGTTCGCGGTCACCGGGCGCATGGCGCAGCGCTACTTCCAGCCCGGCGTGCCGTGGGTCGCGTTCGTGGCGCTCCTGCTCTGGTGCGTGCTCGAGGCCGCCGTCTTCACGCACGTGCTCTATCCGATGGTGGCCGACGTCCTGATGCGCCTCGCGGAGGCGCCCGAGCCCGCGCGCGCCACCGGGCCCGTGCTGTTCGTGTTCCTGCTCTTGCTCGTGCTCGGCTCGTTCGCGTGCGCGCAGGCGCTCGTGGACGCCGCCCGGACGCGGCAGGCGAAGTACGTCGGCCAGATGGTGGCCGTCGAGCTGTTCGTGGCGTTCTTCGAGGTGACCTTCCTCTATCGCGAGATCGTCATGGCGTTCATCCCGGCCTTCGCCGGGCAGACCGCCGGCGCCGTCGTCGTGGCCAGCATGGGCTGGCTCGGCGTGCGCGGCCTGACGTGGTTCCTGTTCGGCCAGTTCGGGACGGCGCCCCTCATGGCGTTCATCTCGCGCCGGCCGCTCGCGATGCCGTCGGAGTTCCCGGTGCCGGTGGCGGCCGGCCCGGCCTGGTGGGACGCGCCGGTGCAGGACTTCAAGCGCGAGGTCGATTGGCTCCACGCCAAGAGCGACCGCATGCTGGAATACCTGGCGCTGCCCGCGCTGCACGTGATCGCCGCCGCCGTCAACTTCGGGATGGTGCTCGTGGCCTCGCGGCCGGTCTTCCACCTGCCGTTCAAGGGCCTCGACGAGATCCCGGACAGCCGCACGATCCTCAGCGGACTGCACCTGCAGCCCCGCAAGCCTTAGATGTAGACGCTGGTCAGCGCGGGCGCGGCTGGGTGTGCGTCTTCACGAAGACGGCGACCTGTGCCTTGCTCACGCGTCCGGCCGCGACGCCGACGACGAGATCGGTGAGAGCGTCGTCGTCGGCGTCCAGCCGGAGGCCGTTGAGTCCGAGGAACGCCAGCATCGCGATCAACCCCGTACGCTTGTTGCCATCCACGAATGGATGGTCACGCACGATGTGAAAGAGGTAGGCGGCCGCCATCTCATGCACGCTCGTGTGGAGAAACGCGCCCGCGAACGTCGCGGTCGGCACCGCGACGGCTGACTGCAGCAGATCAAGCGCCCGGATGCCCGGGCGCCCTCCGTATCGCTCGATCTGATCGGCGTGTAGTGCCAGAACTTCCTCGAGGGCGAGGAAGCTGACCCGCACTACTCGGCCAGCCGGCGGAACACACCTCCGTATTTGGCGTGCGCCTCGGCGACGATGCTTTTGAGCTTGGCGTTCCTCCGCTTGTTGGGCACGGGGGAGACCACGAGGACACGGCCGTCGGTCGACACCTCGAGCAGCGTGTCGGCATCGATCCCGAGTCGGTCGAGCAACGGCCGGTCGAGGACGAGCGCGAGGCTGTTCCCTGTTCGCGTCAGCTTTTTACGCATCGGCTCGATCTCCGTACGTACACTCTCGCATACTCGTCCGTACGGAACAAGCTGGCGATCATGCGCCGGACCGGCGCAGCGCCCGGGCGAGCGCGTCGGTCTCCGGCGAGGGCGGCGCGCCCAGCTCCGTCGCGAGGAGCTTTTTGCAGTCGGCGTAGGCGCGCAGCGCCTGCGCGCGGTTGCCGCCGCCCGCGTACGCGCGCATCAGCTCCTGCCATCCCGTCTCGCGGAACGGCTCCAGGTCCACGACTTCGCGCGCGAGCTGGGCGGCGAGGGGATGCTCGCCGTTGGCGCGCGCCACGCCGGCCAGGCACTCGAGCGCGCGCACGCGCGTCTCGCGCAGGGTCTGGCGCGCGCGGGCGATCCAGTCGCCGTCGGCGCCGGCGAGGAACGGGCGCGCGGCGATCGAGCCCGCGACGTTGGCCGGCCCCCACGCCTCGCGAAAGCGGCCGGCGCGCGCGCGGCTTTCCGCTTCCTCCAGCGCGCGGTGCGCGGCTTCGATGTCCACCCAGGCGTCGGGCGGCAGCACGAGCTGGTAGCAGCCCGCCGCCGTCGTCACCGCGCAGCGCGCGTCGACGCTTCGCAGCGACGCGCGCAGCTTGCTGACGATCGCGCTCAGCGCGGTCTCCCACGCGCCGGCCGGCGACGCCGTGCCCCACACCGCGTCGGCCAGCTCGTCGATCGGTACCGGGCGCGTGCGCTCCAGGGCGAGATAGGCGAAGGCGCGGCGGCCCTGGCGGCCAGGCAAGCGCCGCTCGTCGAAGCGCTTGTCGCCCAGCTCGGCGGCGAGACGGCCGGTCAGGTAGAGTCGCAGCGGGGACTTCCAAGCTTTCGCCAAGGTGCCGGCAACCTCCTGGCAAGGCGCGCGGGGCAGTATCGCACGTGACGGGACGGTGGCGAGGAGGCGTGAATGAGCAAGGTCATCAAGTGTCCGTGCGGCAGGGTGGTTCGGGCGCGCGACGAGGACGCGCTGGTGACGCAGGCGCAGAAGCACGCGCGCGACGAACACGCGATGGAGCTCACGCGCGAGCAGGTCCTGGCCATGGCCAGTCCCGAATGACGTCAAGGAGGCCTGTCATGGCGAAAGTCCTGCATTGCGGTGAGCTGTTCCCGGGTTGCGCGATCGTGGCCCGCGGCGAGACCGAGGAAGAGCTACTCCAGAAGGCTGCTGAGCACGCCAAGCGCGATCACGGCGTGGCCCAGATCGACGCGTCCACGCTCGCGAAGGTGAAGGCGGCGATCCGGCCGGCCTGATCCGGGCGGCGGTTCGGTGCTACCTTGCGGACGATATGCCGTCCCGAGGACGCCCGAACCGCCGTGCTCCCTTGCTGGTGCGCGTGGTGCGGGCCCGGCCACGCCTGTTCACGGCGCTCGGTGTCGGCGTGCTCGTCGTCGCGGTGCTCACCGTCGCCGCGACCCAGTGGCGGCCGGCCACGCGCGTGCTGCTCGGATGGAACGTGGCCGTCGTCCTCTACCTGGCGCTCGCGGCGCACTTGATGGCGACCGCCGACGTGCGGGAGATCCGCCGGCGCGCCGCGCGCGAGGACGAAGGCCAGCTCACCATCCTGGTCCTCACGGTGGCCGCGGCGCTGGCGAGCCTGGCGGCCATCTTCGCGCAGCTCGGCTCCTCTGCGGGCGCCCAGGGCGCGCGGCAGCCGAGTCACGTCGGCTTCGCGATCGCGACGATCTTCCTGTCGTGGGCCTTCGTCCACACGATCCTGGCCCTGCACTATGCCCACGAGTTCTACGACGAGATGGCGGGCGGCGGGCTCGCCTTCCCGGAGGACAAGGAGCCGGATTACTGGGACTTCGCCTACTTCTCGTTCGTGATCGGCATGACGTCGCAGGTCTCCGACGTGGCCGTCACGTGCAAGCCGATCCGCCGCCTCGTCGCCGCCCACGGCGTGATCTCGTTCGTGTTCAACGTCGCCCTCCTGGCCCTGACCATCAATCTCGCCGCCGGCGCGATATGATGGGCCGCATGAAGCTCGCCCTGATCGGACTGCTCCTGTTGGCCGTCGCCGGCTGTGCCGGGTCGCTCCGCGTCGCCGAGCTCCCCACGGACGAGCAGCGCTGCGCGTTCGGCAGCGGCGTCTTCCGCGCGGGCCTCTGCGACTACTGCCGCTGACGCGTCCGCGATGAACACGCTCGTCCTCGGGGGCGGTGTCGTCGGCGTCACCACGGCGTACTTCCTGGCCAAGGCCGGTCACGAGGTGACGCTGGTCGAGGAGAAGGACGGGCTGGGGCTCGAGGCGACCGGCGGCAACGCCGGGATCATCGCGCCCGGCCACTCCTTCGCGTGGGCGTCGCCGCGCGCGCCGCGCATGCTGTGGCAGTCGCTGCGCGGCGCGGAGACGGCGATCCGCCTGCGGCTCGGCGCCGATCCGCAGCTCTACGCGTGGGGCCTGCGCTTCCTGCGCGAGTGCACGTCCGCGCGCGCGCGCCGCAACACGCTGATCAAGCTCCGCCTCTGCCAGTACAGCCAGGCGGTGCTGAACGAGGTCGTGCGCAGCGAGGGCATCGCCTACGAGG
Source organism: Candidatus Methylomirabilota bacterium (assembly GCA_036002345.1). Taxonomy (GTDB): domain Bacteria; phylum Methylomirabilota; class Methylomirabilia; order Rokubacteriales; family CSP1-6; genus AR12. The sequence goes on along the minus strand of DASYTM010000206.1, from coordinate 435 downwards.
CCGTGGCCCGCGGCGCGCTCTACCTCTACCGCACTCCGGCCGAGCTGGAGGCTGGGGTCAAGAAGATGGCGTTCCTGGCCAGAAGCAGGAGGTGCTCGACGCCGCGGCGGTCGCCCGGCTCGATCCGGTGTTCGAGTCCGTGCAGCACAAGATCGCCGGCGCCGTGCGCGACGTGACCGACTCGAGCGGCGATGCCCGGATCTTCACGGAGGCGCTGGCCCGCGTTGGTCGCGAGAAGCTCGGCTTGACCATCCAGCTTGGCACCCGGGTGACGGGACTCGAGGCCTCCGGAGATCGGGTGCGGGCCGTCCTCACCGCCCGCGGCACGCTCTCCGCCGATGTTTACGTGCTGGCCCTGGGTGTCGGCGCACCGCTCGTGGCGCGCACCATCGGCGTGGGACTCCAGGTGTACCCGGCCAAGGGCTACTCCTCCAC